>JAZRQG010000169.1:0-37176 GCA_045649625.1 Acutalibacteraceae bacterium
AAGGACCGTAGCCCTCGTATACGATCTCCTCGTAGTTGATGTCGCTGTTGTCGGTGAACTTCTTGATAGTACGCTGAATGTTTTCGTTAGGCACGTTGTTTGCTTTTGCCTTGGCAATGGCATCTTTGAGTTTCGAGTTGGAAGCGGGATCAGCACTGCCGCCCTCTTTCACAGCTACCGCGATCTCACGGCCCATCTTAGTGAAGATCTTGGCTTTTTGACCGTCTGTTTTTTCTTTTTTGCGTTTAATATTATTCCATTTGGAATGACCGGACATACTAAAATCTCCTTATCCATACATATCTCTTAAGAGTATAGCACAAAGTGTATGGTGGTGCAAGGTGTTTTCACAAAATAAAAAGGGGGATAGTGTTGCTATCCCCCTACCGGTTTAGTTGCCTTTTGATTCCGCGAGCTTTACGCTGACGGTAAGCTCTCGTACTTGACGGTTTTCGGAACGGAGTAGGGTGAGAGTTACCGTATCACCCACGTTGTGTTTTGCAAGTTCCGAACGCAGCTCAGCGTAGCTTTCAACAGTCGTGCCGTTCACGGCGGTGATCAGATCACCGCGTTTGGCTTCGGTGTTCTTCATCGGCGAGTCATTCTCAATCGTGTAGATCAGGAATCCCTTGTAATGGGAATCGCTGTAGGTCTGACCGGTGATACCCAGGGCCACTCGACCGGTGACGTAACCGTTTTTCAAAATGTCATCAATGATGATTTTTGCCTCGTTGATCGGGATGGAGAAACCGATACCTTCATAGCCGTCTGCTACAATTTTTGCGGAGTTAACCGCGATACACTGGCCTGCGGCGTTGAACAACGGACCACCCGAATTACCGGGGTTGATCGCGGCGTCAATCTGCAAGCATTTGATAGCGTAGCCGGTATCTTCATATACGTCACGGGCAAGACCGGAGACGATACCCTGTGTGGTCGACCAACCAAGACCGCCCGAATTGCCGAGTGCAACGACCTTATTACCCATCTTCAGGTTGTCGGAATTGCCGAATTCGGCGGGCTGCAGACCGGTCGCATCTACCTTGATGACGGCAAGGTCGGTGGAAGAGTCGTGCCCGATGATCTCGGCATACTCGTACACGGTGCCATCATACAATTTGACATCAATGCGCGGGAATTCTTGGTTGGTAGATTCATTGACAACGCAGTGCCAGTTGGTGATGATATAGCCGTCCTCGGACATAATGATACCGCTTGCCGAGCCGGATTGTACTTCTTGCTCGGTGGTTTGGCCAAACGGGAAACCGGTGGAAGAGGAAGAGCTGTAGATTGTCAGCAGCACCGTGCTGTCAAGGTTGCGGTCCACGATTTCCGTGGTGGTAAGACCTTCAGCATCTTCATCCGGTTCCGTGATCTGCAGCGTAGGGGCATTGGTATTGCCCAAATCGGTATCGGTATCCGTCGGTGCAGGGAAAAGGCTGCCGCCGTTTCGATACAGCAAGCCTACTAATACCGACAAGGTGATAATGGTGACGGCACACAGCACCCCAATCACGGCAATCGCGATTTTCGTACCATTCGGTTTTTTTGCCGGCGGTTGCGGGGATGGGGTAGGTGCCGCATACGTCGGCGGGGTATGCCATCCGTACGGATCGTACGGCGGCGCAGGTTCAGACTGAGGCGGGGAGATCGGCTGTTCAGGCTGCGCCTCACTTGGTGCCGATGTTACCGGCTGTTCAGGCTGCGCTTGCTCGGGTTTGTTTTCTTGAGGATTGTTTGAAAACATATTCCATTCATCCATGATTGTTCACGCCTTTCGGTGGTTTACAAGACCAGTATAGTAGAGAATTGTGTTTTTTTGTTGAACAACTATCCATTTTTTTGTGAATCCGGTAACCAGAAGACAAATTCACAATATTCCTGCTCACGGGAGGATACCGTGATCTCACCGCCGTGCAGGTCGATGAGTGTTTTGACGATGTAAAGACCCAGACCCGTGCCGCTCTTGTCCAGACCGCGTGAGCGGTCACTCTTATAAAAGCGGTCGAAAATGTGCGGCAACTCGGTTGCGGGAATTCCCGTACCGGTATTTCGGATCATGCAATAGGTGCGGTCATCTTTACGGAAAATAAGCAGACGGATACGCCCACCCCGCTCTGTAAATTTTACGGCATTATCAATGAGATTATACACGACCTGTTGTATCAGATCATAGTCGGCGGTGATATATTGCGGACCACAGGTGTCAATGCCCTCAATTTGCAGTTCTTTGTCTTCAATGCGTTTCTCAAACAACACCAAGGTGTTGCATGCGATAGCTGTCAGATCAAACGAAACGGGACTCAGTTTCAACTGCCCGCTGTCGATACGGGATAGATCTAACATGGAGCGCACCAAACGTGAGAGCCGACGGGTTTCGTCGGATACGATTTTCAGATACTCCGTCTGACGTTCCGGTGGAATGGTGCCGTCTAAGATGCCGTCGATGAAACCGGAAATGGTAGTCATCGGCGTGCGCAACTCATGGGATACGTTCCCCACAAAGCTGCGGCGCATCTCTTCTACCGAGGAAAGCGAAACGGCCATACCGTTAAGCGCGGCCGCCAGCTCTGCAATTTCATCTTTGCCGTGTACCTTCACGCGATAGGAAAAATCGCCTTGGCTGAACCGGCGCGTAGCGGTCGCCATTTGGCGGAGCGGACGCACAAAGCGGTAGGTCATCAGATACAGCACCACAAAGGAAATCATTAGAATGGCAAGAGCCGAGATCAAAAAGATCTGAATGTTGTCCACAATATAGTCAAGCAACTCCGCGGCGGAGGTGGTGACCAGAACGTAACCGATGACGGTGTTGTCCTTATACAGCGTGGCACCTGAGCAATATTTTGCCTCGCTGTAAAAGTTGCCGATACGGCTGACTGTAAACAGTGAATTGTTTTGCAATGCCGAACGCAGAGTGCCGGGCAGTTTTTCGCCAATATGCGCGCAGGGAACCCCTTCGGAACACAAGAGAACCTGAAAGGAAGTATCTGTCACAATGGCGCTGCCGTCAAAGGATTCCGCTAACCGTTTTATTGTCGGGGTAAGGGAGGCGGGGATGACGTACTCTCCGGGTAACAGTTCAAACGAGTTTTCCGATATAAAGCCGGCAATGTTGGAAGCGTGATTGCTCAGAAGCACTTCCTTGTCGCGCAACCAGTAACGGCGGGCGAACAGTGCTTGCGTTCCCGCAAGCAGCACAAATGCGAAAAAAATCACGGCGGCGGTCACGGTAAAGTATTTTGAAAAAACACTTTTAAACATGATGTTGTTTAACCTCAAACTTGTATCCGACACCCCACACGGTCTTGAGTGTCCATTCTTCGGATACGCCGTCTAATTTTTCACGCAAGCGTTTGACGTGCACATCTACCGTGCGGCTGTCACCGTAATATTCAAAGCCCCATACCTCGTCCAACAACTGGTCACGCGTGTAGACACGGTTCGGGTTGCTTGCCAGGTGATAAATGAGCTCCATCTCTTTGGGCGGGGCATCGATTTGTTCACCGTTTACGCGCAACTCGTAATTTTCCATGTTGATATATAACTTGTCGTAGGATACTTCCTTGATCTTTTCCTTTTGCGATAACCCCGAACGGCGCAGTACCGCTTTGATGCGGGCGATAACCTCTTTTGCTTCAAATGGCTTGACGATATAGTCGTCTGCACCGAGTTCCAAGCCGAGGACCTTATCAAAGAGCTCGCCTTTAGCGGTGAGCATGATGATGGGACAATCTGATTTTTTGCGGATTTTGCGGCACACCTGCCATCCGTCCAGTTTCGGCATCATCACGTCCAACAGAATGAGATCGGGCTTGTCCGTTTCAAAGCGTGCAACGGCTTCCTCTCCATTGTCCACGACAATCGAATCAAAGCCTTCTTTGGTGAGATACAGACGTAAAAGTTCGCAGATGTTGCTGTCATCGTCTGCTACCATAATTTTAATCGGATCCATGCAGATACCCTCCTTTTCGGTTATTGCCTTGCGAGATCGAATGGGGTGAAAAGACCCGGAATCAGCCGCTTTGCGGCAGGTTCGAGCAGATCGTGTCACCTTATTGTAACAAAATTCCGCATGGCGGTGTATGAACAGAGTTTGAATAGTTTATCAACAACATTATAAAACAAAAAAGCGACATCGTCAATAATTGTGAAGCGGACACATAAAATAAACTGGACTATTGTGACGATACGTGCTATACTAAAATCGACTGTTTACGACAGAATATCACCTATGTGAGGAACGTGATACCAATGAAGGATCGTCGTCACGCGGCACCGGCCAAACCGGCTCCGGTATGGGGCTTCTTGCTGTACCTGCCGCTTGCATTTGTTTGGATGGAACTGGTTTTCCGCATTTTTGTGGTCGACCGCTTCTTCGGAGTCGGTTTGTTTTTGACCTTTTTGTTTACACTGCCGCTTGCCCTGGGGGGGTATTTGCTGTGTACTTTTGGGAAGAAGAAGGTCAACCGCGGCATAGCCATCGGATTGTTGGCGGCGGTGGCACTTATCATTAGTTCACAGATCGTCTATTATGGAGTGTTTGATACCTTTTACATTTTGTATTCGGTTAAAAACGTGGGTCAGGTCATGCAGTTCTGGTACGATACGCTGTTATCGATTTTGCGGAACCTGCCTTCCATTTTGCTCGTGTGGGTACCGGTTGCGGTCTATGCGGTGTTCGGTGAACGGTTGGCACCGGCACGCCGCATACCGTGGAAGCTGAAAGGTCTGTTAGTAGGTACGGCAGCCGCACTGCAGTTGATTGCGGTGTTGATTACGCTGTGCTTCAGCCAAGGTGACACAAGCCCTGCTCGCTTGTATACCAAGACATTTTCTGTTGATGAGTCGATGGCAAGCTTTGGTGTACTCACCACCGCACAGTTGGACGTCAAATATCTGGTTTTCGGCGAAGCGGTCGAAGATTTGGACGGGGATGTCTCTTTGCCGACGGATGAGCAAAAGGATCCTGATCCGGAACCGATTGTGTATCAAGAAAATATGATTGACGGGCTCGACCTTGAAAGTTTGGCGGAGAAAGAGACCAACAAAACATTTAAGCAGATGCACGAGTATTTTGCATCGGTTACGCCGACGATGCAAAACGAATATACCGGTAAATTCAAAGGTAAGAATCTCATTTTCATTGTCGCAGAAGGCTTTTCACCGTATGCAGTCAGCGAAAAGTTGACGCCGACATTGTACAAACTGTCACATGAGGGAATTCAGTGTACCAATTACTATACCCCCGGTTGGGGTGTGTCTACCTCGGACGGTGAATATACCAGTTTGTTAGGGCTCATGCCGGCGACGGGTGTGCACAGCATGGAATATTCTGCGGATCGCAACATGTATTTTTCCCTTGGCAATATGTTCAAAAAACTGGGATACGGCACCTATGCCTATCATAATCACACCTATACCTATTATGGACGGCATAAATCTCATCCCAATTTGGGGTATACCTATAAGGGTATCGGCAACGGATTGACATTGGATTATTCCGACTATTATCCGGGTAAAAATACCAAAACACGGTGGCCGAATTCCGATTACCTGATGGCAAAGGCGACCGCTGCAAGTTATATGGACGGTGATCAGCCGTTTCACACCTATTACCTAACAGTCAGCGGTCACATGCTGTACACCTTTATGGGGAATAGCATGGCTTCCTACCATAAGTCTGAGGTGGCGGATCTGCCGTATGAATCGGAGCCGGTCAAAGCATACCTTGCTTGTCAGATCGAACTGGATTTGATGGTGAAAGAATTGATCGACAATTTAGAGGCGCGCGGCATTGCGGAGGAGACCGTAATCGTGTTGACTGCCGACCACTATCCTTATGGATTGCAGCAGGCAAACGAGACGGACTATTACAGTGAGCTTGCGGGAAAGGATACCAGCTCCACCTTTGAAAAATACCGCAACACGTTGATTATGTGGCACAAGGGGCTTGAGAGCATCGTCATTGATGAGCCGACCTACAGCATTGATCTGTTACCGACGATTTCCAATTTGTTCGGTTTGGAATACGATTCGCGCCTGATGATGGGCCGTGACTTCCTGTCGGATGCGCCGGCGCTGGTGTGCTTTTCTAACCGTAGCTGGATCACCGAGTACGGACGTTACGATGCCGCCAAAAAGACCTTTACCGCTAATGAGGGCGTGGTTATTCCCGAGGATTACGTCAAGACGGTATCCAATGTGGTCAGTCGGAAATTTACCTATTCGAACCTCATTCTCAAAAACGACTATTACGATAGACTGTTCGGTGGATAACGACAATTTAAAAACCCGCCCAAGGAACTCCCCTTGGGCGGGCAATTTTTTTGGTTAGGCGATGCGGTGCTCGTCAAGATATTGACGCCACAGCAAATAATACTTTGCTTTGATGTGAATACCATCGCCTGCGGCGGCTGCTGCCATCATGCAACCGTATTCGTCGTCAAACATCGGATTCATATCCAGGTACTGTACGGTTGTGCCGTTGGCGAGGCCGGCCAAATGGGTGTTAAGATCATTGATACGATTGTTGTTGAAATACCCGCCTTTTGCAACCTCATTATCGTTGCGCGTTTTGGTGACGTGCAAGGTGGATTGTACGATGACGAGCGTATCCGGTTGTTTTTCATGGATGGCATCAATGATCTTCTGATATTTTTGGGCGATACCGGAAAGTGTGCCGCCAATCTCGTTGATGCCGAGCATGATGTAGGCGGTCTTGAACTGCTTTTTCTCCAGCAAAGTGTTTAGCTTGATTTCACCGTAGCCGCTGACTTCAATAGCTTTTGTCAGCAAGTTATTGGAGCTTAAAGAGACCGCACAGAAGAAGGTGGCATCTGAAATTTTGCCGTAATCACGCAATCCCACCGTGCGGGAATCACCGATGAACAAGGTATCCGAGAAGGAGACAACGTCCGATGCATTCGGGAAGGTGGTGGAGGCGGTTGTTCGGGTAGTCGTCGATTCGGTCGGTCGAGGGGCTGTAGTCGTGGTTGTATCGGTACCGAGTGTTGTTGTGGTTGTGGCGGATTCGGTCGTTGTCACGGTTGTGGTAACCGTGGTGGTGGGATCTGCCGGTTCGTCGATCGGTTGATTGTCACAGGACTGCAACAACAAAGCTGCAGGGACAATGATCACACAGGTGAGAATCAGCAGGATCATATACGAGTGTTGCATAAACTTTTTCATGATGATACCTCCTAGCCAAAACATTCAAACCCGAACCTGATTTTGAGGGGCGAATTTTCTGTTGTGACATCGTTAAAATACTCGTTAATCCGAAGGGATTAACTGTGTTTTTGCCTCGCACACCAAAAAACTCGACACCCTCAAAATTCTGCGACCCAAAAGGCGCGGTATTTTGTGATGATTTTTGGTGCTGAGGAAAAAGCAAGGCTGACGCCTGCTTTCGACGAAAAGCCAAAAAGCACCGAAATCCCGCCCTTTTGGGCTGGTTCAAGTTTCAATGCTTTGGCTAAAAACGGAAATACAAGAACGGATCGTTTAAGCCGAGATACAGGTAATATACCGATCCCCAGAAAATGGCGAGTAAAATAAGTGTGCCCCAAATGGAGTCCTTGATACGTTCGTACAGCCGCCGCGGCCCTTTGGTGCAGAACACCAGACCGACGAGGATCAGTAAACCGTACGCTTTGCCGTATTTCAGCCAGTCACCGGCAAAGACGTTGATCGGTTCGCCCGGCAGGAAGGGAAGCAGGCGCTCAAAGTAAATGCCGAGCTGAGACAGATCCGTGATGGCGAAAATTAAAAAGGTAACGGGGATAATGATGAACATGTAACTGTGCCCGAGTACCGGATAGCGTTCCAGGGTCGGTTTCATAGCGTATTTTTCCAGTACGAGCAAAACGAAGAAAATGAATCCCCATAAGAGAAAGTTCCAGTTTGCACCGTGCCAGAAGCCGGTGCAAAGCCATACGATCAGCATATTCACGATGTGACGCGGTACACTCACACGGTTGCCGCCGAGGGGGATATACAGATAGTCGCGGAACCAAGAACCGAGTGTAATATGCCAGCGACGCCAAAAATCTGTGACGGACAATGCCATATACGGATGGCGGAAGTTCTCGGGAAAATCAAAGCCCAGCATCTTACCAAGGCCGATTGCCATCAGAGAATAGCC
Source organism: Acutalibacteraceae bacterium (assembly GCA_045649625.1). Classification (GTDB taxonomy): domain Bacteria; phylum Bacillota; class Clostridia; order Oscillospirales; family Acutalibacteraceae; genus RGIG3009. The sequence continues at coordinate 8,147 of JAZRQG010000169.1, forward strand.
GTAGAAATCAAAGTAAATCTGCAAGGCAAAGGCGATCATACCCATCCACGCGAGCGGGGTGGAGATGCTGTCAAAGCCGATGTCGCTGACATCTGTCCACAGATTGCCGATGCGGTTGGCAAGCAGCACCTTAAGGCCTAAGCCGATGGTGAAATCCTTTAAGCCATCGTTGGTGCGGGCAAGCGATAGATCGCGATTGTACAGCTGCTCGCCCACCTGTGAATAGGTGACGATCGGGCCGGCAATTAGCTGCGGAAACATATACAGATAGGTTGCCAGACGAATGAGTGAGCGTTCTGCCGGCACGGTGTCGCGGTATACGTCGAGCAGATACGACACGATCTGGAAGGTGTAAAAGCTGATGCCGATGGGGAGAAGCAGGTTGACGGCAGGCAATTCAATGCCGGACAACGGCCAAATGCGGTCCAGCGCGCTTTGTGCCGTGCGGAAGAAAAAGCCCGCGTATTTGAAAACAAACAGCCAACCGAAATTATACACAAGCCCGATAATGAGCCATAAGCGGCGATGCTGTTTGCTACGCGCAATGCGCAAGCCGAAAAACCAGTTCATTACCGAGGATAGTAAAAACAAAAGAATGTACAAAGGTTGATCCAGTGTACCATATGCATAAAACGCGATGCTGCCCAAAAGCAGACAAAGGTTGCGGTATTTTGCCGGAACAAGGTAGTAAATTGCAAAAACAATGGGGATGAACACAAACAAAAATTCCAAGCTGCTGAATACCATGTTGCACATCCCCTTCTTTAATAATTCACAGTAACAATAGCATATCATATTTTGTGGGAGGGTGCAATGATTAATTCTCAAAAAAATACGGAAAAATTTATCGTCTTGCCAGACGTAGGGCTATGTGATATAATACGAGGGGAGAGGTGAAATGGTATGCAAAAACGGGCGATCGGTATAATCGGCGGCATGGGCCCGAAAGCCACGCAAGATCTGTTCGGCAAGGTGCTCGATGCGACCGATGCGCACAGTGATGCGGAGCATATTCGCATCTATATCGACTGTCATACCGGTGTTCCGGATCGCACCGAAGCGATTCTGTCCGGTGGCGAGTCTCCTGTGCCGTATATTACGGAATCGGCGGAGAAGCTTGCCGCCATAGGGGCCCAGCTGTTGCTCATCCCCTGCAACACCTCACATTATTTCTATGACAAGATCGTGTCCGCCTCTCCGGTACCGGTTCTGCATATGATCCGTGAAACGGCGGTGGCTCTCAAACGTGAGGGTATTATTCGCGTGGGGTTGCTTGCAACGGACGGGACGGTACAATCGGGTGTGTATCAAAAAGAATTAGAGCAGGCAGGTATTCAAACCATCTGCCCCGATGCAGACGGACAACGCGAGGTCATGCGTTTGATCTATGACGGCGTAAAAGCCGGCGCTCCCACTTTCGACATCCAAGCCATTAAAGCCGTCTTGCAGCATTTGCGTGAGGCGGGAGTCGAGCGGATCATACTCGGCTGTACGGAGCTGCCGGTCGCGTTTGAAAAATACGGCATTGTGGCAAGTGATACGGTCGATCCTACCGATATCCTCGCAAAAGCGGCGGTTGCCGCTGCGGGATATCCGGTGAAATAAGCCATAAAAAACCGCTTGAGGCAAACACCTCAAGCGGTTTTTGTGTTTCGGGATTAGGCATTGGTGGCGTTGTTTTTACGCATCATAAAGAACCAAACTGCTGCGCCGGCAGCGGCCAACACCACGACCGCTATGATCACAGGAATCATCCACTGGAAGGTGTTTTGTACGGCGGGTGTCGTATCGGTGCCGCTGTCTACGATCGGGGTAGCTGTTTTCTCGGCCAACACGTAGGTGCTGAAGTGTGACAACTCGGCCACAATTGTGCCGGTAACATTATCAACGGTAGAAGGAATCTCCTCTTTTTGACCGTCGGGTGCAACGTAGTAAACAGCGAGCAGGTCAGGGTTATAGCCGTCCGGCACGGTAAAGCTGGCACGCACGATGCCGTTGGGTTGTACCGCAACATTGTTGCTTTGTGCAGTGATCTCAAATACCACGAACTTTTCGACGATCTCTTCCAGAGCGGTTTGCACTGTTGTGAGAGTTTCTCCTTCGGTAATCACAACTACTTCCACGACGGTATCTTTCGGGAAAGCATCTTCTGCAGTCTTGATCACAATGTCTTCTGTTTCAACCGCGGTTACCGGCAGTTCCTGCACGGGCGGAACGGTTGTTGTTGTATCGGTCACGGTGGTGGTCGCAGCGGAAACGGTGGTGGTCGTTGTTGTCGTTGCTGCTGCTTTTGTAGTGCTGGTCGTCTTCTTGGTCGTCGTGGTGGGTGCGGCCTCACCGGCTTTGATCAAGTTGGCAGGTACCGCCGTTTCGTTGGTGGATTTATACTTTTTCATAATGCCGTTATTATAGGTAACGGTATATTTATGATAGTTTTTTGACGGAACCTTGTACAGTGTGTCACCATACATTTCCTCTTCAAACCAATCCTTACCCTCTACGCCGGTGCTCGGTTTGGTTTCCACGTAGTCCACCAATTGCAGATACACTTCATAAAACTCGCCGTTTTTTACATAGCCGACATATTCCGATTGTGGAATGCCGCCGCCGTACCCGCCGGGGGAAGCAATGATATATACCTGCTTTTCGGCATTGAAAAACGGGACTTGCTCGTGGTTGTCTGCTTGCGGATCGTAATAACCGACGGTTTCGGCACGAATGGCATCCCACGTCGGTGCGGACACCTCATAGCGTGCGTTGACATAGCTTTCAAAATCCGCTTTTTTCGCTTCCGTATACGACGGGGCGTTTTCACCCCACCATTCGATTGACAGGTCAAAGGCGTACCTCTCCATCATTTCATCTCGAATGACAGATGCCGCAAAGCCGTTCGGCTGTGCGCTTTGGCATTTGTAATTTTCAAAGCTGACCAGCGACTCAAAGGTTTCGTGCAAGGTCGGTGCGGCGGCGCTTATCGGCAGAACGCCGAGTGAAAGAATCATTGCGAAGCAAAAGCATAAGGCCAACAGTTTTTTCATATCCATTCCTCCTGAAATGTAATCTTAATTATTGTGCGGTTGGGGTGAGGATGAGTCCTACGGGAAAGAAGGGGTCGGTGGTTGCGGTTACCCGCATATTGCCATCGCTTTGCAGGGCCAGCTTCATAACGGCGGTATTGTTATTGTTCTGATCCTTGACCACGATCTCCGTTGCTGTCAGTTCAAACTGATACGGCGACATTCCTTCGCCTTCACCGTAATAGGTTTTACCTTGATATTCGAACGGCTGCTGATCGTCATCCGTTTTGGTGGCGGAGTACGTATAATGCATAATCACACAATACTCGCCCTCAAACAGCAGACGGGGACGGACCAACCCATCACCGTCGGGTTGCAAGGTGCCGACATAATAGTAATTATCTTTGTAATTTTTAGGATCAATCGTGGCCGTGGTCGGCTTGGCGGCGGTTGTGGTTGTTGTGGGTGCAGCGGTAGTGCCACCGGTGCCGTTTGCGTGATCGGTGGTGGGCCGCTTGGTTGTTGTGGCAGCCGCCATGGTGGTTGTTGTTGTGCTGTCGGACACGGTTGTACCGACTTCCTCGGCAACGGTAGTGGTGGTGTTGTCGGCGGTAGTGGTTACGTCCGTCGCATCTTCTTCACCGCAACCGGTAAACAGAATAGCCATAAGAAGCAGTGCTAGCAAGAGCGCGAGACTTGTTTTCATAAAACCCCTCCTCAAAATAAAAACGATAGGCTACCGTTATAGTAGCATATCCTTTTGACTTTTGCAACATGGGAGATCGCGGTGGAATCCACCATTCGAGGTGGATTCCCGTGCGTCGGTTGTGGTTAACCGCCAATCGTATTGCGGATAACAGTACAAGTAATAATCGCACTCATCACAACAACACTCATATTCCGGATGCTCACCGTTGCCTAAGCATTTGCGCCCTTGCCGTGACGGTGTTAACGGTGTTCCGGTGGAGTCTATTATTTGCTTTTTTCTCATATTCCGTACACCCACTATAAAAAAAGCACGCCCCGAAGGACGTGCCGAAAAAGTGTTCCCTCGGGTAGCTGCGACACTAACCATTTCTCCATGCAGGATTAGAGAGAAACACCTTTTACCAAGGTAGTTTCTCCTGCATAGAGAAGATATTGAGTTAGTGTCGCAAAAACAGTTTATCACACAATTACTGAAAAGTAAAGCACTATCAAATGTTGTACAAAAAGATAGGCGGGAGTTCTTATTTTAAGTATCTGTTAAGATGTTCCTTAAATGCTCTGCACGCTGCAGATCACTTGCTATTTATAGTGTCGTGTGATATAATCCACTTAAAGGGAGGGTGGGCCATGAAAAAACTCGGTGCTTTGTTTATCGTTCTTGCGATTGTGTTATCGGATATTATGTGTTTTGTGGTTGCCTATTATTATCGTGGCATGATTTGTTGTATCGAACACGCGGGTTGTAGTGCTCCTCCCGAAGCGGCCTTTCTGTATGCCGTTCCCTTTGTGATAGGTATCATGGTATGTGTGGCCTTAGCAATCAAATTTCGTAAAAAGTCATAATACGTTTAGCAGCGTGTATAGAATGTGAAAAAAGTGTATGGAAACAAAAATCTCCATACACTTTTTATTTGTGTGATTTTTCGCTTATTTAAAATATCTGTACAAAAGTCCCTCGATGTTGGGTCGTGTTTGGCTTTATGTTGGAACTACACTTTTGTTGCACTAAATCCCGTTCATACAAAAAAGCAAGATATAAAAGCCGGATAACATATATGAGCCAATAAAGTATATCGCAGAGTTAATCGCCGTTTGTAATATAATAGCCTTTGCTAATGCTGAATTGTTTTCGGAAAATTTTGAAAGTATCCAGTATATCAAATAAATAAATGCGACTATTAAAATGAGGACTATTACGATTGACGTTTTCTCGTATAATGATAAAACAAAAAAAAGTATGTTAAGTGGCATCGTAATACACGAACACAAAAATAAATATTTCTTTTCATAAGTTGGCAAAGGTTTATAAATATGCGATATTCCTACAATAACGCCGATATTTATTGCGAACAAAGTTAAGAAAATAAAAGCACTGCCTACCATTAACTTTGCTGAGGACAGGTATTCTTCCACATCAACAAACGAATTAAACATATTCACCCTTCTTTCAAAAAAGCGAAAGATGCGCTACCGTTATGATAGCACATCTTTTAAAGAATGGCAAGGTCAGTCGTCGCGTTCTTTTTCGTACCGTAGAATTTCACCGGTTTCGGCATGAATGTCATATGAGTATTCATATCCGTTGTGATCAAACTCTACTTCATATACCAAAACGCCTCGTTCGACGTCTCGTTCCGCTTCCGCTCGCCGTACAGTAGCATCGGTAAGCCCTGCGTGTTGTAAGGCGATCGTTTTTGCCTGCTCTCTCGAAATCGTTTGTGCGACGGTTGTTGCAGACGGGGTTACCGTTGAAGAAGGCACAGTCGTTGTTGCGGCGGATGTTTCGGCCGTTGTGGTTGTTGGTTCACCCGGGGATACGTCATTCTGACAAGCGGAAAACAGCAAAGCCAAAACAACAGCGAGTAGGGTGGGGAAGACTTTTCTTATCATGGTCAAACCTCCTTTTTTCAAAAGGAGCGGGCGGATGCTGTGCATCCGCCCGCTGTTGATGGTATCGGTAGGGTGGGCGGCAATTTGTCGCCATTGAAAAGAATTATTTAAACTAAGGGTTGAGCAGCCCCTCGAACGCTCTGCCGTGTCTCGCCTCATCCTTTGCCATCTCATGCACGGTATCGTGGATGGCATCGTAGCCAAGTTCTTTCGCTTTGCGGGCGAGGATCATTTTGCCGTCGGTCGCGCCGTGCTCGGCGTCTACGCGCATGGCGAGGTTTTTCTTGGTGCTGTCGGTGACGACTTCACCCAATAATTCTGCGAATTTCGCAGCATGCTCGGCTTCCTCATACGCGGCTTTTTCCCAGTACAAGCCGATCTCCGGATAGCCTTCGCGATGGGCAACACGTGCCATCGCCAGATACATACCGACCTCGGAGCACTCGCCGGTGAAGTTGGCACGGAGCATCTCGACGACTTCTGCGTCAGCGCCTTGCGCGATACCGACGCGGTGCTCATCCGCCCATTTGTAACCGGTGACGGCAACCGATGCCTCTTCTTTTGCCACGGGAGCGGGAGCCGTTTCCTTAAACTTCTCCGCCGGCGCCTGGCAGATGGGGCAGGAGGCGGGAGCCTCATCACCGTTGTGAACGTAACCACATACTAAGCAAACATACTTTTTCATAATCGTTTTCCTCCAAATACTAAAATTTTTATTGATTGGACTGACAGTTGGGGCAGATGCCGGTCATATACACATCCCACATCCCGACTGAAAAACCGTTGGGGAGTAGGGGACGTACCGTATCAGCTGCTAGCGGGAAATCGTACAGCGTTCCGCATTCGGAACAACGAAAATGCCCGTGATCTTCCATGCCGGCATCAAAATGCTGTTCATCGGCGTCGATGGTGACCACACGGATGAGCCCCGCTTTCGCCAAAGCGTGTACAGTGTTGTACACCGTGGTGCGCGACAGCGACGGATGCTCTTTTGCCAATGCTCGATAGACCATATCGGCGGTTGGGTGCGTGCGATGTTGTATCAGATACTCGTACACCGCAATCCGTTGCTGTGTGGGACAAAGACCATTCTGCCGGAGTTCAGCGCTCAGTTTTTCTCGGTCCATACGCCTTCTCCTTTTCTGTAATCGTTTTAAATTTGTAACGATTACAATCACAGTATAGCATACTGCTTTAAAATGTCAATACATTTTTTAAAAAATTTCAAAAAAATTTTTTGAGGCAGAAAATAAGGGTTGACAACAAAAGTGAAATATGGTAAAGTAAGTGACGTCGCGAGACACCACGGGGGTATAGCTCAGCTGGGAGAGCGCTTGAATGGCATTCAAGAGGTCAGCGGTTCGATCCCGCTTATCTCCACCAACGAAAAGGACACCTTTACGGTGTCCTTTTTTTGTTGGTGCAAAGCGGGATCGAAGCGGTGCGCTCGGAAAACGTGCCGGTGTGCACTTTTTTAGCACCGAGGGATTGCGCCGCCCTAACGGGCTGTACCGAAACTCATAGACGAGAACAATCTGCCGCTCTGCACAAAACAGCTTATCTCCACCATGAACATACCGAGTTTTATTTTTTTGCCCACTCAATTTGAGTGGGTATTTTTTTAGGGTCTATATCTATGCGACAAGATGTGCTATAATACTCACAAGAGGTGATTTTATGGGATTGTTTGATATTTTTAAGAAGAAACCCCAATTGACCGAAGAACAATTAAAATGGAATAAAATGTGGGATTTGTGGGTAGAGAAAAAAGTCGATTCTCCATATGCTGAACTTATGACCTATCAAAGTGAGGTCAACAATGGTGGGCACGATCAGTATTTTACCAATGTTGAGAATGTCGGTGATTTAGAGAAAGAAATGGCGGCATTGGAACAAATATTATCTACAAAGCTCAAAGCCAATTTAAAAAAGGCGTATAAAGCATATCGTGTATTGGAAGAAAAAGAAGAGGATGAAAAATCTGAAGAAATTTTAGAACAATGCGATGATGTGTTTTGGGAGTGTGAAGAGGAAATCAATCACGCACTCGAAGAATACGCCTCTAAGATTGAACTTTAATTTTGTCGTGCAGCCGTGCCGAGCAGACCATCTGCTCGGCTTTTACATTGACATTTCGTGCATTTGGCGGTACAATAACAAAAAATACGTCACCGGAGGCAGAGTGCCGTAGCGCTCATATTGCCGGATTAGGTGTCCGAGTGAGCTCGGGTTATTGTGCAAAGCAATAGCCGGAGTTTTTGTTTTTTAGGAGGCTTTTATGAAATACACCGAAGTTACCCTCGTTCCCTTGACTGCCGACGATCGTGAGCAGTTTATCTTGGATAATCAATGGTCGTTTAAGTATGGCGCATTGCAAGAATTCGGCGAGCGCGACGACCATATTGACGATGACGGCGAGATCATTTCCCGCAAAACCATCGAGCGTTGTATTGATGCCCCCAATAGTGAAACCTATCGCATTGTGTTGGATGGCAGAAACGTGGGCGGTGTCATTCTGAAGATCGACAAGGAAACCCACCATAACGAATTGGAAATTCTCTTTGTTTCCCCCGAGGAGCACACAAAAGGCATCGGCTACGGCGCGTGGCTGGCTGTCGAGGCACTGCACCCCGAAACGGAAGTGTGGGAAACCTGCACCCCTTATTTTGAAAAGCGTAATATCCATTTTTACGTTAACAAATGCGGTTTCAAAATCGACGAGTTTTGGTGCGAGTATTTTGCACCCACCCACCCCATGCCGGACGATGACGAGCACGGCCCAAACGAAGGCCCCGACGAAATGTTCCACTTTGTTAAGGTGATGAAATAAATAATCGAGGAAATCTCCTCCTTGCGTTTTGCAAGAAGGAGATTTTTATGCCCTCTTATGCCGCGTGGTCTAAGCCGTTGGTAAATTGCTCAAAGTCAAAGTTAAAATCAATCTCCACTTTATAATCGCGGAACATCTCAATGCGGTTGATAAGCGCGTTTACCACCATCTTCTTTTTCTCCAAGGTGGCTTCCTCGTAAAGCTGCGCCCAAGAGATCAGTTCGTCGAAATTGTCAGTAAGCTGACGGAGCAGGCTTTCGGTGTCCATAATTGTTTTTGCCTGTTCGGGCGTGATTTGCTCATAAAAGTTAATGCCGCCACCGGAACAAGCGGTCATACCAAACAGCGACAGAGAAATCAAAAGCATTAGTATCCATCCTTTGAGTTTTTTCATAGTATCGACTCCAAAAACCTAACTATTTCATTATGAGATTTGAAAATGATAATATTTTTATTTTTATATTTTCCCAGCAGCGCATATACGTGCGGCAGTTCTTTTTTAGGAAAATCGGTGATCCACTCTTTAAATTCCGCATCAAATTCCTGCTCTGTCCAGGGCATATCCTCTCTCGGTTTTCCAATACGCGATTCTGCGCCCGCAAGGCAGACCGAAACCGAAAAATCAAGCAAAAACACCGTATCACATTCCTTTAGGCGCGTTTCCAGCGTTCGGCCGTAGTTGCCGTCGATGATCCATTGATCTTGTTTTAGAATGTCGGAAAGCTTTTGGTCAAATTCTTCGCGGGAAATGTTGGTTTTATCGGCGTTCCAAAACAGCATATCCAGATGAAAAAGCGGCAGACCCGTCTTGTCGCGCAGTGCTCTTGAAAAGGTGCTTTTGCCGGCACCGGGGCAACCTATAACCAAAACTTTTTGCATCGTAGTACCTCAAATATTATTTTCCTTTTAGGATATATTTGCACTTAGGATAATTGGAGCATCCATAAAATTCGCCGTATTTTCCTTTTCTCAACACAAGCTCGCCTTTGCAATAAGGGCAGCTTTTTTGCTTTTTCATTTCCTCTAAGGACTCTTTATAAGCAATAACATTTTGCTTGTGTTCTGCCCTTGCTTCTTTGCCGATATGCTGATTGTTTTTTATGTAATCGAAGATCTCTTGCTTTTTCACATCGTCGAAAACTTCGGGTTTGTTTTCCGCGATTTTATAAATCGCTCTTTCCATAGCGGGCAGAGAATTGCAAATCATCGTATCTGCGGATTTTTCACCGCTGATTTTAAAGTCATCGCAAATCATACAAACAACAGAAAACACCGGCACGTCCCCGAAATCTTTCAAGAAAGTTTTCAGGTATTCGACGTGCTTTTTGTTTTGCCTTAACGGACTGTAGATCTCATATTTTCTGCCGTGGCTATAGTAATACCATTTTGATTTTTTGGTATCACCATAAATTTTGGCATCGGGGAACGATTTTACTTCAACCACATAAACACCCCTGTTACCGACCAAAACCAAGTCGATTTGCGAGGTGTAGCCATCAGCGCCATCAATTAAAACATCGTGCAGAACGAGTGCGCCGGGGATGGTCTTTGAATAGGTCTTTGCCATCCATTCACCGAACCCGCCGCTGATCTCGCTCAAAGTTGGTATTTTCTTTAGAAAATCAAGTAGTCCCATTTAGTTCTCCGTTTCTTTATCCTTCACCATTACCGCAATATATACAGCGTATGCGGCGGCGATGAGGGCGATCAAGGCGGCGGAAAGGACGGTTTGAGTGGTTGTTACCGCCTCATTGGAAAAGGCGCTGGCCGCATTGAACAGGCTATGGGTGGCGATGCAAACCAGCAGGCTCTTGGTCTTGCAATAGATCATCACAAAGGCGAAGCCGACGGCAACGGCATAGACGACCTGCAGAAGATTGGGCAAAAGCTCGGCACCCGAGCCGTTGACCAAATTGATGATATGCCCGATGCCGAAAGTGAGGCTAGACACGATGATGGCCGATCTCACGCCGTTTTTCGCCATCGCTTCAAACAGAAATCCGCGAAATATCATCTCTTCCAAAAAGCCGACGCACAGCATCGATAAAATATAGAGCACCGTCTCAAAGGGTGATGCGTTCAGCTTGACACCGAACCAGAAATTCGCGGTGAGTAGTACGATCAGCGGAAGGTAATACAGCATTTTGGATGCCGGTAGTTGCGGCTTGCATAGACCGTATTTTTCACCGAGTCCGTTCTTCTTTACAAAGAGATAAAGCACGACGGAAAGGACAATCAAAATCGGCAGGGTGACCACCTTTAAAATGCCGATATCGCTTGACAGATTATCCCCAATGGATGCGAGAACGCAATAGGCGATAATCCAAACAAGCGCAAACGAAAGCTCACTTTTTTCGTATAATTTCTTCATCTTTTACACCCTCCGCGCGTTACCAAACAAACGGTATCAGGCGATATTTCACCTTTTGCTTATATTCGCGATAACCGTCAAGCTCTTTTTCGAGGAATGCTTCCTCGCCCTTGATTCTCCGCGCAATGATAAAGGGGTAGGCAAGGAAAATCGCAAACGAATAGAGTGAGTCGAGAACAATCGGCATCGCTAAAAACAACAGCAAGGTTGCGCTATACATGGGGTGGCGGACGATGCCGTACAACCCCGTATCGATGACTTTTTGGTTTTCCTGCACCTGAATCGTGCGGCTGAGATAGGTATTCTCTCGGAGCACTTCGGCATACAGGATATAGGCGACAAGAAAAACCACCGCCCCGCCGATAGCCACGCCTTTGGGTAGCGTAAACCAACCGAATCGAAAACCGAGACCCGCAACGATAAAGCCGGCCAAAAACATCAAACCGCTCAGCTTCACCACCATGCTTTGGTCCTTTTGTTTTTCCTTGGCATCCAGTCGGGATTTGAGAAGTTCGGGGTTCTTGAACATCATCACGATTCCCGCGCAAAACATCGGGACGAACAAGACCCCCATCAGCAACCAGCCGTTAAAAAAGGCAAGGGTTCCTGCGGGCAAAAAGATCAAAACGCCAACTAAAACAACGCCTAACAGGAATTTCAGTATAGCCCCTACAAACAATTTTACCGTCATCACACTACCTCTACCTGACACATTTGCATGGTTTTGAGAGCCGCTTCGTGGCTCTCGGGGGTAACACCGGCACAGCAAGCGGAATCGACCTTCACCTGCGCGTCGGGGAACTGCGCTTTGATGATGAGCGCGTTGGAAACCACGCAGATATCGGTGCAAAGACCGACTAGCTCCACGCTCTCAAGGGTTTCCTCGTTCCAATGAGGCCAACTGAAGTTGGGTTTATCAATGATTTTGGCACCCTCGACATAAAGACCGTCGGCGATCTCCCAGCCTTTCGTACCCTTAATGCAGTGCGGAACGGGGAGCTTTTTGCCCTCTGCCGTATCGAGATAATTTTCAAAATGGGTATCTCTTGTAAAAATGATCTCGTCGCCGTTTTGGACGTATTCCTCAATTTTCGCCTTGACCTTGGGGACGATCGCTACCGCCTCCTTGGTGCCCAGCGCCATAGTAATAAAATCATTTTGCATGTCGACTACAATCAATGTCTTTTTCATCGTGAAACCTCCTATGCACGTTTGGTTCAATTCATTATACCACACATATAAAAAGTTTTCTACCGCTATATGAAAAATGGCGGCAGAGATTTCTCTCTACCGCCTTTGCTTTAAGCGTATATCAGTTCATTATATATAATTTCGTTTGCGCGGTGGCGGATGTTGTTCATTCGGCGGACCCATTCGAGTTGGTTATCGGCTTTGAGTTGTTCGGTGATGCCCTCGTTGGTCTTCATTTGATTGACCAGCTCAGAAAACAGTTCTTCTGCTTGTTTGTTGATTTCGGCGAGGTGGTCGTAGAGGGTGCCGTTGATCGTCAACTTGGTGTGCAGGAGTTTCTTGTGTTCGCGGATGTAGGTGAGATAGCGTTCGCCCCAGATGCCGATGTTTGTTTCGGGAAGTTTGAGGCAAGGGATGTAATAATCGCCGTCACGTTCGTACCACAAGCCGTTGGTTTCATCGTAGATATATTGTTCCATCGTTATGCCTCCTTAAGTAGGTCTGTAAAAGGTGACTCCTCGGACACGAAGGTGTCATAGGTGAAATTGGCGCCGAGGCGGAACCCCATAATGAAACTGTCGAGGTTGGATTCGCCGTTGACCACACCCCACGCGTTGCAAAAGTCGAGAAATTTCTTTTTGGCGTCGCCAGATAGGTGCTCGGTGAGGAAGTCCTCGTTTAGCATCAACACCTCCATTTGTTTTTGCACCGTTTTGTTTTGCTTGGTGCTCCGCACCTGCGGATCGAGATTACCGTAATAAAACTCTTCAATGAATTTACCCATAGTTGTTTACCTCCTTTGCCTATATTGTAGCAAGGGAGGTTACTTTTTACGAATGTGCGGAATCAAAATCGGCAGATTTGATTTAAATGCATTGAGAGAACGATGAATCTATGATATAATGCAAAAAATGTTACACATAAAAATGTAGTGTACGTTTTTTAAAAAGTTTTGTAGATAATTTTAACTAGGAGAAAAATAAATGGCCTTCAAAATCACATTGATAGATAATGCTGTTGATGAAATCAACGCATTGCGTTGTGACATGGAACTCTACTTAGATATTGCTAATGCTAAAGATATACCTGAATCCGAACAGCATTATGCCATTAAGCGGTGCATTAAACAACTGATCTGCGCATGGGAGTTATTGATGAAATATTGCCTCCAACGCTTTGATTGGAAACAAATTTTTGCTGATCCCAGCAAAGCGACTATACAAAGTCTTCAATCAGGTGAATTTAAGAGCGTTTATTATAACCAAGCTATAATACGTCTTGCTAAATATGGTGTTTCAATGCCCTTTGATAACTTGATTAAACTCCACCAATTTCGCAATCAAATCGAACACTACTAAATTGATATCTCGTTGAAGGAGGTAATCTCTGTTCTTATCTCAGCGATAGATGAGTTGGATGACTTTTTTACCAATTTTGTTTGGGACACCGCCGAAGAACGAAAATCGGTAAGTCGAGGAAGTAAGATGCTTTATGAATTGGACGAGACAAAAGATTCGCTACTCAAACTGCTTAAAGATGGATTTTTTCTTGACTAAAGATATTTAGTAGGCCAAACAATCAAGCCCCCTATATAGTGGCAAGGAATAATTATCTCGTTAGATAGGAGAACTCTTTTTTAAAAGGCATGAAGAAATTGAGGAAAGCCACCCAATTCTTAATGAGTTGGGTGGCTTTTATTTCCATTGTTCTCAAATTTAATTAACGATATCGTACCGTTCGTTCTCTTTAAGGAAATTTATCACAAATTCCTCTGTGCAATAACGAGTATATTCGGTTGTCTCCTTCGAAAAAACAACATTCCATTCTAATTCATCTTTTTCTTGGTTGTACTGAGGGTCAAACACCGATATAACATGTCTATGTGGTTCCGGATGGCTTTCTTCGCCCCAAATCATTTGCGTTCTAACCAACAGAAGCCCATTATTACTTTCAATATAAAAATCATTGTCATCATAGGTTCCGTATTCTAGTTCGAACCGCTCATTTTTATCATAAAGATTGTATTGACTATCATCACCAGAATGTAAGATTGTCGGAGCTGGCGTATTCCAATAGTGAATGCCATCATCCTGATTAAGATCATATCCACTTACAGGTGGATAAGTACCAACCAAATAATATGCTTGTTTTTCAAAAGAATACGAAAATATTCCGATTTGATAGTAACCAGATGTTCCTGGCGGAATAGCCATAAACATAACAACCAATTCTTTTGATGTATCACCTGTTAGTTCAACGACATCTAACAATTCAAGAGCATATCCAAAGGGCTTAAATTCGCTGTTATCTTCTGAAACAAGGCTAAACATATAGGAGAGCTTATAATTGCTTCCGTATCCTGCAAAATTATAAATCTGATTTAGAACACCGTTATCCACCTTATCGAACACTAGAAGTTGGTTTGCAGAACTACCTTCTTCGGTATTGGCGTTTGCTGCCAAAACAACAAGGCTATCGTTGCCAAACCCGTGAATATCTTGAGTTGTAATGCTTGTGATTTCAAGATTGTCCGGGATCTGTTTCTTGATATTATGCATAATCAAATCATCATCACAAGACGATTCTAGCCCTAGCTGTCCTATTGCGAACAATAGAACGGCAGAAAATATTGTAAGGGTAGAAATAACGGAAATAACCATATATGTTTTCTTCGTTATTTTCCAAGCTATCGGTATAAACATCCGAATTTTGTTTTTTACCAGCTCACAGCAATGCCTATAAAATAGACGGATTTCCCTCTTGCGCTTTAAACCCACACCTTTACACCTCGGTTTTGTACTTTTTAAGTGATTATATCTCATAAATAATATTTAAAATCAAATCCCTGTACAGATATTTTACCATATTTCTACATTCTTTGCAACGCAAAACACCGCACCCGTAGGGATTTTCTACGGGTGCGGTGCTCTTTTTTCGGGGGTATGATTTTGCGTGGTTTGGGAGCATGTGTGACTGGCTGGTGACACACGCAAAACCAGCCCCCCGGTCTTAGCGAAAACGAAAGCGCGTGCTATTTAGCACGCGCTTTCGTTATACTTATTTCACAGCAATATCTTTTACAATTTCATCAAAATATTTGGACGCGATATGGAGGCAAAACTCTTTCATCATTTCCATATTTTCTTCTTTGCTACCATAGGTTTTACCTGTAACAGGAGACTCTAACTCCACCATAAAATCTTGCAAAATCGCCATGGTATCATTGCCGTTTGCGATATCCCGATAGCGTTTAATGTATTGCAGTAATATGCCAAATCGTTCGTGCGAAATCAAATCGTTCAGCAACTTTAAGGTTGCTTTTCCTTGCGCCATATTGTGCGGAACGATTTCTTTTTCGTAGTCGAAACCGATAGACTCATAATCGCTTTTCATAAAGTCGGTTTTGCCGGTTGCCAAAAGTTGCAATCCCGCAAAGAATTTCATCGTATCATCGGTAAGACCTAATTGATCAGCGGTTAAGTTGGAACTTTTATCTTCACGGATATCGCTGAGCCCCACCAAATAATCGCACGAAACCCCTAAATACTCTGCCATTTTTCCTGCCAGAGCGATGTCGGGATTGCGTTTTCCTAAAATATAAAAATTGACACTTTGGCGAGAGCAGCATACCGCTTCGGCGAATTCTCCTTGTGATATTCCTTTTTCAGAAAGTAGTTGTTCCAATCGCTGGCCGAAAATTTGTTGCATTTCCATACTCAAAACCTCCAAAAGTACATATTCGTAGCAAAAGTGAAATCACGCTACAAAACTATTGACAAATTAACAAAAGTAGCGTATAATACAGTGTAGCAACAAAAGTGCGTTTTGTCAAGTTTTTGGGCGGCGGAAAACTGGAACTATACTTTTGTGCTAAACAATGGTATAATGCGAAAGGAGAAACAAGTTGAGTTATTTATCTGATGTTATTCATGCGGCAGTTTGGGGAGAGCAATCACCCGAAGCCCCAAAATGGAATAAGTGGTTGCATAGAAGTTTAAGTGATAATCACTGCGAGGAGTGTTTGAAACTTCACGAGTGCTGGTTTAAAAAGGAGAAAACTCCGAAATGGCCGCACCATCCGTTTTGTCATTGCGTACTAGAGGATCTTTCTTACAATGATGTTTTAACCAAAAGTTCTGCTAATAGTGCTTACAGCAAGTTTGATCCATATTTATTTGATACCAATAGAGACTATGGGCATGGAAAGGGTGAACTTTTTAAGTCGTGGGGTTATTCGGTTGAAGATTCAAAATTTCTGAAAGCTGAATTCGAAAAACAGGCATTAGAAAAATATATTAGTGGAAACTATGAATTGGGAAAACTTAATGATAAAGGGCAAAGAATAAGTATCCGAATGGAAATTGCACGAAAAGATACCGGAAGTACAGTATCTTTTATAACAGGTTGGATGGTTTATCCGAACGGTCAAATTCAATTAACTACACCTTTAGGAGGTAAATAACATGAAAATGATGGATTGTGTAGAAGTGATTGTTGAAAAAGAAAAATACGCTAAAGATGGAGTGCACAAAGGAATGCAAGGATGGATATGCCTTGAAGATAATTCCAATGGGACATGGCTCGTTAATTTCCCGCAATATGGTGAAAAAGAGGATATAGCCGAAATTTCAATCAAAGAAGAGGATTTAATGTTATTACCTAATGGAATGGATGCGAGAATAAACGAACGCATTAAAGCCGAGTGCGAAGAATGATCCAAAAGAATGCGCCGCTTGCCGAGTGATTTCAGCAAGCGGTGTTACTATTTTCGGGAGTATGATTTTGCGTGTGTCGGGAGAGCGCCAAAGTGGCGGAATTTGTCGAAAAATGTATGCTGTAATTATGCTTCCATCAGTGATTACTGTAATGTTTTAATCTTTCTATAAAATGTAGATCTTGAATTAATCTTTACTCTCTTCATAGCTTCTTCGACAGTAATGAGACCTTCATCAACTTCCTTGGCGACTTGACGGAGTGCGGTTTCATCTACTTCTATCGGCTTTCTGCCGGTGTACTTTCCGTTCTTCTTGGCTTGCTCAATTCCTTCTTGTCGGTTTACTGCCCTCTCGCGACGAGATATGATTCTTTGGGTTATCATATACGGAACCATTGCGGCACGTGTCATAGCATCAACCAGCACTTGCCCACTTTGTGTGACCACATCTACTCCACCTGCCACGATACCAAACATTCCATCTGCGAAACCGGCAGCTGTATCGGAGATCGTTTCTAACGATTCCACAATCACCTTATCTCCATACTGAAGACCGGATATTACACCCGAAGCAAATTGCTTAACCGTTTCTTCCATACGTCTGCGTTCTACAATCAAGTTGTCGTTAGCAGCTCTCATACTTGTACGAAGAAGCCATTCAAACCGATCATAGTAATCTAATCCTACAGACTCGAGCAGTTCCCAAAGATCTTCACGACTTTCAGAAGGAGTCCTTTCAGATATGAACGTCGGAATATAATTTACCCTGTAGTAATCCTTGAGTCTGAGATCCATATCGATTCCGGGAATCCCTTGGAATACACTCGCGGGGAGACCATCGACAATCTCCCAATAAGGACTGATTACATACTGGAAGTTTTCTTCATCAAACTCTTGGTAATCAATCTGTGCTACACTTACCTTGTCGCCATTCTTCATTACCGCCTTGATAATGCCGGAATTAATATACGAAGGGGTTCCTGCAAGCGGTGTTGTTATTCTGTTTATTGGTTGAAAATCTGTTCTTATCGCTTGCATATCTTAACCTCCTTATTTAAGTTTTAGCTTGTTATAGGATTCAAGCAATATCTTTTCAAATCTTTGTCTCAATATCGTTTTATAAAATTCTCTGCGCGTATCGCTGATGCCTTCAATCGAATCAATTAATTTATTGATTTTATTTAAATCAACTTTTTCAGTGATTCTTACAAGTGCATTGTTACACTCCTCAAACGCGAGACTGGATATAATTTCATAATAAGAACTTTTCTTACCCTGATATTTTACCTGAGATGTTGGGAACTTGTATATTCTTTGATCTATTTCCGCCTGATCATTGAGAACAGATTTAATTCTTTCATCTGTATTCAATTGGGGGAACAAGCTTGAGCCGTTATCAAAAATTGGAGATATACGATATTTATTATCTTTTTTGATGAAGCCCCAATTGCTTCCGTGACGGTCAAAATTGGCAATCAATGCATCCACAATAAACATATCCCAAAACAAGTCTATCGTTTGTTCAACATCGGTCAGTTTCATATTGTCGTTAAGCATTTCAATAATATCTTCATAGGAATATTGATATTTTTCTTTATCTTGTTCAAGCGAACTATCACCAACACCATTGAAAGGGACGAACACTTCATCCTCGCCAAGAAAGTCTTTTATTACAACAACATTTTCGCCGTTGTATAATCCAAGCTGTGTTTCTTGCGTTTCAATTCCAAGCATAGAAAATATGTGACTACCAAGGAATTCGGATACATGATTGAAACGCAAGCCCTCTCTTGAATTCTTTTGAAACTTAACAAGATATGCGTTTCCATTTATTATAATTGACTTTTTTCGTTCAGCACCGGAATAGAATCTTCCGCCATCGGGATACTTCGAATAATCCTTCATCTCTATCACCTCGCTATCAGTATACTCCGGTTTTTGCTTTGTGTCAATAGGATTAGTTTTAGTTTTGACACAACGGTGGCAAATATACAGTTTATTGCTTTAAAAAATTTATTTTTCCTTGTTTATTGCTGTCCGAATTTTGGATAAAGGAATATAACTGTTTACCTCCTATGACTACATTGTAGCAAGGGAGGTTTCTTTTTGCGAGTGTGTGGAATCAAAATCGGTACAATAAAAAAGCCTTCCTCATTATGAGGAAGGCAAAGAATATAATCTTAACAATTCAGTATGGTATTAAATTATTTTTTCGTTTTTGTTTAGTGGCTTTTGTTAAGTATTTAGTTATTTTATCATTATGCCACAACTTTTCAAAATAGTCCGAATAAGTCTTGAATCCTTTTCCGCCTCTGAGGAATTTATAAGTAATAGTTTGTTGACTTTCGTAACCATTCCAGTATGGTCCTATATATACCACATTATCAACGCGCCAATAAAAATCCAAAGTCATAGAAGAATACCCTTTAATAACTATTTTCCCTCTTGAATTTTTAGCATTCAAAGTGTCTGCCCACTCAACCATCTCCAATATAGAATCTTTTATGTTTTTGTTATTCTCTTCTGCCTCTCTAGCAGCTATAAAAGTTGAATCGGGGGACATTGTTAAAATGCGATAATTAATGCCTTTTTTTAATTGTGTTAATATTTGCTGATCCGTATGGGTTGTATGAAAAGATCGCAATCCGAAAGCAACAATGTCAACACAACATTTGGCGCGTTCCAATTCCATTTCGCAATCGCTATTTATTTCGGCTCTAGTGGATGTTATAGTTTTTAATTTCCAATCATCCAAGGGATTATTTAGTTGAGCATCCACTAAAAAAGTATTTAACAATATAACAAGGGCAGATGCAATTAACGAACAACCAATGCTTGTCCAAACCATCGACACCGTTTTCCACAAAAAATATCGGCAACGATTAATGCTCCCCCTAACAAAGTGACCAAGAGCCCTACGATGATTGATTTCAAATTATATTTCATAGCGCTTTCCTCCAAAAAAATCGTGTTAAACAGCAACTTGAATAATATTATAACATAATACGACAATTTTTGCAACGCAAAGCACCGCACCCGTAGGGATTTCCTACGGGCGCGGTGCTCTTTTATCGGGGGGTGTAATTTTGCGTAGGTTGGGAGCATGCGTGACTAGCGTGCAACACACGCAAAATCAAGCCTCCTATTAGTGCCGAGAAAAGCGCGTGCTAATTTAACGCACGTTTTTGCTACAGGTATTTCACAACCATATCTTTTACAATGTTATCAAAACGCTTAGATGCGATAGGCAAGCAAAACTATGGAGTATAAACCCGCAACACTTGCCTGTCGTATTTAACATAGACTGATACGGGAGGTGGTTTTATGAATCCTTGCGAACTCACGGCAGGCATAACAGCGATTGCTAATTCTCTGGCGTGCAAACTAAACAACGAGGAACTGACACTTCTTGCCTCTGTTTTGGTGCAGTTGGGCGATACACTGGTGACAATCGCTACCCAAAAGGCAATGTGCGAAACTATAAATAAAAACACATGAGAATTTTCACATCACGGACGGAAATGATAGTAAAAACGGAGGTGTGATATGGAGCTGTTAAAGGTTGCTCTAATGTCGGTATTATCTGCATCGGCATTGTTTGTTATTGCAAAGTTTATAGGGCACAAGCAGATGTCGCAACTTGATTTTTTCGATTATATTACAGGTATAACCATTGGTTCAATTGCCGCTGAACTTGCGACTGAACTTGAAAAGCCGTTAAAGCCGCTTGTTGCTATGGTGATTTATGGTGCTATAACGGTTGTCCTCACCATCATAACATCGAAGAACCCCAAAATGCGGAAATTCATAAACGGCACACCAACCATTATCATGAACAGCGGGAAAATTTATCGTAAAAATTTGAAAAAGGCAAAAATTGATTTAAGTGAATTTCTGGTATTATGTAGGCAGGAAGGAAGGATACTTTAATCTTGCGGATATTCAGACGGCCATTTTCGAGTATAACGGTCGACTTACGGTTTTGCCTGTAAGCGCAAAACGCCCGTTGAATCTGCAAGACATGAATTTAACACCTCAGCCCGAACATATAAGCACTGAAGTAATTATGGATGGTAGGATACTTGATGAAAATCTAAAGCGCATAGGTTTTGATAAAAAATGGTTGGAAAAGCAGATAAAAGAACAGGGCTATACAAATGCAAAGGAAATTTTTTTGGGTATATACGATCAGAACAATCAACTAACCCTTTACCAAAATGAATAAAAATAGGGGGCAGTGTTTTGCACGGTTTAGGAGAGCGACGGGATGCATAGGGAAGGTCAGAAGCCTTGAAATATGCATTGAAATGTGGTATACTTGCTCTCAACTGTTGAGGGGATGTGATGACAAGGTGGATCAGTGTGAGCATTGTGCCTATTTTACGTACGACGATGTGACCGAAGAATATGTCTGCGACGCGGTGGGGGGATTGGATGAGGACGATATGGCGCGCTTTTCCACCAACCGAGGGAACGCTTGTCCGCTGTTCCGCTTTTACGATGAATACAAACTGGTACAAAGGCAAAATTGATACCCTTTAACGGAATAATGAATTGTTAAACTAACAAGGACCCGGCGTTATTCAACGCCGGGTCCTTGTTGGTGTTGCAGGATTAACTCAAGAAAGATCTTGAACTTTTTGGCAGAAGTTGTGCAGTGGTTCATTAGGGATGAGGTGTTGTGATTAAACGGCTGAGGCCTGAACAACTGTGCGCTTTGGTGAGTTTTACCCCCTGTTTGCAGTGATGGTGGTCTCAGTTGTCACCTTCCATGACGTGTGGCGATTAGCACCAAAAACGCATTTAGAAAACCGAGAAGGCATAACATACCAATGATCACTTT
Source organism: Acutalibacteraceae bacterium (assembly GCA_045649625.1). GTDB lineage: Bacteria > Bacillota > Clostridia > Oscillospirales > Acutalibacteraceae > RGIG3009. The sequence continues at coordinate 29,711 of JAZRQG010000169.1, forward strand.
CGACATCGTGTTATTGATAAAATCCATCGAGGGGTTGAAATAATCAAATATGAGAAGTGTTAACAGCACCAGCGCCAAAATGATTGCCGCGTGCGCAAGAATACGGGGCAACTGTTTCACGATTATTCCACCTCTCCAATGTACAGAATATCACTGACAACGCGCCCGTCTTTGTACGGCTGATTGACCATTGCACCGTCAAATGCCATTTGTGCAGTCTGCCCACCGTCCAAATTATACGCGGCGGTGCAGCCAAGTTCTTTCATAAGATTGGCAAGCTCCACCATGGTGAGCCCCTGCGAATAGCCGGTATCGCGACCATCCACCACGACAAACACGTAATGCCCCGCCTCATAATACCCGAGGGCGCAACGCGGATGCGCTTTGGCAAGATACCCACTGTAGGAGGTCAGCGGCGTGCCGTCCTTTTTGAACAGCGAGGGCCCGAAGCTCCACGCCTGCCACGCGCCGTTTTCCATCTCGGCGTCGGCATCGAAGGTTTCGTTATCGTAAAAGATCTTCATGGTGCCGTCACGGTACAGCACACACAAATCGCCGTCCTTGGTGGACTTGCGGTACAGCTTGCCGTTGCGAATGACCGTGCGGGACGCGTTCATCCCATAATAATCGCCGGAGGTCGCGAGGATCGCGCCGTGACGCTTGGCAAGGGGCAGCACGTCTTCTTTAATATTTTTCCCGAAGGTATCCTTTGCAAAGGCGGTGCGAAAGCAAGCGATATTGTTTAATCGCACGTCCGCCACGTAATACGTGACAAGCGAATTCCCCTCACCCTTGGTGTGTTTCTCCACCGAGAGTGCAATATTGGGGCTGGTATATGTGTTTTCAGTCTTGATGATCTCAGCGGTAAAAGGTGCTTCAACGCCGTCGTTTTCCGGCTCTTTCGTGTCGTTATCGATGACGGGGGGCGTGATCGGCTCGGCAGTGTCTGCCGAGAACGGAATCACGTGATGAAACAGTGCAAAGACGCACAGCAGAACGCCGGCGATCACGATATCCAGCACCGCAGGTAACCACCACGGCAATCGGCGACGGCGCTTTTGACGCTGCGCTAGCAATATGCGTTCTTCTTCGGCTTTTTCTTCAATCAGTTGTTCGAGCGTAACGCCTGCCATTTCCCACACCGCCTTTCCGGTAGCGTTCCGAGCTTGAGCCCTGTCACACTACACAATATTGTCATTATACAACGAAAATCGACAGGAGTCTACGAAAACTTTCAGAAATTTTGAACTTACAATTTCAAACTTGACGAAACCCCTATATATGGTATAAAATAAAATAATTAGTACTCTATATTTGGATAAAAGGAGAACACTATGGCGACCAAAAAGCCAAACTACGATAATGAAAGTATATCCTCGCTCAAGGGTGCCGACCGCGTGCGCAAACGCCCCGCGGTTATTTTCGGCTCGGATGGGTTAGAGGGGTGTCAACATGCGGTGTTTGAGATCCTCTCCAATTCCATCGACGAAGCGCGCGAGGGGCACGGCAACAAAATCATCACTACGCGGTTTGAGGACGGCTCCATTGAGGTGCAGGATTTCGGCCGCGGTATTCCCGTGGATTTTAACCAAAAAGAAAACCGCTTCAACTGGGAGCTGGTGTTCTGTGAACTGTACGCGGGTGGTAAATACAACACCAATAGCGGTGAAAATTATGAGTTCTCGTTAGGCCTTAACGGGCTTGGTGCATGCGCCACGCAGTACTCGTCCGAGTATATGGACGTTGAGGTGCGCCGTGACGGTTTTAAGTACACCTTACATTTTGAAAAGGGTGAGAACGTCGGCGGGCTTACCAAAGAACCATACGCTAAACGCGATACCGGCACAACCATCCGTTGGAAGCCGGACCGTGAGGTGTTTACCGATACGGCAGTTCCGATCACCTATTTTGAGGATATTATCAAACGGCAGGCGATCGTTAACCCGAACCTGTTGTTTATTCTCAAAGACCAAAAAGGCCGCAGCTTCGAAACCCGCGAGTTCGTGTACCAAAACGGCATCGCGGACTACGTAACGGAGCTTGTTGGCGAGGATGCCATGACTGACGTGCAGGTGTGGACGGCGGAGCGGCGCGGTCGCGACCGTGCGGACAAGCCGGAATACAAGGTCAAGTTCAACGTCGCGATGTGCATTTCCAACAAGCGAAATCTCCTCGAATACTATCATAACTCCAGTTGGCTGGAGCACGGTGGTGCGCCCGAAAAAGCGGTGCGCTCGGCGTTCGTATCGCAGATCGACGCGTATTTAAAGCAAAGCAGCAAATATCTCAAAAATGAGAGCAAGATCACGTTCCAGGATGTGCAGGATTGCCTCGTACTGGTGTCCTCGTCGTTTTCTACACAGACATCGTACGAAAACCAGACCAAAAAAGCGATTACCAATACCTTTATTCAAGAAGCAATGACGAAATTCCTCAAAGATCGTCTGGAAGCGTATTTCCTGGAGAACAAGGCGGATGCCGATCGAATGTGCGATCAGGTCCTTATCAATAAGCGCAGTCGTGAAAAGGCGGAAACCACCCGCCTGAATTTGAAGAAAACGTTGCAATCGAGTAACGATCTTGCCTCCCGCGTACCGGGTTTTGTGGATTGCAGAACGAAAGACGTTACCCAACGCGAGTTATTCATCGTGGAGGGTAAATCCGCTATGGGTGCGTGTATTCAGGCACGCAACTCGGAATTTCAGGCAGTCATTCCGGTCCGCGGTAAGATCCTCAACTGTTTAAAAGCGGAATTTGATAAAATTTTTAAAAGTGAGATCATTGTGAATCTCCTTAAGGTTATGGGCTGTGGTGTGGAGGTCAAATCGAAATCCAACAAGAACTTGGCAACCTTTGATCTGTCGGCGCTGCGTTTTTCCAAGATTATTATTTGTACGGATGCCGATGTGGACGGATTCCAGATTCGCACGCTGATTTTGGCGATGCTGTATCGGTTGACCCCCACACTGATCGAGCAAGGGTATGTGTATATCGCGGAGACCCCGCTTTACGAGATCAATACCAAGACCGATACCTATTTTGCGTACAACGACCGCGAAAAAGCGGAAATTTTAGAGGAGATCGGCAACACCAAATACACCATTCAGCGGTCCAAGGGACTTGGTGAAAACGAGCCCGCGATGATGTCGCTCACCACGATGAATCCGCCGACGCGCCGACTTATCAAGGTCAACCCTTGTGATGTGGAAAAAACCGCTGAGCTGTTTGATGTCTTACTCGGTGACGATCTCGACGGCCGCAAGCGGATGATCGCGGAGCACGGTGCAGAGTATCTTGATATGTTGGATCTGGAATGAGAGGAGGGACATAAACGATGGCGAAAAAGAAAAAAGAACCCGAACAAACTCTCGGAGCCTTGCCGCAAAACGCACACATTGCGGGTGCGGGGGAGGTGGAACAGCAGCCCATCACCGATACGCTCTTAGAAAACTATATGCCGTACACCATGAGCGTTATTATGTCCCGCGCGACTCCCGAAATCGATGGCTTCAAGCCGTCCCACCGCAAACTGTTGTATACGATGTATAAGATGGGACTCTTAAACGGCTCGCTTATCAAATCTGCAAATATTGCGGGTCAAACGATGCGGTTAAACCCCCACGGTGATGCCGCCATTTACGATACCATGGTACGTCTGTCCCGTGGCAACGAATCGCTCTTGCACCCGTTTGTGGAGTCCAAGGGAAACTTTGGTAAAGCGTATTCTTCGGACATTGAATGTGCTGCTTCGCGGTATACCGAGGCAAAGCTTGCCCCCATCGCTTCTGAGCTGTTTCGCGACATCGACAAGGAAACGGTGGATTTCGTCGATAACTACGATAACACGATGAAAGAGCCGTCGCTGCTGCCCGTCACGTTCCCGTCGATATTGGTGAATAACAATCTCGGTATTGCGGTCGGTATGGCGAGCAATATTTGCTCGTTTAACTTGGCGGAAGTATGCGAAACCGCAATCGCGCTTATGAAGGATTCCGAGCACGATATTCTCGGAACGTTGCAAGCACCCGATTTCCCGAGCGGGGGACAACTGATCTATAACCGCGACGAACTCCAAAAGATTTACGATACCGGTCGCGGCAGTGTCCGCGTGCGCGCGGTGTACAATTACGATAAATCGAATAACTGCATCGACGTCACGCAGATCCCGTATTCCACTACCGTAGAGGCGATCGTGGCCAAGGTGACCGAACTCGTTAAGGCAGGTAAGGTGCGCGAGATCAACGATATCCGTAACGAAACCGACTTAAACGGTTTAAAGATCACCATTGACTTAAAGCGGGGCACCGATCCTGAAAAGGTGATGGCAAAACTGTATGCTGCCACCCCGCTGGAGGATTCGTTCGGTTGTAACTTCAACGTGCTGATCGCGGGTGTGCCGCAGGTGCTGGGCGTGCGTGCGCTACTTGAGGAATGGACGGCATTTCGTATTGAGTGTGTCCGTCGCCGCGTGGTATACGATCTTAACAGAGCGAAAGAAAAACTGCACCTGTTACGCGGTTTGCAGAAAATCTTATTGGATATTGATAAAGCTGTGCGCATCGTCCGTGAGACAGAAGAAGAAGCGGAAGTCGTGCCGAACCTGATGATCGGCTTCGGCATTGATGAGGTTCAGGCGGAATATGTAGCGGAGATAAAACTGCGTCACTTAAACCGTGAGTATATCTTAAAGCGGCTGGACGAGGTCGAGCGTTTGGAAACCGAGGTTGAGGATCTCGAAGCGATCCTTTCCAGCCGCAGTCGTGTGAAGACCATCATCATTGATGAACTGCGCGCGGTCGCAAAAAAATATGGTCAACCGCGCAAAACGACGTTCATTTATGCCACTGATCTCAAAGAAGAAAAGCAGGCGGCGGAGGAACTCATCCCCGATTATCCGTGTACGCTGTTCTTTACAAAGGGTGGGTATTTTAAAAAGATTACCCCGCAGTCGTTGCGCATGAGCGGGGAGCATCGTTTGAAAGAGGGGGATGCCATCTCTCAAACGGTGGAAACCACCAACCGTACGGAACTCTTGTTCTTTAGTGATGCGGGAACGGTGTACAAGTCCAAAGCTGCCGATTTCGGGGATACCAAAGCAAGCGCGATGGGAGATTTTATTGGCGCAAAACTTGGCTTTGACAACGGTGAAAACGCGGTTCATATGGTCGTCACCGAAAAATACACCGGGTATATGCTGTTCTTCTTTGAAAACGGCAAGGTTGCCAAGGTGGATATGGCATCCTATGCTACCAAGACTAATCGCCGCAAGCTGATTGCTGCGTATTCGGTTAAGTCGCCGCTTGTCGCCATGTTCCACGTGGAGGAAGACCGTGAATTCATGCTGATCTCCACCTCCGGCAGACGGCTTATCGTGCATACCGGTGCCGTTGCTCCCAAAACCACCCGCGATACGCAGGGCGTGCAGGCGATGACGCTCAAAGGGCAGCACCGCTTAAATGAGGTTGTGCCGTTTGAGGAGTCTATGTCGGTGAAAGCGGCGCGTTATCGCACCAAATCTTTGCCCGCTGCAGGAGCGACACCCCTTGCTGAAGATGTCGGTGAGCAGTTATCCTTATTATAAAAATCGTTGCCGAACGGGAAGACCGTTCGGCAACGAGGCGACAAATACGGCAAACGCAAGTAAACGTGTATTCGCGCCGCATTTAGATTGCCCCCATTATTAAAAAATTATACTTGCGTTTTTTATAAGAGTATGATACTATATTAGTTGCATTTTAGTTTTGTTTGGATTTAGGAGGAATTCTCATGACAGTTTGGGAATATATTATCGGCGGAGTCATCATTGTGTTTTCGCTGATCATCATCGCCGTCGTTTTGTTACAGGAAGGCAATCAATCTAATTTGGGTGCGATCTCGGGTGCTGCGGAGAACTTTATGGATAAGGGCAGAGCTCGCACGTTGGACGCGTTTTTGTCCAAATGGACCAAGTTCCTCGCTATTACCTTTTTCGTGCTGGTGCTTGCCGGTATGCTGATCACCAAGTTCCTCGGCGCATAAGTTTCAAACGTAAAGCGCGTGGCCGTTTGGCCACGCGCTTTTTTGTTGTTTCAATTTGTCTGTGCCACGCAATTATCGGTAGGAGTGCGCAATACCCGCCCTTTGCATCTTTCACCGTTTTCCCTACGATTCTGAACCACGCAGTCGGGGCATATTTCCATCCTCGTCCACATACACTTAGGGTAGAGTGAGATATCCGAGCCTGTTTTAAAAAGGAGGGTATCTCGCTCTACCCTCACGGAGGTGAACAACATGGGTGTAACGATTTTTCTGTGGTGTTTAGCGGCAGGAGTTGGGCTTTCGGTGTTGATCGGTGCCATCAAAACGGGTCGTCCGATTCGCAGCCTTCTCGGCAGTGCACTGCAGGGTGCCTCGGCGTTGGCGGCGGTGAACGTCGCGGGTATGTTCACGGGCGTGTCACTGGGATTGAATCTGTTGTCGGGTATTGCGTGTGCGGCGGCGGGGGTGCCGGGCGTGATTACCTTGCTGTTGTTAAAACTGATTTTTGCAATTTGATTGCAAACCGATCTCGTTTTGTGGTACACTCTGTATGGGTGATAGAGTATGTACTTGCACAGTAACACGTTAGCTGAACACGAGCAAAACGGCGTTGTATATTATACCTTTCCCGCCTTTGATGCCGTTCCCTTTGTACGACACGGCTTTTCTACCCGCCTAGGCGGGGCGAGCGACGGCATTTACGCAAGTATGAATTTAAGCTTCACGCGCGGAGACGATGCCGTGGCAGTTCGTGCAAATTTCGATCGCTTTTGCACGGCAATTGGCGTTAGCAGTGAGCACGTGGTAGTTTCCGCACAGGAGCACCACACCGCCATCTATAACGCGACGGTCGGTGACCGCGGCCGCGGCGTTACACGCGAGCGCGGATATATGGATATTGACGGTTTACTCACCGACGAGCCGAACGTCGTGCTGCTCACACAGTACGCGGACTGCGTGCCGCTTTTCTTTGTTGACCCAGTCCGCAAGGTGGTGGGTATGTCACATGCGGGGTGGCGTGGCACGGTAGCGCAAATCGGCGCTGTTACGGTCGAACGTATGGTTGCCGATTACGGCTGTAACCGTGACGATATTTTGGCGGGCATCGCTCCGTCCATCGGTCCGTGCTGCTTTGAGGTGGATGCACCCGTCATCACGGAATTTGAAAAACTGCCGTTTTACGACGAGGGGTGCTACACACCCGTCGGCGATGACAAAGCGATGATCAACCTCTGGGAGGTTAACCGCCGCACATTGGTAGCGGTCGGGATTAAACCCGAACACGTCACCGTGACCGACCTGTGTACCAAATGTCACCCCGACGTCTTTTGGTCGCACCGCGTCACGGGCCCACAGCGCGGCAGTTTAGCCGGTGCCATCGCGATGCAAGAATAATGATCAACGTCCATATAGCAGGAAGCGTCCAAGTCGGAGGCCAAGCGGTCTTA
>JAZRQG010000170.1:0-4447 GCA_045649625.1 Acutalibacteraceae bacterium
TACACAGGATTTCTTCGGCAAGCATACCTCGCTGACGGTATCGGGTCAGCTGGCCGGTGAGTGTATGGCGATGGCCTTCGGCAAAATCTACACCTTTGGCCCCACCTTCCGTGCCGAGAAGTCGTACACCGCTCGTCATGCTGCGGAGTTTTGGATGATTGAACCGGAATTCGCCTTTGCGGATCTTGCGGATAACATGGATCTGGCGCAGGATATGATCACCTACGTGGTTTCGTATCTGCTGGAGCACTGCCCCGACGAGTTGAAGTTTTTCAACGATTTTTACGACAAGAGCCTATTGGAACGTTTGAACGCACTGGTACATTCCGATTTTACCCACGTGACCTACACCAAGGCAATTGAAATCTTGGAGCAGCACAAAGACGAGTTTGAATATCCGGTCTACTGGGGCTGCGATCTGCAAACCGAGCATGAGCGCTATCTAACCGAGCAAGTGTATAAAATGCCTGTCTTTGTTACCGATTATCCCAAAGAGATCAAGGCGTTCTATATGCGCCTCAACGACGATGGGAAGACCGTCGCGGCAATGGATCTCTTGGTGCCGGGTGTCGGCGAGATCATCGGCGGCAGTCAGCGCGAAGAACGCTTGGATCTGCTTGAAGCGCGCATGGACGAACTGGGACTCAACCGCGATGACTATTGGTGGTATTTGGATCTGCGCCGTTACGGCGGTGCCAAGCATTCCGGTTTTGGTCTGGGATTTGAGCGTTTGATTCTCTACGTCACCGGTATGGCAAACATCCGCGACGTACTTCCCTTCCCCCGCACAACCGGCTCTGCTGATTTCTAATTTTGCGTTTTTAAACACCCCGCCCGTTATCGGGCGGGGTGTTTTTTTACTTTTTCGCCAAAAAATAAGTATTTTTTGCAAGTTTTTAAAATTTAACTTGCAAAATTTCGTTATGTGTATTACAATGTGTGAAGTATGTGAGAGGAGTCGTTTTTCTGTGTCTGATTTTGCATCCTTAACCAAAGAACAGTTAACCGCGCGATTAGCGGTCTGCGAAGCGGAATATGCGTCCTATAAGGCTCGCGGGTTACAATTAGATATGTCCCGCGGCAAGCCGTGCACCGAACAGTTGGAACTGACGATGGAACTTAGTACATGCGTCAATGCCCGCACCGGTGCAAAGACAGAAAATAACACGGACACGCGCAACTATGGATTTTTCGACGGCATTGAAGAGGCGAAAACGCTGTTTGGTGAAATTTTGGGGATGCCCGCGTCCAATATTCTGGTTGGCGGCAACTCCAGTTTGAATCTAATGTATGATTATATTGCACAAGCCTATTCGATCGGTCTTTGCGGTCACACACCGTGGTGTAAATTGGATGAGGTTAAGTTCCTCTGCCCCTCGCCCGGTTACGATCGTCACTTTGCCGTTACCGAACATTTCGGTTTCACGCTCGTCACCGTTCCCATGACCGCCGAGGGCCCGGATATGGACGTGGTGGAAGAGCTCGTCAAAGATCCCACCGTGAAAGGCATTTGGTGTGTACCGATGTACTCCAATCCGGACGGCATCACGTATTCCGATGAAACGGTACGTCGGTTTGCCCGCTTAAAACCGGCTGCACCGGATTTCCGTATCATGTGGGATAATGCGTACTGCGTACATCATCTGACGAATACACCGGATCACCTTTTGAATCTCTTTGAAGAGGCCCAAACTGCCGATAACGAAGACATTTTTGTTTGCTTCACCTCGACCTCGAAAATCAGTTTCCCGGGTTCAGGTGTGGCTGCCCTTGGCGCAAGCAATAAGAACCTTGCCGATATCAAAAAGCGCTTGTCCATTCAAACGATCGGCTACGACAAGCAAAATATGCTGCGACATACACGCTTTTTCCGTGATCTCAATGGTATCAAAGAACACATGAAGCTGCACGCGGCGATTCTTCGCCCAAAGTTCCAACTTGTTCTGCGCACACTTGGAGAGCAGTTGGGTGATGCCGGCATTGCCACTTGGCACACACCGAACGGCGGTTACTTTATCAGTGTTACGCTGATGGACGGTTGCGCGAAAGAAGTGGTACGCCTGTTAAAGGAAGCCGGCGTTGTATTGACCGGCGCCGGTGCTACGTATCCATATCATTACGATCCGCACGATGCGAACCTACGTATCGCTCCCACTTTCCCGCCTTGTGACGAGTTGCAAACGGCTATGAATCTGTTCTGCATTTGCGCACAAATCGTCAGTATTCGAAAACTATTGAATGCGTAATCCAAAACCGCCGTGAAAAAATCACGGCGGTTTTTTGAAGATTCCGTGAATTTCATTGACTTTTCCCGCAAACTCCCCTATAATAGACTTTATGTGAAACCATATTGTTATATGGAATGTGAATGATGGAGGATTGACCGATGAAGCGTACACCAAAACCCGTATTTTTCATCGTGGCACTGCTCATCGTCGCCTTAGCGTATACTTCCTTTTTTGGTATATACACTAACTATGGCGACCGACTGGACACGGTGATACGCGGAGCTTCTCACATTCGAACCGGCATTGATATTAACGGCGGTATTGAAGTGACCTTTGCTCCCGAAAACGAATCCATTGAAGCGACCGATGCACAGATTGAAGCCATGAAGGAAGTTATCGTGCGTCGTATGATCGCCAATAACATTACCGACTACGAGGCGTATACCGACACAGATAATGACCAGGTAATCGTGCGGTTCCCGTGGAAGAATAACGAAACTGAGTTCGACGCCGCTTCTGCCATTGAAGAACTGGGTAAAACGGCATTGCTGGAGTTTTATCTCGACACAACCGAATCCACCGGTGTGCCCACCGAGAAGCCCGGTAAAGAGGATTTTGTTCTCAACGGTTCCTTGGTAAGCTCGGCAAAGCCCGGCTTCGATCAGGAAGACACGCCCGTTGTCTCGCTGAAATTGGACAATGCCGGCAAGGAAGCTTTCTCGACGGCTACCAAAAAGCAATCCGATTTAAATAAAGGGCTTACCACCCCCACCTACACCATTTCCATTTGGTTGGATGATGAGTGTATTTCCAATCCTACCGCCAGTGTACATATTACAGACGGCGAGGCGCAAATCTCCGGTGGCTTTGCCGATTACGCGGAAGCTTTAGACTTGGCAAATCTCATCAATTCCGGTTCTCTGCCCTTTAGCATTACGGCAAAAAACACCAGCACCGTTACCGCTACTTTAGGTGAGCGTGCCTTGGAAATTATGGTGATCGCCGGTATCATCGCCTTTGTCCTTATCTCTATCTTCATGATCGTCTATTACCGCTTGCCCGGCTTTGTCGGCGTGATCGCGCTGCTCGGTCAGGTTGCCGGCTCAATTGCTGTTGTTTCGGGATACTTCTCTTTCTTCAACAGCTTTACGCTGACACTTCCCGGTATCGCCGGTATCATCCTGTCGATCGGTATGGGCGTTGATGCGAACATCATCACCGCCGAGCGTATCAAGGAACAGATCCGTGGCGGTCGCACCATTGACGGCGCGATTAACAACGGTTGTAGTGAGTCGTTCTGGGCTATCTTTGATGGTAACATCACCGTGTTGATCATCTCTGTTGTTTTGATGGGCGTATTCGGCCCTGCGGACAGCTTGTTTGCGAAATTGCTCAAGCCTTTCCTGTTTATGTTCCCCGTCTCCGCCAGCGGCGCTGTGTACTCCTTCGGTTACACACTGCTCGCCGGTATCATCTTTAACTTTATTATGGGCGTAACTTGCTCGCGGTTAATGCTGAAATCCGTTTCCCGCTTCAAGTTCCTCCGTAAACCCTGGCTGTTGGGAGGTAAACGTCATGATGCTTAAAAATTTTGATTTTATCGCTAAAAGACGGCTGTTTTTGATCATCTCCATTGCGTTGCTTGCGATCGGTTTGATCTGCAACCTGGTGATGGGCGTTGAGCTGGACATTGATTTCAAGGGCGGTACGCTTTTAAAATACAGCTACGAAAACGCCCTGGACGAGGCTGCTGCCAAGGAGTTTATCCAAACGAAACTTAACGATGCTGAACTCGACATCACGGAAAACGGTGAAAGCGGTCTTAAAACGATCGTGATATCGTTAGCCGATGAAGTGGATACCGAAACCCAGACCACGTTTGTCGAAACTCTGAAAAAACAATTCCCGAACAATAATATCAAAGAAATCGAAACCAACTCCCTGCAACCCTCTTACGGCCGCACTTTCTTCGCAAAATGTTGGATGGCGATTGCACTGGCTTCGATCTTCTTGGTTGCCTATGTTGGCTGGCGCTTCCGTAAGATCGGCGGTTTCTCTGCCGGCGTGATGGCACTGCTCGCACTGCTGCACGACATTGTGATCGCGTATTTTGTGTTTGTGATCTTCCGTATTCCGCTGAATGATAATTTCGTGGCGGTGGTGCTGACTATCCTCGGTTATTCACTGAACGATACCATCGTTATTTATGACCGTATCCG
>JAZRQG010000171.1:0-17260 GCA_045649625.1 Acutalibacteraceae bacterium
ATTTGCGAAAGCGTGACGATGCGTGTCGGTCGTGACGGTGTTCTAGGCGGTGGCAAAAACATCGTCACCATCGTCACAGACCGACACGGAAAAGTTTAGCGGAGTGTGCAGAGAGTACCTTTTCAAAGGTGGCTCTTTGCCCTTCGGAGAACGCAAAACCTGCCTGCAGGTTGCATTTTTGATGGGGCACCTGTCAAAAGTGCTTTTGCGTTACTTTTGACAAAAGTAACAAAACCCGGCTAACGCCGAAAAGGAAGTGATATGTATAAGAAGAACGATTAGTGTAATGGTTGGTAAAGGGTCGGTGAATCATAATAGCCGCAAGTTTAAGGCGGAGAACGTCAACGGCGAGCGCACACACCTAAACATTGATTACTGTAACGAGAGCATTAAAAAAGTGTATCACACTTTGTTTGATGAGGCTTTAAAACGCTATAACGAAAAGCAAACCCGAGCCGACCGACGTATTAGTAACTACTATGAAAAGATACGGAACTCGAAACAGGAAAAGCCGTTCCATGAAATCATATTGCAGATTGGCGATATGGAAACAATGAGTTCCGAAAGTGAAAACGGGTTACTCGCCCAAAGAATTTTGGACGAGTATTACCAAGGTTTTCAAGAACGAAATCCGTACCTAAAAGTGTTCTCGGCGCATCTTCATATGGACGAAGCCACCCCGCATTTGCACATTGATTTTGTTCCATTTACAACGGGTAGCAAGCGCGGACTTGATACAAGGGTCAGCCTGAAACAAGCACTCGCCAATCAAGGTTTTAAGGGTGGCACTCGTGGCGATACCGAGTGGAACCAATGGGTCACTTCGGAAAAGGAAGCCCTCGCGGTCGTTATGGAGCGGCGTGGTGTTGAGTGGGAGCGTAAAGGCACCCACGAAAAACATCTCTCCGTTATGGACTACAAAAAGCAAGAACGGGAAAAGGAACTTACCGAGCTCGAAAGAAAATTATCCGATAGAAAGGATGAGTTTGAAGGTTATGCCGACCGTGTTAAAAGCTACGATAGCGGCGAAAAGTATTTGCAACAAATTGATGAAACTATCGTAAACGAGCTGGAATATCAGTTGCCCGATCCGCAAGCGATGATGTCCGCAAAAAGCTACAAGGCAAAGTTTGTGGATCCACTTATAAAGAAACTGAAATCCTTAATTACTACAATCGTTGCTCGTTATCTTGAGGTGATGGACGATAGGCGCAGAACCTTGGCTCAGTACAATTCCCTTTATCGTGAGAATCAAAGCTTGCGGTATGAAAACAACCAACTCACAATCGAAAATACCGAACTCAAAAAACAAAACCGCCAATATTCTTTTTTGAGAAAGGTGTTCGGTGAAAAAGGTCTTGCAGATTTAATCCAAAAGGCAGAGGAAATTAAACAGGCTAAATTGCGTGAAAAGCGCAGTAAAAACAAAAATTATGAAAGGTAGGAAACAACCATGGAACAACTAGCGAAATTTATTACGGACGAAAGAACGGGGCTTAAATACGAATTGTGCGGTGATTATTATATCATCGCCGGTGAGGAGGAACCCGAACGCGAGCCGATCGGCGTATGGGGCCAACGGCATTTGAAGCACATTCAAAGGCATTGCAAACTCTTTTACAACAAAATGATGAACGAACGCACGCTTTATGAGTATCTCATTCAACTCGATCGTGATGCTGAAGATACGTTCAACCGTTTGGTAAAACAAATGGCAGAACATGATGGCGTGACCGAACAATTTAAAGCGACCAACCAAATGGCTTGGGTTGGCAAGATGAATAACATTCGCCAAAGAGCAATAGAAATCGTAAACACAGAACTAATTTACGTATAACGAACAAGGCGACAGGGAGATTAATTTCTCCCTGCCGCCTTTCGCTTCGAATAAAGTTTCCGTTATCGGCAAAAATACGATTATATATCGTATTTGTGTCGATTGACATTTTGCCGATATTGTGGTATACTAATAACAGTAAATTTGGAGGTAGGGTTATGAAATATCTATCTGTTAAAGAAGTTGCTTTGCTTTGGAATACATCCGAACGTAGTGTTCGTAATTATTGTGCTGCCGGTCGTGTTCCCGGCGCTTTCCTTACGGGCAAGACTTGGAACATTCCTGAAAACGCAGAAAAGCCCGAAAGAAGTAATAAGAGTAAACCTGCACCACAGACTTTATTGGATATTTTAAAAGAGGAAAAGCGCGGTCAGGTACACGGCGGTATTTATCACAAAATTCAGATTGAACTCACTTACAACTCCAATCACATCGAGGGCAGTAGGCTTACTCACGATCAGACTCGCTATATCTTTGAAACCAATACTATCGGCATAACCGACGAGGGTGTGCGCGTTGATGATATTATCGAAACCTCTACCCACTTCCGTTGTATCGATAAAATTATTGAAAATGCCAAGTCTCAGATAAGCGAAAAGTTCATTAAACATCTTCATTTCATTCTGAAGACCGGAACAAGTGATTCGAAAAAAGATTGGTTTGCTGTTGGCGAATATAAAAAATTGCCTAACGAAGTCGGTGGTATGGAGACCACCTTGCCTGAAGACGTGTCGGCAGAAATAAAAAAGCTCCTTACGGCTTATAACAACAAAGAAAATGTGACTCTTGAAGATATTATCGAATTCCATGTGCAGTTTGAACGCATCCACCCATTCCAAGATGGTAATGGCCGTATTGGTAGACTTATTATGTTTAAGGAGTGTCTAAAGCACGGCATTGTTCCGTTTATAATCGAAGATAAAATAAAAATGTTCTACTATCGGGGCCTTAAGGAGTGGAGTCGGGAAAAGGGCTATCTTATGGATACTTGCCTTGCTGCCCAAGATAGTTTTAAAACTTACTTGGATTACTTTAGAATCAAATATTAACGTCTTTCGCAAGAAGGAGAGGATGTGTATATGGACAATCCGTTTATCCCCGCAGAGAGGTTGCGAGTTTTTATCAGTTCTGCGCAAAGCGCTGAGGGCGGTTTTGCGTGGAGTGATGTTCGGCAGCGGGTTAAAAAGCATTTAGAAGAATGCCTGTATCTGAACCCTTTTATCATAGAGGAGGTTACGTCTACCACTCCCTCTAATCAGTTTTACCAACAACAGCTCTTAAGAGCTGACATTGTTGTATTGCTGGTAAAAGGAGAGGTCAGAAAAGGCACTGCTACTGAGTATGCGCTTGCTTCAAAGTACAAAAAGCCATTGCTGGTGTACTTCTTGGAGGATGGTAGTGTTCCATCACTAAGTGTTGCCGAATTGAAAGCCGACATTCAAGCTACTGATTGCTGTACGTATTGTCAAGTAAAAAGCTTTGACGATATAGAAGTCCGAATCAAACGCGATGTAATACAAGATGTAATCCGGCACTATCAAACGTCTTTGTTGCCGGAATTGGATCTAGATGATGTCGCTGACACAACTATGCCGATTCGTGAGGATGCAATAAAAGGGTCTTGGGAAAATTCCGGCGTGCCCACTAAAACAGCACTTGCTCAATTCAGTAGTTGTTATGGGCATATTTTCAGCCTTTTGTTAATGCGCCAGGAGGAACCAAATCAAGATGTTCCAAAATCGCCTTTTCACGATTTGGGGGAAAGATTGATTGAGTGGTTCATTAATGGGCCTGTTCCGTCTTGTGATACGGATATTTTGCGACTTATTGAAGAATCGACACCGGTCTTCGGCAATACTGAGTGGCTTAAGAAGCGGTGGGATGCGATCAGGTATGAGTGGGCGGGTGATTTGCAGAGTGCGTTAGTGGCTGAGCGGCAGGCTTTAGAGGTAGCAAAAACTGCGCAGATGTCTCAGTGGATCATCAACAACATACTGATTGATTGTCGCAATATAGAAAACGAAATCAATCAACATAACCGTCAGCCGTTGCAAAAGAACGAGGCACAGAAAGAATTAGATGGTGTTGATACTACTATTTATTTACCAGTCCTTGATCGTTATCTCGGCAATGTTTATGAATCTGTGCACAAAGAGAAACTAAAACGCGAAACGGCAAAGGCGGGAACGCAGTTTTTAGGCTCGAATTTTGAAACCACCATAAGCAATGTTGAGAACTATTTCTTTTCTGCAGTACTGTATGGGTCATATTCTCATATGGTAATAGCACGAGATTTGTTGTTCAATGCTTTATGGGGATATGCAGATATCTTTGGAGATGAGCAGTTATTATTAAACTGTGTTAAGTTGTTGGTATTGAAAGGTAATGTTAAACCGTTCAAACAAACGCTTGATTCCAAATGGGATGCGATGTATGCGTCGGTCGTTTCGGCTGCCGATGAACTTTGGTGCCTTGCTGATAAGGCGCCGATTATTCATCAAGATGCCATTCGACAGGCGGTATTAATGAAACTGGGAATGTATTTTTCCGATGAGGTGTTTTTGAGCGCACAGCATTACTTGGCGGAAATCGCAGATGATATTTATTGGGGCAATGCGGAGCACTATTTAGAGTGCCTGGTTTCGAATATGAACAGATTGTCTCCTTCTATGGTTGTTACTGCTATTAGCGGAATTATTCACGAGCAGCGTTTTCATTTGGGGGATAAAATATCCAGAATTCTACTGCAAATTCGTCTTGAAACAGTAGAAGAATCGCTACAGATAGTTCTGCGAGACGCACTTATTGAAAAACTGACGTTTATTGCAAGTAACGGCGGAACGCCACAATTTATCGCAGCACTTGCTCGGCAAAACCCGGATGTGTTTTCGTGCTTAGCGGATGTTCCGAATAATGGATTGGACGGAACAGAAAAAGTTTTTTATGAACTCAACATGGGACGTGGCGACTGGGGTGAAGTATTAGCCGCGGAGATTCGAACGGCAAGAGAGCAATTCGAAGCTAACAAAGATCCCGGAAAACACATACGCTTTTGGGAAAATCCGTATGCGACGATTAAGATGGTTATTTTAGAGCACTACAACCATTCTATGGATGCGCTGTTGTCGGAACAGTTTATCCCGTTATGTACGGATGTCCTTTCGAGCCAAATTGAAGCAGGGATTAAGAATGATTGCATAGACGCTCTTTGTGAAGTGTTGATTTGTTCGGAAGAGTGTAAAAAGGCGCTGCCCACCGAACTAATAGCTGCAATTTCCGCCGATGGCTGGGAAGAGTGTCGTTCTGTGTGGAGTGGTTCCAATGACGGTTTGTCTTGCCGCATTTTACTGTTGCGGATATTCGCTGGCGTTGTAGGCAAAGATGAGCTAATAGAATGGTGTTTTGCCTATAGCAAAAAGGAGCGAGAGGAACGGGTTGTTCTGTCTAAATGTATTGAGCAGTATTTACGGAATTGTCCGGATGTTCATACATATGCAGATGCGACCGTTTTATCGATCGCAATCCAGTGTTTGGAAGATGCAGATTGGGTAGTGCGGAAATATGCGTGCAATTCTATGGCGATGCTGTTGGAGTCTCAGTACAAACCATTAGTAGAGCGCAAATTGTACGAGGCCGCACTAGATCCATCTCCTTACGTTAGGAACCATATCCTTCGGTTGTGTAAGGGTGGTTGCATTAAGGATGCGGGAATAACTACAAAGTTATCAGAATTGTTGCAGCATGATGCCAACTTTGCAATAAGGAAGTTCGCTGCAGAATAACAGCGTTGTTGTGTTGACGAAGTGCCTAAGAGACTCTTTACAAGGCGGCAGAGAGATGTGTTTCTCTCTGCCGCCTTTTCATGTAGATGGAAATCATAAAACATGATATAATGATCAAAAGTATGCCTAAAAATGAGATTAATTAAATTTTATGAAACTTTTTGAGTGAGGAAATGGTTGGTTGTTTCGTGTAATAAGTGAAAGAACTGCGAACGGAGGTGTGTATATGGATAGCGGCAGCAGCAGTTACCATCGTTTCTTAGATGGTGACGAAACAGGATTGGTTGAAATTGTACGTGATTATAAAGACGGCTTGATTCTGTATATCAACAGCATTGTGAATGATATCCATATTGCCGAAGAACTAACCGAAGATACTTTTGTTCGTTTGGTGGTACGTAGACCTGCGGATAAAGGAAACAGTTCTTTCAAAACGTGGCTGTATACAATGGGCCGAAATAGGGCGATCGACTACCTTCGGCACAGCAAGCATCGACAGGAGATCCCTTTGGATGCCTGTGCGGACGATACAGCCATCTCCAATAGTGTTGAAGAATTGTATTTCCGAGAAGAAAAGCGGCGAGCCGTACACCTTGCGCTGAGCAAACTTAAACCGGACTATCAACAGGTACTTTGGTTGATTTACTTTGAGAATTTCTCTTGCAAGCAGGTGGCCAAGGTAATGAGAAAGAAAGTGCATACGGTGGAAATGTTAGCCAGTCGTGCTCGCAAAGCGTTATCGGAAGAATTGCGTAAGGAGGGTTACACAAGTGAAATCCTATAATGAGATGGCTCAGGATGTTTTAGTACGAGCCCAAGTGCAGATTAAGCGAAAGAAGAAAATACGTACTGCGTTTTCTTCCATTGCCGCCGGATGTTTGGCAGTGTTAATGCTTTGCGTCTTTGTAGGTGGCGGCAACACGCCTGTTCTACCTTTCGTAGGCGGCGATACGTCGGTTTTGCATTCTGTAGAAGGACCATCATCGGCAGCACAGCAGTGCTTTTTACAACCAGTCTGCTACAGCAACGGAGCAATTTCCGTCGGTTCTTTAGAACAACGTATTCCTATGCAGTTTGTGTTGGAAGCGACGGATGTACAAGGGCGGACAGAGACGGAGATCGAACAGATTCGTCGTGATAAGATGCAGAGTTTGACACAAATGGAACAGGCTTGGACTGAAGAAGGATATGCCTATCGTATTTCGGCCACCCATAAAGAAGATTCGGTGATCGTTTATGCGGCTACCGGCGGTTTCTGCTTAGATGTGGAAGATTGGACGAAAGTCAAGGAGATTCGGGGTAAATGTGAATCTGAGTATGGCAAGATTCAATGCGCCATTTACGCCAAAGCGTTATCTACGAAGAATATATCGTATCGTTTGGTTGATGAAAACGGTAAAGAACACTTTGTGGATAAGCCGGTATATCGTCATGGTAATTGTTGGATATATGGACAGAACATTATCATCCCCGGTGATTCTCTTCGAGATGTATACGAGGATATACAGAGAGGAGAGGGCAGTCTTCTGTTTTCTTGGGAACCCAATCAAGCCTTGTTTGATGCACTGGCAGCCGATGTGAATTTTGATCTCCCTCAAATCTCGTTTTCTTTCACCTTGTGTTACGAGGACGGTACAGAGACTGAGCACAACTTTACTGCAGAAAGTCACGATGGTGTTGGTTATATTACCTACGTCAATTAATGCCAATCCCTGAACAGAAACACCGCCATAGGATCTCTTATGGCGGTGTTTCCTTGTCATAGCAAAAAAATGTGATATAATTCCCATATAGATGCAATAAATCACCCTCTCTTCTCGTTAACACAGTGAAAGGGGCGAGGAAAATGTGGATTTTTCTACAAACAATAATAGATGCGCCACCCGTCAAGCGGCCGATTGACGAGGGGTGGATCAAACAAATTGCTGACGGCGATATGTGTGCATTACATCAACTCTATGATGCTATTTACACCAATGTGTATGCTTTTGCATATTCGTTATTGCGCAATCAACAGGATGCTGAGGATGTGTTGCAAGAGACATTTGTGCGTATCCATGCACATGCTAAAACATATCGCCCGCAAGGAAAACCTTTGGCTTGGATCTTTACCATCGCACGGCATTTGGCACAAGATAAGTGCCGTGAACGGGCGCACATCCAACCGCTTGAAGTCCTTCCCCCTGACGATACCCATCAACTAGAACACGCAGAGCATCGCATCCTCCTACATGCTCTGTTGAACGATTTGTCGGAGGAGGACCGTCAAATCGTTATTCTGCATACGGCTGTAGGGATGAAACACCGAGAGATTGCCGAGGTTATGAATTTGCCTCTGAATACGGTGCTATCCCGCCATTATCGAGCAATTAAAAAGCTCAGATCCATTGCAGAGGAGGAGTACAAATGACAACGAAACAATGTCAACATCAATTAGCTATCGCATTAGCAGAATGGCGTCCCTCTACTTCCTTTGAGGATGTTGCACACGCCATTCAGGAAAACCGTGATATCGTTTCTTCTATTCCTACTTTTCCCCAGCGTCATCGCCCTGTCAGTCGCTGGTTGCCTTTGGTTGCTGCTGCGTGTGTTATTGCGATTATCGGTGTAGGTAGTTTGCTGTTCTGGCGCCAAGGAGGTTCCGTCCCTCCGGTGGTTGACCACGTAGATACATTGGTGGACATCGATGTCAATCCGGGCATAGAAATCTCTGTGGGCGCATCCGATCAGGTGGTCGCTGTTGAAGCGGTCAATGCAGATGGTAGACAGGTGTTGGAGGACTTAGCCTTACAACAACAGCCTTTGTCTGATGCGGTAGAGGTCCTTTTCCGGGAGATGATCGAGCAGGGGTATATCGTTGGTGAGAATAACCCTGTTTTGGTTACTGTAGAAAATGCAGACCCGTCCGAAGCCGACCGTATTCACGGCATCATTAATGATGGCGTTGATACTGTGTTGTCGGAACGTAACGAGTCAGAAAAAAGCCTGTCTATTTCGGTGACTAACCAAACCGTCGAAGCTTTTGATGCTGTGAAACAGTTTGCTCATAAACACGGCATATCCAACGGTAAAGCTGCGTTCATTCTGAGTATAGTAGAACAACAGCCCACGTTAGAGGCCGATGCGCTGGCGGACTACACCTTTGCGGCATTGGCGGCCATTGCCCAGCATCAAGAGATTCCGCTGAGTGAGCTGGTAGACTATGATGCGGAAGATGGACTGTGGGATTTGATTGTCGATGATCTTGTTAATGAGGTGCAGCAGGCAGAAGCTACATTGGGAACATCGTTGCTAACGCCGGAAAAAGCGAAGCATCTGGCATTGGAAGGTCTGCATAATGATTGGATTGCCGAAAACGCCTTGTTCGTTCGAGTGGAGCTGGAATGGAAGGCGGATGTGCCGATGTATCGGGTGGAGTTCGTGTCGCTCGGCTACCTTTACGAGTATGCTATCAGCGCTGTGGATGGAACATTTGAAAATCCTAACAGCAGTACCACTACGACTGGACAGAGCGGTACCATTCGTTCCACTCTACAGGGTGGCGGAACCCGTACGGACATCGATACGCCGCCGACAAAGACCACCACAACCACCACTGCCCCTACTGCGGAAGGCGATGGTATCAGTGACGAGCAGGCCAAGGCCATCGCCTTTTCTCGATTGGATATTGAGGAGCAAGAAGCCTCCGATATCGTTGTGAGTAGAGATAGACATTCGCGTTATGGTGATATTGTTTGGGTTCGGTTTTCTTATAGAGAAACAGTGTATGCGTACCATTTGAATAAAAGCAGTGGCGATGTTCTTCGCACGTTCTGCTTGTCTGAAGATACCCCAGTGGAAGAATTCAATATCGATGAATGGGATGCTTTGGAGATTGCATTGACCCAAGCCGGAGTGCAGATGGACGAGTGCGGCGAGCAAACCATTATGTTTGGGGTGGATAAAAATCAGATTCCATACATCGAAGTGATTTTTGCCGTCCGTAGTTGTTCTTATTATTATCGTATCAATGGTAGGGACGGATCCATTATAACCACCACCACCGCACCGCTCGGAAGTAATCACGACGCACCACCTTCTTTGATTGTTAAATAGGAAAAGTGCTGACTAACAAAAGAAGGGAGGAGATGAGTGAATGCGAAAGTATTTGTGTTTTTTATTTAGCGTTATATTAGTTTTGTTAATGACTGCATGTCATCCTTTTGGAACATCTATGACATATGTAGAAGCCAAAGAAAACACAGTAGAATTCTTTAACAAACACAAAGAGGACTTCTTTGCAGTTGTTGCAGAAATTAAAGAAAATCCATCCTCCGATGTCAGAATAAAAGGGATTGATTCAATCAGTCACGATGATGAGGGCACGAACACGACCATCACCTTTTACAAACAAGGGTATGGTTTAATGACCGGTGGACAGTATTGGGGAATTTATTACACATCGAATGACAATCCGTACAACAACTGGGGAGTAGATCTTGTTTCCGGCCCATATGAAGGGTGTTTCTATTGGCAAGAAGAAGGTGGAGGTAACACCTATGTGACGGAACGACTGGAAGATGGTTGGTATTTTTACTACGAGGACTATGATGGTAATGGCCATGGATTAGATTGGGAGTTCATCAAGCGGATGTGAGTTGAGCAGAAAGGGAGAGCTGGATGAAAAAGGGGATTGTATACTTTATAATGCTATCTCTTCTTTTGTGTGGATGCAGTAAGACGGAACCTTTAATCAGTCCAATACACAATAAAGTAGAAACAGTTACCGCATCGGACGGGATAGCTTTTACTGTCGGTTTCCTAGAGGAAAACTTTCCCGATCAAGAAATCACGATCACCGTTAGCCGTGACGGGCAAACGCTGGCGGCTGATGGATCGTTTGACTCGTGCCTGTCCGACTATGATTATCAAAACGACTTTGTAGAGCATTGGCATCAAATTGTTGATGAGCGTCATTCGGATGGCGAGGATATTTATTGGTTCCATTGGGGCTTGTTGCGTACCACAGACAAGGGCAAAACATATCAACTGATTCCGAAGCACGCCTATAATGAAAGTATGCCCTTTGCGGAGCAACCAACCATTGAGTCCAAAGGAAGCATTACCTCAGAGGATCTGCGCCCGTTGCCTATCACCGGAAACGTATTGTTTATGAGCGATCGTTACGTTTGGTCGCACAATGATGCAGACACGCTGTTTCAAACTGATTTGGTCACAGGAACTGCTAAAGAAGTGGGGCAATATCATCAAGGAAACACCCTGTTTCAATTCACACAAACGGAAAAGGGGACCATATGGACCAGTTATTCCTCTGGAGACCTCTCTTCAGACGAAGAAATTACCTATCTGATTGCTTTTGATGAGCAGCAAGCGACAGCCAGCACCGTGAAGGAATGGAAGAACACCAGTATGTTTGCCAAGGTTGTGGGATATGACAATTATCTCTACACATTCCGCATTGTCAATAATCCTTTAAGTGAGGAAATGCAATATCTCATAGAAAAGCATGACACAGAAACTACTGCGGTGGAGGTGTTGGTAGAGAGCGTATTCGCTAACGGCAAAGGTACCACTATTACTTCCATAGACGTGGATGGAAACGCTTTATACGCTTTGGTTGGCACGGAGCAGGGAACCTATCAGATCGTTCTCTACGACCTGAACGGTGTAGAGCAAAAACGTTACGACATGCCGGAGTATACGGATGAATTTCTGCGCATTCACAGTGCGCCGTTAGACATCGAAGTGTTTGATGGTTTTGTGAGTATCAAGAGTTTGCAAAACTATGCTACCGTTTTTCAACTACACCAAGATGTGGCGAAACGCATTTACTTCACCGATAATCGCTATGAGACCATTAAGAATGTGGCGGAAACGCCTATTCCGCTACCACTCATTCAAGACAGTGCGGTTGAAAGCAACTATGGTGTGTTTTTCTCGATGGATAAACAGCTGATTGTTTACGATCGTACGGAAAAGGCATTTGTTTCTGTCAGTTGGGACACGGGCGAAAAGTATCCGATTGCCATCAACAATAACGGAGATGTTTTGTTTGTCGAAGATGTTAATAAAGGCTCTGGCTGGATCAAAAATTACTATGTTGGCAATATCGGCAAGTTCTTATAGAGAAATTTCTTCCTCTAAAGAGTACATTAAAAGAATTATCTAAACAAGGTGGCTACCGGGTCATTTCCGGTGGCCCCTTGTTTTTGTCTGAATCATTTTAACAAGTTGAAACTTCTTTTGTTTTGTGGTATATTGGAACTGAAAATTATAGGCTGCGAGGGGTGAAATCATTGTTTGGTATCAAGTATGACACTTGGAAAAGCGTGTGCGAGATGTACTTATCGTTAAAGACAGGCTCTATGAAATCATATTTACAATGGTTTCCCTTTACAAAACTTTCAGAAGCAGATAGAACTGTTATATCCAGCGAGGATTTTTATGATAACTATATAAAAACTGGATCATTTGTCCTGTTTCCATTTGCCATGCATCAGTCTGAGAATTATTTACAGAAAAGCGATGGAAGTTTTCGTGATTCTGCACTCGTAGGTCCTATCCTTTACTTGGTGTTACAGGCCATCGGGAAAGAAATTCATGATCGATACACTGCAATGCGTCCTTCTGATATTTCTGTCTATTATGCCGGTAATTACGATCATATGAGGCCTAAGTACAAACAGGATTATGATGATTTTTTCAAAGAGCTTAACGCCTCTATTGACGGGTATCAGTACTTTATCAAAACAGATATCACAAACTTCTTTTCCAACATTAATGTTGACAAACTTATTGCGAGAATAGATAGTGTTTGTAACGCAGGAGGCGTTGCTTTTTCGCAAACCCAATTGCATCTTTTCAAAGAACTTTTAGCCTATTGTGGAGACGGACGTTTTCCGCTAATCGAGAACAGCGTGGCCTCATCCTATTTAGCCACTGTAGTCTATCTCGACGCGATCGATACGGCCTTGCACAGCTATATTTCCGAAAATGTATCCGCTTTTTCCGGTTTCCGCATTGTTCGTTATGTGGATGATATGTATGTTCTCATTTCATCTGATCAGTCCTTAGTAAATCTGTGCGATGAATATAACGAAATACGAAATGAGTATTCCTCTATTCTGAAGCAATTTGGGTTAGCACTAAATGCGAAGAAATGTTGTTTTAAGGAAACTAAAGAAATCAATCAAGAGTTAAAAAAGTCTTTGTATGACGAGTATTTTAATGGCCAAAAGCATAGCGTAGAAGAACTGTTTACGGGCTCTTTACAGCGTTTTTTGAATGATTTATCCGTAGAGTTACTGTTTGATAGTGTTGATGTAGAAAAGTATAACGATCTCATCAATAAGCACTTTTCCTCAGATGACGTAGAATTTACGCCAAGCGAGGTTTTTAATTACTTTGTGTATGAAAATGAGGAAGAACTTCGTTCTACGGCGGTAACGGCTGGAATCGTTAGTATAGTCGAAAAAGACATATCCTTTATCAGCTTGGATCCTAAACGGCTGACAGTTATGATTATGAAGACACAAAATAGCCGTGCGATTAAAGGTTTTCTAAATCAACTGTTTAAGAGAGATCGAGCAAACAAATGGAATTCTTACGATACCACTATCGCAATTTCCTACTTGATACAAAGCCAATTTCGGCATATAGATTTGTTGAATATTCTCTCAAACCGCCATCCGGATCTCTATGGATATTACGTTCACAATTGCAAAAACAGTTTTATCCATACACTTGACATTCGAAGGGTAAATAAGTTACAAAAGATAATCGCTTCTGATGGTAAAGCTCATTATTTATACTTTATGTACTTATGTGAAATGAAGCGCAAAAACTATATGGCGGCGTTCGCCTACTACAAGAATTATTTCGATAGAGTCACGGCGGATTTGGCCTTTGTTTTTACGCCGCAACCTCGACTTAGTAAACCCAATTATGAGGCGTTTTATCAAGAGCGAAGAATTCAATCATTCTATTCTGGAATAACTGATAGCGAGACGGTAATCACCAATGCTCACAGGTTAAGAAACGCCAATCCGTTATCCCATTCATCGTCAGAGCTTCTTGACAATAACAACACTTCGGCGGAATTGCGGGACAGCACAAAGGATCTTTCAAAGCTTATATTTGAATACATAGATCAACAAAAAAACACCTAAAAATGGTTGAAAACTGAATGTGTATTCGCTATAATAGCAATTGTGGCGATTTGAAAGTTGATACAGATATTCTATATTGCTTTGCAAGTGTTTTGGAACACTGCACATCTTTTAGTTTTAAAATGAGATTGGGGAGGGAATTTGATGAAATTGGATTTCACTAACAATGCCACTGCGCAAGACATGATAAGCATCATTATGCGAGATAAATGTTTGTCTGCTGAGGCGGCGATTTCATTTGCTATCACTCGTGAAATGCATCAGAAAATCCTCAAGAAAGGCTATGCCTCAATTGCGTTAGGTGTGTGGAATCACGATGATCCTGAAGAGCAATGGGGGACACTTGCCAATCCTATTTTTGAAGTGGATTTGAACAAGCTTCAAGGTCGGCTCGTTGAAGATATTGCGGAGAGATATAGAGTTAATGAGCAGACGGCAGTTTGTTATTTTTTGATTTTGGTAATGGATGAATTAGGGTATCATATTTGATTTGTAATCAACCCCCAAAGCAGTATACTTGTGACAACACAATGACAACAAAAATCTTGACAGTCCGTATTTTACGGATAATCTGAACACTCCCGATAATATGAGTAAAAATACCCATACAAAATTGTTTAAGTTGCAGTTTTTGGGAGCGAGTGGGAAAAAAGAGAATAATACGAAACGGCTTGGAAGTGTATGCTTCCAAGCCGTTTTTGTGTAAAAAATCATCCCAACACCCCATCGCTGCCGGTTGGGGGTGTCGCCGACAAAGGGGAATTTGATGAATTAAAAGATACCTTTGTTATATTTCATCATAGCACGAAAACACATAACAAGTCCAACAATAATACCAACAATCAAAAAAGCGGTTCCGATTGAAATGAAGAGGTCGTTTTCGGTATATAGGGTTACAGAAGACAGAATACCGGATGCGATTATCCCGATGCCAACAATAATAGTGCCCAAGCCTACTTGTTTTCCAAATGGTATCCTATCTTCTTCCGAAACACGGTGCCTATGATATGAATGCAATGATGAAATATTTCCTCGCATATTTGAAATTCCAAGGACAATACACAAAACCCCTACGAGAAAAGTAACAATACTGCCTAACATAATATAGCCTCCGTCAAATGGGGATTTACTTCTTCAATACTTTTTTGCACCAAGTGCGTTTTCCGCATTCGGGACACTTCAAATAACGGGTAGTTCCTCTATGCATTGCCCACAGTGCCTCCGAATAAGTAGGCACTATTTCGTGACCGCAATTTTTGCACCTGTAAGCGCCTACACTCACCTCAAGCTTTAATGCGTAAAAGCACGGTATCAAAAACAAAATGCATATTCCGAGAATTGTGACAAGCTGCCAAGTGCCTTCGGGGATCAAGAATGCGGAAATGAAGATGCCTGCAAGCAGGGCGGTCATACTTACCCCCATGATCACCCACATGGAAGACCAAATTGTTTTGTTTTTCTTCTCTAATTCTTTCGCCATATCAAGCAAAAGCTGTTCGTTTTTCTGATTGCTGTTTTCCATACTCATTTTCTCCCCACTTAACAAATCGTTTACGGTGACACCCAAAATGTCACACAGTTCCAGCATAATGGAGGAATCCGGCAACGCTTTGCCCGTTTCCCATTTGGATACCGCACGGTCGGTGATGCCCAGCTTTTCCGCCAACTGCATTTGGGTTAAACTGGCGTTTTTTCTGCACGCGGCAATGAATTTGCCGATTTTCACTTGATTCATAGGTTGCCTCCTTTCGCTTTCAGTATAGCGAATTGGTGGGGTAAAATACACACACCGTTGGTTGAGTGGGGAGAAATAACCGTTGGTGGCGAATTTTTTGACCTTTTACACATCTATTTCATAGCTTTTATCAATCCACACGCAATTCACACCATACTCCTTGGCAAGCGCCGCCACCTTGGCGTTGTCTGCCAACACCGAGTCCATGGCGCAATCTGCGTCATCCAACCGCTGTTCGATAACACAAGCATACCGCTTGATGTCCGCAAAGTGGTTTTTGATATAGTTCTCGGTCATCACAAGGCAGTAATAACGGATATCCGCCAGATAGGTGTGGTCAAAATCCTTTGCCCAGTCGAAAGGAATGTAACATCCCTCCACAATGAGATTTTGCTTGTTCTCAATAGCGGTTTTCACCATCTCGCGGACGATGGGCCACAGGTGGGCGGTTAATGCCTCGTCGGCACTCAGGGGAGTCAATTCGGTATGTCCGCTGCGAATGAGCCCCATCTTCAAGTGGTCGATGGACAGATAGGGATAGCCGTATTTCTCCAACAGTTTTTGCGCCAGCGCGGTTTTGCCCGTGTGGGATGCGCCCGTTATCAGTATCACCATTGGTTTTCACCTGCCTTTATGGCAGTATACCACAGTTTCCGCCAAAAGAAAAGCCTCGCTTTTTATTGCCAAGATGTAAAAAATATGGTATGCTTTGGTGCAAAGGAGCGTGATTCTATGCGTATCGTAGTTTTGGATGCCGCCACGGTGGTGGGCGGCGGTGTGACGCTGGATTTTCTGGCGGAATTTGGCGAGGTGGCCGTCTATGACCTGACCTCCCCCGAGCAGGTGGTGGCGCGCATCGGTGATGCCGAGGCGGTGCTCATCAACAAAGTGCAAATCACCGCCGAGGTGATGGCGGCTTGCCCCCATCTGCGGTATGTGGGGCTGTTTGCCACGGGGTATAACAATGTAGATACCGCCTACGCGGCGAAAAACGGCATCACCGTGTGCAACGTGCCCGGCTACTCCACCGAGGCGGTGGCACAGCACACCTTTGCCCTGTTATTGGCGCTGACCAACCGGGTGGGGGAATACAACCGCACCGTGGAGCAGGGTGACTGGGTAAAGAGTGCCACCTTCTCCTATTTCCCCCTGCCGCTGAGCGAGCTTGCCGGCAAAACCATCGGTCTGGTGGGGTACGGCGCCATCGGGCAACGGGTGGCAGAGATTGCCCGTGCCTTCGGGATGCGCGTGCTGGTATATAAGCGGCGCCCCGTCACCGATCCCACGGTGGAGCAGGTGTCGCTTGACACCCTGCTGGCGCAGGCGGATGTGGTGTCCCTCCACTGCCCCCTGAATGCGGACTCGGAGAATATGATGGATGCCGCCGCCTTTGAAAAAATGAAACAGGGCGCTTACTTCATCAACACCGCACGGGGTCCCCTGGTGGACGAGGTTGCCCTGCGCGCGGCACTGGACAGCGGTCACCTGGCAGGTGCCGGAGTGGATGTGCTGCGCTGCGAACCCATGGCGGCGGACTGCCCCCTGTACCGCGCCCCCAACTGCGTCATCACCCCCCACATCGCCTGGGCAGGGGTGGAGACCCGTACCCGTCTGATGGGTGTGGTGGCGGACAACCTGCGCGGATTTGCGGCAGGACAGCCGATCAATGTGGTAGGATAAGCGCAAGACCGAACAAGCAGCAAGCCCTGCCTCCCTTGCCTAAAGGGAGGGGGACCGC
>JAZRQG010000172.1:0-3740 GCA_045649625.1 Acutalibacteraceae bacterium
CGAGTACGGCGAACGCGGTACCGATGATACCAAGAACCAGACCGGCTGTGGCCAGACCGGAGGACTTGCCTTCCGCTGCGACGGACATCTTACGCCCCTTCACACCGAAGATGATGCCGAGCACCGCGCAAACAGTTGTAAAATAGCAAATGACCGGAATGGCACCGCCAACAATGCCCAAAATTCCGAGTACCAAAGCAGCAACCGACCAGCTCTTACCGTTGTCCACTGCGGCGGGAGCCACTGCTGCAGGAGCTTCCACAACGGGTGTTTCCGCGACAGGGGTTGTGGTTTCTTCTGCGACTTCGACCACTTCTTTGTTTTCCATGTTATCCATTCTTGTTTCCTCCTCAAACACAGATATGTAAATAAACAGTTTACTTACATTATTAGAATACCACAATAAGAAAAACATTGCAAGAGAATTTGAACGTTTTTGTCAAAAAACAGTAATCGCGCTAGACTTTTATCGTTATCGGTAGAGTGCACTCTATCGTCGAAAAATCAAGGGTAGAGAGAGCTATATAAGCAGTAGGTTGCTTTTTTTTGCGAGTAGGAGCTATACTGGCGCTATGATCGATAACGGAGGAATATACTATATGCGAACACCACTCAACGCACGGCGATTACCCAATTATACACGCGGGCAGGAAATAGCGAATATGATCACCCATATCGTGGGTGGAGGGCTGGGGGTTCTGATCCTGGTTGCTGCGGTACTGATATCCGCGTTTCGGCAGAACGTTTGGGGTGTTGTGGGCGGCAGTATCTACGGCGCGTCGCTAATCTGTTTGTATACCGTATCCAGCGTGTATCACGGACTCAAACCGATGACTGCCAAAAAGGTTATGCAGGTCATTGATCATTGCACCATTTACTTTTTGATCGCGGGCACCTATACACCGCTCCTGCTCTCGGCGATCCGTCCGATCGCGCCAATCTCGGCGTGGGTCGTGTTCGGCGTCGAATGGGGGCTCACCGCCTTGGCGGTGGTGTTTACGGCGATCGATCATCACCGCTACCGTATCCTGTCAATGATCGGCTATATCGGGCTCGGCTGGTGTGTGATCTTTATCTTAAAGGATACCATGCGAGCCCTCGGCACTGCCGGCTTTTTGTGGTTGCTTGCCGGTGGGATTGCGTATACGGTTGGAGCGGTATTGTATGGTGTTGGCAGTAAAAAACCGATTTTCCATACCATTTTTCACGGATTCGTGGTGCTCGGCAGTCTTCTGCAGGCAATTGCGGTTCTCTTTTATGCGTTGTAATAAAAAACGCCGCGAACACGGATCACGGATCACGGCTCACGGCGTTTTTGGCTATTCAAATAAAGGCGTGGAAAAATAGCGCTCGGCGGTGTCGGGGAGAACCGTTACCACGCGTTTCCCCTTGCCCAATTGCTTGGCAAGACGGATAGCGGCTGCCACATTCGTGCCGCTGGAAATGCCGCACAGGATCCCTTCCTTGGAGGCGAGATCCTTGGAGGCTTGTAACGCTTCCTCATCCTTGACAATGCATACGTCATCGTAAATGTTCTGATTGAGTATGGCGGGGATGATGCCGTCGCCAATGCCCATCTGCACGTGCGTGCCGATCGATCCGCCCGACAAAATCGCGGCGTTTTCCGGCTCGACCGCCCAGATGGTCATGTCGGGGTTCGCGGCTTTCAGCACCTCACCGATGCCCGTAATGGTGCCGCCTGTACCGATGCCCGAGCAGAAGCCGTGAATCGGTCCGTCCACTTGTTCGAGTATCTCTTTGGCGGTGGCGGAGCGTTGGATGGCGGGGTTTGCCGGATTTTCAAATTGTTGCGGTACAAACACGTTCGGATTTTCAGATTTCATTTTTAAAGCGAGCTGTAAACATTCCTCAATGCACAGACCAATGTTGCCCGCGTCGTGGACGAGAATGACCTCGGCACCGTATTGACGAACGAGCAAGCGCCGCTCCTCGCTCACGGAATCCGGCATGATGATCTTTACTTTATAGCCGCGTACCGCGCCGACGAGTGCCAATCCGATGCCTTGGTTGCCGCTGGTAGGTTCCACGATCACGGTATCCTTACCGATCATCCCACGTTGTTCTGCGTCGAGGATCATATTGTAGGCGGTGCGTGTTTTGATGGATCCACCCACGTTGAGTCCCTCAAACTTCACCAGTACCTCGGCGTCGTTCGGGCCGGTCATGTGATTCAGGCGGATGATGGGGGTGTTGCCCATCGCCTCTAAAATATTCTGGCAAATCATGCGACTGTGAACCTCACTTTGCAAACTGTGTATTACAGTATACTCAAGACGGCAGAAAATGTCAATTACTATCATTGATCGCTGCAGTGACCAACAGAAGAAACTAAAAAAAGCAACCACCCGATTGGGTGATTGCTTTTTTGTCATCCGTCTCCGAAAAAGAACGGGGTGAAAACCTGATTTTCTACAATTATTATTTAAGATTTAATAACTCATATACTTTTTGCGCTGTTTTGGAGAAAAAATATAGGTCGATTTGTTTTTCTCCATCATTCAAGTTTATTCCTTTTGATACAAAAGAAATTTTAGAAGCAAGTGTTTTATTGATTTCATATCTTGCAACAGTAAAAAATAGATACTTAATAATATATTCATTTTCAGTAATAATCAATGTTCCACCATTAGTCGGCGTCAGTGCATTGCTTTTATGATAACTTATAACTTCAAATTTTTTCATATCATCACCGCCTTGGGTGTAGTATATGCTTGTGTCAAATTAGGTATAAATTCAGTTATTTGTTAAAGAGATATTTTCATCATCAAATGCTTTTTGTTTTTTCTTTTTAGGAAATGATAAAAAGCTTCCGATAATTAGCAACACATACCCGGTGATAAATAGAATTCCTCCGTTTTTTAAAAAATTCACTATCATCTGTAAATATGTATCTATTAATCCCAATTCAGTGAGTATGAGATAATGCGGAATAGCGGGCACGACAGAAAAATATAATCCTCCAAAAAGAGCTACGCAGCTTATTATTGCAGAAACAATCGGAAGCACCTTTCCCGTTTTGTTTTTAAGATTTCGCACAAGTAAAACAGTAGGAAAAACAAGCAAAGCAACTGCTATTATAAAAGGTAATATATACGACGTTATGGCGTTTAAATAGCCCAGCTTATCCACAATGGAACCATAATAAAAAGTGGCTTGTATAACCAAAAATAACGCGTAAGCAAAAGCACAAGCAATACCAATAAGCAATGTTATATTTTTACCTTTTTTCACAACAAAATCCCCTCAAAATATTATGTTTTGACGGTATGACAAAAGTCATACTTCTATATAAAATATCATACCATACTTTTCCTTGTTTTACAAGGATACATTAAAGTATGGTATGACAGTTATTCCTGCCTTGCCTTACAAATTTGATGGAAAAGGCAAGGATAAATAATTATTTGTCCCTATTGTAGCACAAGCATAGCATAAAATCAGAAATAAATCAACTCGGAGCGGTGTTTTTATAATTCGTAGCGAAGCCACACCTTACCTCTTCACGATTCACTATTACTTATTACTTTTCAAAAATCCCGTTCACATTTTTAGTGAAAAGTGAAGAGGTAAGAAGTAAAAAGTGAAAGTTGTATAGTAAAAGTGGACACATTGAAGAGTGAATGGTAAAATACATTCAGAGAGGTGTTCACTATGAAACGAACTTTTAGCAAAGGATTTAAAGTCAAGGCGTGCGAGTTAGTATTAAAAGACGGGATTAA
>JAZRQG010000173.1:0-3300 GCA_045649625.1 Acutalibacteraceae bacterium
CGCTTGGCCTCCGACTTCCATCCTCCAGCAATCCGGTGACCCGCAAAAAGGATGTCAGGTGATCGTGCTGCATTTTTCAAGCGATCGCGAACCGATTGGGATAACCGCTCTCGGCGGTGACGGAACGGATTGGTGCGAAGAGGGGGCCGTGGACAGCGAAGGTAATGTATACCTTGCCATAGCCACCCAGGGTCAGGATGATGATCCTTTTTGGCCGATAAGCGTAAACCCCATGAGACCTTTCCGCCGTATGTTGGTCAAACTTAACCCCAGAGGAGACATTCTCTATAAAGTGCCGCTTTCGGGAGGCGGTATGGCCGTAGACCAGGTGTTCAGCATTCAGTTCAGCGGTGAACAGGTGTTTGTCGTTGGTATGTCCGATTATTTTGACGGGATTCAAAACCAGCACCCCTGTGAACAGATCTCCGCCTCGGAAAATCAAGACCTCGTCTCTTGCGTTTACACCGTGTGCATACAAACAAACGGTTCCGTATTCGATCGCAAAGTCTTTCGCTGTGATATAAACGATACCCCGTCCGGCGCCTCTGTATTGTCCAATGGTTCGGTCGTAATATGCGGGAGTGTTTCCCGGGATTTCAATCCCTTCAACCTGCCGCTTGACGGAACAAGCTCATACGATGCCGCTTTGTTCGTGTACGATCCGTTTGTAAAATAAGGAGGGGTGACTATGAATTGTCCCAATTGCGGTCTGTCCTGTGCGGAGGATTGGTCCTATTGTCCCGATTGCCGCACATCACTCCAACCGGTCGCTGAGGAAGAACTGTTGGACGGGATCAAGGTTTCACAATGGCATATGTTTATCGACGAAAATTCCTCGCGGTATGTGGAACTGTTTTCCAAGAACAAAGGAAAACGTATCTTTTTTCATATGAACTGGGCGGCGATGTTCTTCAGTTTTTACTGGATGTTCTACCGCAAAATGTATAAATACGCCTTTTTATTTCTGGCGTTGAGCATCTTGTTTTCGGTAATATTGACCTCGGTGGTCGCCATGGCACTCAAGCCCGACGTGCTGGAGGCTCGTGAAATTCTTGAACCGTACACGTATACCTCCTACTACGGTCTCGAAGCTCTCGAAGCACATACGGCATACAACCAAGCAATCGCCTCAATAAATGGTCGGCTGGTATTTTGGACTTTTATACCGTCCCTTTCGTTCCATATCCTGTTCGCTCTGCTTGCGGATTGCCTGTACCGTACCCATATACGGAAAACCATCGCCTATGGCGAGGGCGGCACCTCCGTCTGGTCGATGGTCGGGGGCATCGTGGTATATCAGCTCATCACCCGCTTGGTCGCAACCCCCTTGATCTCCTATATCGCCGCCAAGCTGTTGGAATAGTGTTGTTGAGATTTCACTTGTATAACGGCACATACTGTGGTATGATGGAATCATACCACAGTATTTATTTATGCGCCGAAAACGGCATATACTATCTCTGAGGTGATACGATGAAAGTGACCTTAAACCCCGACAAGGAAGTCGTTGCGGCGATCAAAGAGGGACTGAAAAAGACAGGCGGGTACTGTCCGTGTCGCTTAGCCCGCACCGAAGAAAACAAGTGTATCTGCAAGGAATTCCGTGAGCAGATGAACGATCCCGAATTTGAGGGGTTTTGCCACTGCATGTTGTATTATAAAGCCAAGGAGGACTGAGTATGGAACTCGTATTGACAAGTGCGAATTTTGAACAAGAAGTGTTACAATCAAACATCCCCGTATTGGTAGATTTTTGGGCGACCTGGTGCGGTCCGTGCCGCATGATCGCGCCCGCCGTGGAGGCGATCGCCGAAGAACGCGAGGGTAGCCTCAAGGTCGGCAAGGTGAACGTGGACGAAGAGGGCACGCTTGCCATGCAATTCGGCATCCAGAGCATCCCCACCCTGCTGCTGTTTAAGAACGGTAAGCTCGTGGACAGTGCCATCGGCTACCGCACCAAGGAACAACTGGATGCGTGGTTAGACGCGTAACAACAAGGAGTGCAAAAAAAATGTCGGAATTTTATGAAATGACCATTGCGGGTGTTCCCTGCCGCTTAGAAAAATTCGCCGTGAGCGATACGCTGGATATTGCCGCCTTTATCTGCTTTGACAGTGTGGAAGTGACCGTGGCGGGATGCGCGGCGTTGCTCGAACGCGTGCCGGAGTTTGACGTGATTTTAACGCCCGAAGCGAAAAGTATCCCGATCGCGTACGAGCTGGCGCGCCAATCCGGCAAGCCGTACGTCATTGCGCGCAAGGGCGTCAAGGTGTATATGCGCAATCCGCTGGACGTGGTGGTGACTTCTATCACAACTCAGCATGAGCAGCATCTGTATTTGGGTGAATCCGAGGTTGAAAAGCTGCGCAGCAAACGCGTGCTGATCGTGGACGACGTCATCAGCACGGGTGAATCGCTCATAGCGGTACGCGAGCTTGTGAAACAAGCGGGCGGTATCGAAGCCGCCGCGTGCGCATTCCTCGCGGAGGGGGATGCCGCCGACCGCACCGACATTATTTTTCTTGAAAAACTCCCCCTGTTTTTTAAGTGATTTTAAGTTGACATTTTGTCAAAATTGCGGTACAATGAGTACAAATCAATCGCTTTCATATGACTGACGGATAACGCAGAATACTGCGGTGGAATATGAGAGTGTATGTGCCGACCGTCTGGGCAAATTCAGTGTCAACTGGATTTGCCTTTTTTGTTTGCTGGATTCGCCTTTTTGTTTGGAGGAATGAGACATGACACATCAGAATTGGAAAGGTTTTGTGCCCGGCGCTTGGCAGGATGAGATCAACGTGCGCGATTTTATTCAGCGCAACTACACCGAATATACCGGTGACGAAGCGTTCCTCGCCGATGCTACCCCCCGCACCAAGGCGCTGATGGAGCGCTTGGAGGCGATGCTTAAATTGGAGCGCCAGCTCGGCGGTGTGCTGGATATTGATGTGGACACGGTTTCGTCACTGACGAGCTATTCCCCCGGGTACCTCGACCGTGAAAACGAGATCATTGTCGGTCTGCAGACCAACCGCCCCTTAAAGCGCGGTGTCAACCCGTTCGGCGGTATGCGGATGGTGCGCAACGCGTGCGAAGCGTACGGCTATAAGCTCAGCCGCAAGGTGGAAGAAGAATTTATGTATCGCACCACGCACAACGACGGCGTGTTCCGTGCGTATACCGACGAAATGCGCGCCGCACGCAAATGTCACGTTATCACGGGACTTCCCGATGCGTACGGGCGCGGCCGTATTATCGGCGACTATCGCCGCGTGGCGCTGTACGGCGTAGATCGCC
>JAZRQG010000174.1:0-2245 GCA_045649625.1 Acutalibacteraceae bacterium
GGGGCATGGATAGGCCTGCTTAGTGTTTTCCACCTTTTTCTTAAAAGGTATCGCGAAGAATGTTGATTCCATACAACAGTTATGATACAATAACGCGCAGGAGTGGTCGTTATGATTAAGAATTATATCTTTGATTTTGGAAACGTGTTAGCGCGGTTTGATCCGGATGAGTTGACCGCGGTTCACGTTCACAATGCCGACACTCGCAAGATCGTCAGTGACGTGGTGTTTGACCGCTTGTATTGGGATCGGCTGGATAATGGCAGCATTACCGATAGGGAAGTCAAAGCCCGTATTTGCAGTCGTTTGCCGAACGAATTACACGCGTGCGCCTGCCGTGTTTACGACGATTGGATCGTATCCATGCCCGCCATTAAAGGGATGCGTGAAGTGGTAGCCGACGTTAAGGCGCAAGGCGGGAAGTTGTATCTTTTGTCAAACATCAGCATTGGGTTTGCCGAAACCTATGCCGCAAATCCTGCGGTAAAAGACGTGCTGGATTTGTTTGATGGACTGGTGTTTTCCGGTCCCATCGGGCTTGCTAAACCGAACCGAGCAATCTATGAATATTTGCTGAATCGTTTTCATCTTACCGCAGAGGAGTGCTTGTTCATCGACGACAACGCGGGCAATATTGCCGCCGCAAAAGCTGTCGGGATTCACGGATACTTGTTTGACGGCGACGTTAATGCATTGAGAAAATCACTGTTTTTGGAGGAATCGTAATGCTTTCTAATTTACATACGCACACGACGCTCTGCGACGGCAAAAACACACCCCAGGAAATGGTGCTTGCCGCCATTGAGAAAGGGTTTTCGTCGATCGGCTTTTCCGGTCACGGCTGTACCGATTTTGATCTGTCGTATTGCCTAAAAGATATGACCGCCTATATTCACACCATTCGCGAATTGCAGGAGCGGTACCGTTCTAAAATCGAGATTTATCTTGGCGTGGAAGAAGATATGTGGTCTCCTCTCCCCAACCGTTCGGAGTTTGATTACATAATCGGTTCGTGCCATTATGTTCAAATCAACAACGCTTATTATCCTATTGATTGCGGAGTGGACAAACTAAAAGAGTGCATCAAACTTTTCGACGGCGACACCCTTAAGCTGGCAGATAGCTATTACCGTGCTTTTTGCGAGTATATTCGGACACGCAAGCCGGATATCGTCGGACATTTTGATTTGATTACCAAGTACGATGAACTTGACGCCTCACAATTTTTGAACCTCCCCGCATATCAGGCACTTGCTGAGCAATATTTGAAAGAGGCGCTAAAAAGCGACTGTTTCTTCGAGGTAAATACCGGCGCCATCGGGCGCGGATACCGCACCTCCCCCTACCCCAGTGCGGAGTTGTTACACGTGCTCAAGATAAACGGTGGAAAACCGGTATTATCCTCCGACTGTCACACGGCGGATAAGCTGGACTGTTTCTTTACAGAAGCAAAGGCTATGCTTCGCGACATTGGATTCGAATACGTGTACGCCTTATCGAAGGGCACCTTTATCAAAGAGTATTTGTAACAAAAAAGCACCGAGGCTCACACCTCGGTGCTTTTAATATGGTTGAGTAAAGCCGTGCAACCTTGTAAAATTTGCTCGAAAACCGCCTCAAAGCGACCGCTGTACCAAGGATCCTCAATGTCACCCGGTGTATCGGTGAAATCCAACAAGCAGTACACCTTGCCATCGGGATCACTACCGATAATCCGCATCAGGCGCGGGAGATTATACTCTTCCATTACGATAATGTAATCGAAGGCATCATAATCCTCTGCCGTTATCTGACGCGCGCGGTGGTCGCCGAACGGAATCCCGTGACAGCGCAAGGTATTTGCCGCTTTGGGATATATCAGATTTCCGATCTCTTCGCGGGAAACGGCTTTAGATTCAGCGTAAAGGTCTTCCCCTTGCACCAAATCTTTAAAAATGTATTCCGCCATTGGTGAACGACAAATATTGCCGTGGCATACAAACAATACTCTCTTCACGTGCGTCTTCCTTTACAGGATGCTGAAAACAAGGTGATCTTCTTCCAAAGAAACGGCAATACCCGCTATGGAGTGATGGCGCTTTTCGACAATCTGTGACGCGATCTTATCCTCAATTTCACGACGAACGGCATTGCGCAAATCTCGAGCACCGCGTTTGCCGCCGTGTGATTTATCTGCCAGATACGCCGGCACATCCGCTGACCAAGTGAAGTGTATCGCCCGCTCGGCAAGCGGATCGACCAGTTC
>JAZRQG010000175.1:0-4602 GCA_045649625.1 Acutalibacteraceae bacterium
ATAACCGAATGGTTGCCAGATCATCGGTCGTAAAGCCGAACAAGGGGGAGAGCATCACCGCCACGAGAGGGATATCCAAGAGCGGATTGTCGATACACCGTAAGAGGGATATCGTCAGCCGTACCTCGGGTGTTTCAAAGAAATTGCTTTCTAAATTGGCAACCGTGGGAATCCCGTAGCTTTCCAGCGCTTTGCAGTAGGCAAGCGCGTGGCTTTTATGACTGCGCAGTAAAATGCAGCAATCCTTGTATTGCAAGGGACGGCGAGAGCCGTCCTTTTCCGTTACGGAAAAGGTAAGCATTAGTTTTTTGATGCGCTCGGCGATCAAAGGTCCTTCCGCCTCGTCGGCGGAATACCCTAGGGCCTTTGCCTCTTTGCCGTCGAGGATGAGGCACTCCGTATCGTATACCGACTCATCTTCGAGTGGCGGATAGGTGGCTTTGTAATGTAGTTTTTCTTCCTCGTTATAATCGATCCCGCCGAGTGCGGGGATCATGAGTTGATGAAACACAAAGTTCACAACGTCCGTCACCGCGCGGCGGCTGCGGAAATTATGGCCAAGCAAAATCGTGCCGGGATAATTGTCGCCCGTAAACAGTTCGTATTTACTCCGACGATCAAGAAACAGCTTTGGCATCGCCTTGCGGAAGGCATAGATGCTTTGCTTGACGTCGCCCACTAAAAATAAGTTCTGTTCATCGCGGGACAGTGCTGAAAACAGTGCGTCCTGCACGGCATTGGTATCCTGATACTCGTCCACCATGACTTCGTCGTACCGCTCGGCGATCTCGCGCGCCTGCATGGTTGGCACCAGATCACCGTTCGCGTCGTATTCGGTGAGCAACGAGAGCGCCAAATGCTCGGTATCGCTGAAATCCAGGAGATTTGCCTGCCGTTTTTTCTCGGTAAACACTGCCATGAAGTGACGAATCATCTCGTACAACACGCGGATGAGGCGGGCGGACCGTGTCAGGTCCTCCAAGCATTGTGCTTCGGTTCCGCAGTACAGTTTTTGTAGATCACTGATCAGTTTTTTAGCGCCGTCGCGCAAGGCTTTCGCGCGATCGCGCGCGTCGGTATCCTCGCAGCGGGCAGTGCTTGTGAATTTGCCAAACGAGAAGCGCATAAGCCCTTCAAACAAGGAATTCCATTGGTTATTCTCGGCGTGCTCACGCAGCTGCTTGACCTGCTCAAGTTCTTCTGTTAGTGCGGGGGAGTAGGCGCGCATCAAAACAGCATCGCCCACAGTATCCTCCAATGCCGACGTATACAACCGTTGACAGCGTGTCAGTCCATCGCGCATTTTGGTCAGTAAAGTCTTGCCCCACACGGTATCTGTCACCGAGTCGGTGCAGTCGTACATTGCGGCGGTTTCTACAAGCCAGCGCTCGGGATCGGGATAGGATTGAATAAACGAAAACAAGGTGTCGACGGTACTTATCAATCGGGCATCCGTTTTACCGTCGGTCATTACCTCGGCAAGTTCCACAAAATCCGGTTGCTGCTCGGTATAAAAGTGCTGCAACGTATCGTCCAGTGCCTCGCGCTTTAAAAGCGACAGCTGTTGTTCATCGCCCACACGGAATTGCGGTGATAGATCCAACCGATAAAAATTCTCCCGCACCAAATTGATACAAAAACTGTCCACGGTGCAAATATCCGCACGGGGCAGACGAATGAGCTGCTGCTGTAAATGCAGGTTTTCTGGCTGCCGTGCGGCTTGCTCGGTCAATGCCTTGGTCAGCCGTTGCCGCATTTCCGCGGCGGCGGCATTGGTAAAGGTAACGACCAACAGCCGATCCACGTCGTGACCGGTGAGGATGTGCTGGACGATGCGTTCTACCAAAACGGTGGTCTTACCGGAACCCGCGGCAGCCGATACCAACAATGTACCGCCGTGTGAGTAAATGCAATGCTTTTGCTCAGTTGTCCAGTCCACAGTCGTCCACCTCCGTTTCAAGCGTATTCAGCAACGCGAGGGTCTCGTCGAGCTTTCCGAAAGTAAGTTCTCGGATCGGATCGGTCGGTTCATGACAACAGATATCGTGATAGTCGCAGTATTCACAACCGTCCTTATCGCCGCCAATCGGCACGGCATTCACCGCGCCGGCATGTAACTGCTCGGCCATCTCTGTGAGCAATTTCTGTATGCGGTTTCGAATGTGTCCAAATTGTTCCAGCGTGGCAAGGGAAGAACTTTTGGAAAACTCTCCGGATTTTAGGGCGGATACGGGAATAAAGAGTCCGGCAAGATCTGGTTCCATAGCACGCAGCACGTCGGGGTTGTCGATCAACAGGCCATTGGTACACATCACCTTAAAGCGCTCACGATCAAGCGCTTGTTCCGATATCTCACGGTTCACACTCACAAACGGCAGCTTGGCGGGCAGGTACAAAACGCCCGCGGGGGCGACGTTCCCGTAACGCAACGTGCCGTTTTGACAAATGGCAAACAGATAAATCAACATCTGCATATCCAACCCCGCTAACACCTTGTCGAGATTGAACACCTTGTTACCACTCTTGTAATCAACGATACGGATATACGTCTTATCACCATCACGGAATGCGTCAACGCGGTCTATAATACCGTGCACGGACACGGTGGCACCATCTGTTGTTTTCAGATTCCACGATGGAATACCGTCCTCTTTGCCGACCGCCACCTCGTAATCCACCGGGACAAATCGGCTGTTTTTCAGCTCGCACACCACTCGCCACATCAACTCGTGGCAGAAACGAGTCAGACGTGACATGGCGCCGCAAATTCGCCCGTCGATCTCGTCAGCACCGAGCATATCACGGATATACGCGCGCACGGCGGTATCCACGTCGGCACGCACGGCATCCTTGGTGCAGTCGGCATAGCCGCGATCAACGTATGTGGGCAGCAGCTTGCTCATGATATAGTGTGACAGCGTTCCCACCTGCGCGGGGTCCAACTCGGCACGTGTGCGCGGGTACGCGTGCAATCCGTATTTGCAGAAATACGAAAACCGACAGGTGTGATAGGTGTCCATTTTACTGGGCGATAACCACATATCCTTACCGAACAACCGCTCGGCGAGAGCAGGATCGCTGAGGGCAAATCCTTGCTCGGCTTGCTCTATGGCGCGAACGCGGTCGGTGTAGAGTGGCAATTCGTCGCACACGGCGCGAAGCGATGCCACCTCCGCCGAATCCTCGTGCCAAAGGGTGGACAAGCGATAAAAGGCATCCGCAGCGGATTCACACGCGCCGACCGCAGAGGCGGTGCCGATCGTACACTTCGGCAGAATCTGCCGAACGGCAGTTACCAGCGAGGATGGCTGCTGTGCCTCGCCTGCCGCCGCCTGCACATAGGTAATAACAAGCCGCTCGGACGGCGCGGCAAGCGCCATATACGCATAGTATCGTTCCTCAGCCGTTTGATGATCGGCATCGTCTGCTATCGGCAAGCCGAGGGCGGAGAGCTGGCGCCGTTCGTGATCGTTTAACAAGCCACCCGCCGGTGGGTAGGCCGGGAAGACCCCCTCGTTCGCCCCGAGAATAAACACGGTCTTAGGGGCGGTATACCGAATACGATTGGCGGAACCGAAATTCACACCGTCCAATGTCGGCGGGATACTGCCGAGATCGTCCGACGATACCGCCAAATGCCACAAAGCGGCAAACTGTCCTGTGGTGTTGGGGGTGGTAAGCGTGGCAAACTTATCCAGCAGAGCAATCACGTAATCCCACATCCGTGCCTGCTGCTCGGCCGCATGCAACTCACCCGCCTGCTTTAGGCGAGCAACCTGCAACCGCACCATGCGCGGTACGCGCATCTTTTGCAAATAGTGCCACACTGCGGTCGAAAACTCCCTGCCGGTGTGAGTGCCGTCGAGCTGCGTCTGCAAATGAATGAGCGGCTGCGCCAAACGGCGGCGCAGTTGGTTTAAGCGTTCCAATCGTTCGGTCGAGTGGTCGTTGACCTCTGCCTGCAACCCGTCGGGGTGTAGGGTAAAGGGCACTTTCCATTTTTTTCCCTGAATGTTCCATAAGAACACGTAATTTTCAAGCTGTGCGGCAGAGGTGGCAGAAAAACCCGCAAGCCCCGTCTTGACGATGCGCAGCACATCTGCGCTGTCCCACCGCTCAATCGCCGCAAAGGCGGATTCGATCAGCGTGATGATCGGTTGCGTGACCACCGACTCGCGCAGGTCAAGCGTGTAGGGAAGCCCCTCCCGTTGCAGCGCGGCGGTAAGCAGGTCGCTGTAGTCGGCACTGTTTCGTGCCACCACGGTGAAATTACGGCAATAGCCGCCGTGCTCACGAAGCAGACGGCGAATTTCTCTGGCCGTATACCGACATTCCTCCGCGCGGTCGGCGCAGGGGGTAATACACACCGCGTCGGTCGGTTCAGCATAGGACTCGGCGGTGGGGGTGAAGCATCCCGCCTCCAATGCTCGAAGCGCGGGGTCGGCGGTGCGATGATTCTGTACAAAGTGCTGTACCGCAGCGACCGGCACATGATGACGCTGTGCGATATCACGCAAGCGGGTGGCAGTGCGCGCCACCGCCGAAAACCGTCCAAGCGTGTTTGGCTCTGTGACAGTATCGGTGCACAAGCACACCGTCATG
>JAZRQG010000176.1:0-9214 GCA_045649625.1 Acutalibacteraceae bacterium
AGGACGAGGACACCGATCTGCAGTCCCGCGATCCCATTGTGGTGGTTATGGGACATGTTGATCACGGTAAGACGTCCGTTTTGGATGCGATCCGCAAGACCAAGGTGACCGACGGCGAGGCCGGCGGTATCACTCAGCATATTGGTGCGTACCGTACTAAGATTCAAGGACAGTCCATCACCTTCTTGGATACTCCCGGCCACGCAGCGTTTACCGCTATGCGTGCCCGTGGTGCGCAGGTGACGGATATTGCGATCTTGGTCGTGGCTGCCGACGACGGTATTATGCCGCAGACCATTGAAGCGATCAACCACGCGAAAGCCGCCGGTGTATCCATCATTGTGGCGATCAATAAAATGGATAAACCCACCGCCAACCCCGATAAGGTTATGCAACAGCTCACCGAGTATGAGTTGGTGCCCGAGGAGTGGGGTGGCGACGTGATCTGTGTGCCGGTATCAGCACTGACCGGCAACGGCATCGACCAGTTGCTAGAATCGGTGTTGCTCGTTGCGGAGATCAAGGAACTCAAAGCCAATCCGGACCGTGCGGCAAAGGGTACGGTCATTGAAGCGCGTTTGGATAAGGGCCGTGGTCCGATTGCTACGCTTTTGGTACAGAACGGTACGCTGCGTGCCGGCGACATCGTTGTGGCGGGTACGGCAGTAGGCCGCGTGCGTGCGATGGTGGACGATTGTGGTCGCAAGGTCACGGTGGCAGGTCCGTCGGTGCCGGTTGAAATCATGGGTCTTGCCGAAGTGCCCACCGCGGGAGACGTGTTCAACGCGGTGTCGGATGAGCGCTTGGCACGTGAACTGGTCGAACAGCGCAAGCAGTCCGCGAAGGAAGAACAGTTCAAGATGTACCAGAAAGTTACGCTGGATAACCTATTCGATCAAATGCACGCCAACGATATGAAGGAACTGAACGTCATTGTGAAAGCGGACGTTCAAGGTTCTGTCGAAGCGTTGCGTCAGTCCATCGAGAAGCTTTCCAACGAGGAAGTGCGCGTGCGTGTGATCCACGGTGCGGTGGGTGCTGTCAGCGAGAGCGATATTATGCTCGCGCAAGCGTCTAAAGCGATCGTTGTCGGCTTTAACGTCCGTCCGGAGCCGCTGGCACAGGTTGCCGCGGAGCAGGCAGAGGTGGATATGCGTATGTATCGCATTATTTACGATTGCCTGGATGAGATCGAGGCAGCCATGAAGGGAATGCTCGCTCCCAAGACGCGCGAAGTGCTGCACGGCCGTGCGGAAGTTCGTCAGGTATACCGCATTACCGGTGTTGGTTTGGTTGCCGGCTGTTACGTGCTGGACGGCAAGGTATATCGCAACGATCTGTTGCGTATCGTGCGTGACGGCATCATCATCGGCGACGATAA
This sequence comes from Acutalibacteraceae bacterium, assembly GCA_045649625.1. Taxonomy (GTDB): domain Bacteria; phylum Bacillota; class Clostridia; order Oscillospirales; family Acutalibacteraceae; genus RGIG3009. The sequence goes on from JAZRQG010000176.1 coordinate 1,382, forward strand.
GATGATTTCGCTCAAGCGCTTCAAGGATGATCAGCGCGAAGTCGCTCAAGGGTATGAGTGCGGTATCGGTCTGGAGAAATTTACCGACATTCAAGAGGGCGATATTTACGAAACCTATATTATCGAGGAATATCGCGACTAATAAGGAGGACTCGGTATGGGAAGTTTTCGAATGGACCGCACCGGTGAGGATATTATGCGGGAATTGACCGCTATTTTACGCACCGTGAAGGATCCGCGCGTGACGGGGCTTATCAGCATCGTTCGTGCCGATGTCACGCGGGATATGTCCTATGCGACGGTATATATCAGCTCCATGGACGGCATCGAGGCGGCAAAGACCGCAGTCAAGGGGTTAACCTCTGCCGCCGGTTATATGCGACGTGAGTTGGGAATGGCGCTTAAATTGCGTCACGTGCCGGAATTGCGGTTTGTGGCGGACGATTCCATCGCGTACAGTTCGCATATTGCGGAACAACTCAGCCGGTTGGAAGCCGAAAAACAAGGAAACGGAGAGCAGGCATGAGTAAGCGCGTGACCGTAAACGAAGCGGCGGACCTGCTTGCCGCCGCTGACCGTATTCTGATTTTAATTCATCAATTCCCCGATGGGGATACCATCGGCTCGGGGTTTGCGCTGTGTCACGCGTTGCAGTCAATGGGTAAAACGGCACGCGTGATGTGTCACGATGCGATTCCCGAAAAATACAACTATATGGTGAGTGCCGTGAAGCAACCGGATTTTGAACCGGACTGTATCTGCGCGGTAGACGTCGCGGATGCCAAGCTGCTCGGCGAATCGTTGCAATCGTATGCAGATAAAGTGGATCTGTGTATCGATCACCATGGCTCCCATCGCGAATTTGAAAAGCACTTACTTTTGGATGCGTCGATGGGTGCGAATGCGATGATCATCCTGCAGGTGATCGAGGCCATGGGTGTCACCGTTGACCAGACGATGGCGGATTGTCTGTATACCGGCATTGCTACGGATACGGGGTGCTTTAAGTACAGCAATACCACTCCACTTGCACATCGCATGGCGGCACAGCTGATGGAGGCGGGCGCGCAGGCGGAGCCGATCAACCGCGCGATGTTTGACATCAAATCCCGTGAACGCATGCAACTGGAAAAGCTGGCGCTGCAATCTATTTCGTTCTACGATCACGATCGCACGGCAGTGATGTGTGTGACGCTTGACATGATCCGAGAGAGCGGTGCCGAAGAAAACGATATGGAAGGATTGTCCCCGCTGACACGGCAGATCGAAGGTGTTTGGGTCGGTGTTATGTTGCGTGAGAAAGCGAGTGGGGATTACAAAATTAGTATCCGTACGGGTACACATGCCGACGCCGCGGCGATCTGCGGCTTGCTCGGCGGTGGTGGTCATCCGCGTGCGGCGGGCTGTACGTTGTCGGGTACGGCGGATGAGGTGACCCGGCAGGTGCGCGAGGCGATTCAAAAAGCCGTGCCGCGTATCACCGAGGTTAAACGATGAATGGCATTTTATGTGTGGACAAGCCGCAGGAAATGACTTCTTTTGCCTGTTGTGCATTGCTCAGGCGGCTGACCGGCGAGAAGAAGGTCGGTCATGCGGGCACGTTGGATCCGATGGCAACGGGTGTGTTGCCGCTGATGTTCGGCAAGGCAACACGCGCAATTCCACTGTTGCCCACACACAACAAACGGTATCGCGCTACGTTACAGTTCGGTAAATGCAGTGATACCTTGGATATCTGGGGTGCCGTGACCGAGACCGGATGTGCGCTTCCATCCTTAGCGGAGGTCGAGGCGGCGTTGCCCGCTTTCCGCGGTGAGATCTTGCAGGTACCGCCGATGATGTCGGCGCTCAAAAAAGACGGCGTACGGTTGTACGATCTGGCACGGCAGGGGATTGAGATCGAGCGTGAAGCGCGCCCGATCACGATCTATACGTTAGAGATCGTCAAATACGATGCCGAAAACGGACTGCTGCAACTGCTTTGCGATTGTTCGGCTGGTACCTATATTCGTACCTTGTGTGACGATCTGGGACATGCGCTTGGTTGCGGTGCGGTGATGACCGCACTGCGGCGCGAGATGGCGGCGGGATATGCGTTATCCGAGTGCTTGACGCCCGATGGCTGTCGAAAAATGGCAGAGGACGGCAGCTTACAAAGCCGCATCCTGCCGATAGATACCGCGTTTACCGTGTATCCTGCCGTGACAGTAACGGCGGCGCAGGCGGTGCGGTTTTGCAACGGTGGTGAGTTGTCGGTGGATCGGGTAAACGGTCTGCCGCAGGATGCCGAAACGGTACGCATTTATGATCCGGAACATACCTTTTTAGGGCTCGGCCGCGCGGATACAGAGGCGGTGCGAGTGTTGCGTATATTCCTATAAAGGAGGAAGTCCTGTATGAGTGAAGAAGAGATCCGTTTGGAACAAGAGGAGCCCTGTGAACCCATCGCGGAAAGAGTGCCGGTTTCGGTGCGCGTGAAACGGCATCGTCGTATTCGGTATGCGGCACCGCTTGGGTTTTTGGTGTTGTTATTTGCGCTCATTGGGGTGATCTCGGTCATCACGATGGCGATTGGTTGGATCGTGCAGGCAAGCGATGATACCGCTCTGCGCGAAGAACTGTATACGTTCCTTGATCCGGTCATGCAATTCTGTCCATCGGAATTTGACAGCGTGGATGCCACAGAGGATACAGATCCGTTGCTTCTTGCGGCGGTATACCGTGTATCCGAGGCAGAACGTATCCGTCAGCTTCGTGAGCGGGATGAGGAATGTGCCTATCCTGTGGAGCAAACGCAGTACCGCATGATCGTGCCGCAGGCAACCATATATGACTCGTATCAGTATTTGTTCGGAGAAGTAGAGCCAACACACCGTACCATCGGAGACGTGGAGTACAAGACCGAAAACAGATGCTACTACGTGCCGATGACCATCAACACCTCGGGCTACACGCCTGTGCTGGGTAAGATCACTCGTAAAAAGGATATCTATACCGTACAGGTGGCGTATGTGTCCGACGCTGATATCCAGTACGACGAGCGTGGTAACGCCATTGAGCCGACCGTGAATATGGCAAAATACAGCCAGCGGTATACCGTACGGCAAAATGACGATGGCGGATGGACGTTGCTTTCGGTTTCGGCGGATAAATAAGATTATGACAAGAGGCTGTTCACGGAAAGTGTGAGACAGCCTCTTTTTTGTCCTTACGCCAGGATGAGCATCATCTCCGACCGCTTACTAGCTGTATGTTGAATTTTATCAAAAATGTGGTATAATTATGATAAATGATAAGTATATAAGACGAAGGTGTAATATGCATAACAAACAAAATTTACACACCCATAGCACGTTCTGTGACGGTGTAAACACACCCAAAGAAATGATTGATATCGCTATCGATAAAGGGTTTGATTCGATAGGGTTTTCCGGACATTCGCCAATGTATTATTCTCCTTCGTACGGAATGACGTTAGAAAACACTCAGCGATACATAAAAGAGATATTGAAATTAAAAAAAGAGTATGCGGGCAGAATAGATGTTTTTTGCGGAATAGAGTACGACATATATTCAGATATTGATTTGACACCGTATGAGTACGCTATAGGTTCGGTGCATTATCTCCCCATCAATGGAGAATTTGTGGGGATAGACCGTTCGGATGCAGAAGTAGAAAGAGTCATTAAAAAATATTTTGCCGACGATGGTTTGCAATATGCTAAAAGCTATTATGAAAATTTGGCGAAACTTCCCGATTACGGTAAATTTGATATTATCGGCCATTTTGATATTGTTGCAAAGCACTGTGAAAAAAGGCAGTTTTTTAACGTGGACAGCAAAGAATATATTGAATTGGCGGTCGCGGCAGCGGAGGCGCTTGCGGGAAAAATCCCACTGTTTGAAGTGAATACAGGTGCTATTTCCAGAGGGTACAGAACAACGCCATATCCTTCGATTCCGATTTTAAGGGAATTGAAAAGGTTAGGGTTTGGGGCCACCGTATCGTCCGACTGCCACGACGGCAGACAGTTGGACTGCCATTTTACGGAATCCTACGAACTTTTAAGGTATTGTGGATTTACAGAATATTATGTTTTTACAGGAACGGGTTTTAAGCCTGTTAAATTGTAGGTAATTGAAAATGAATATTATATCAATCATAATGCTAAGTTTTGCGATACTCGGTGCGTTAGACCGTATTTTCGGAAATCGTTTTGGTCTGGGTAAAGAGTTTGAAAAAGGGTTTTTGCTTTTAGGGACATTGGCACTGACTATGATCGGCATGATCGTCATATCGCCGCTTATAGCCAGGCTCTTAGAGCCATGTTTTTCTTTTGTTTACAACACGTTTAAAATCGATCCGTCAATCATTACCTCATCTGTTTTTGCAAATGATATGGGTGGTGCTCCGCTTGCAAAGGAAATTGCAAGGGATGACCGGATCGGTATGTTTAACGGACTTGTTGTAGCTTCCATGATGGGTGCCACTATTTCTTTCACCGTTCCGGTGGCGTTAGGATGTCTTAAAAAAGAGATGCATAAAGAACTCATGCTAGGGCTTTTGTGTGGTATTGTAACCATTCCGTTGGGTTGCTTTGTTGCAGGACTTATGTCCGATATACCCATAGGTTTATTGCTTTTGAACCTGTTGCCCCTTTTACTTTTCGCTTTACTGATTGCAGCGGGGTTAATGCTTATTCCAAAAATTTGCATTAAGATTTTCAATATATTGGGAATCGTTATAAAAACACTGATTACCATAGGGCTATGTCTTGGTATGTTGGAATTTCTTATTGGCTTTAAACCGATAGACGGTCTTGCTGCTTTTGAAGAAGGTGCCGAGGTTTGCCTGAACGCTGCCATTGTGATGTCAGGTGCGTTTCCGATGTTACATATTCTTTCTAAACTGCTTGCGAAGCCCATCAAAAAATTAGGGGATTTTTTGAAAATAAGCGAAAAATCCACCTTGGGTTTTGTGGCAACCTTGGCAAACAATGTTTCGACATTTGAAATGATGAATGAAATGGATCCCAAGGGAGCTGTACTTAACTCTGCATTTGCGGTAGCCGTTTCCTTTGTTTTTGCCGATCACTTGGCATTCACGTTAGCATTTGATGCTACCTATCTTTGGATGATGATGGTAGGAAAGTTCGTATCAGGATTTTTTGCGATAGCATTTGCTCTCATAGTTTACAATCGAATCGGCAGCACGATTATGGCTGAGGAGAGTTGATATGAACACTGTTTTGAATTGCGAATGTTTCAGCAAAGAGCATGGGTTTTCGTACATACACGCGGTCAGCTGCGGTAACGACGTATCGGTATCGCATATTGATAAGGATCTGTTTTCGATTTTTCTGCTGTTGGAAGGTTCGATTGATTATGTGATTGAGGGGAAAACGATACATGTTACGCCAAACGATATTGTTTTGGTTGGTAACAACGAACTCCATTACAGTGTTGCGAAAAACGGTAATATATGCGAATACATTTTATTAATGCTCAACCTGGAGTTTTTTATCAAAAACAACTGTGCCGAGTTTGACGATATGGTGTTCAACCGTACGCTTGGCAGCGATAATATCATTGATGCCAATAAGGTTTTAAACAGCGGGATTTTTGATATCTTTAAAAGATTGGATTCATATGTTAAGGAGCAACCGATTTGCCTGCCGGTTGTCAACAGCGTAACGGTGGAACTGCTTTACAACCTGAACCGCCAAGTGAAAAAATCAAATAATACACATTTCAGGCAAGAAAAGATAAAGAATATCTTAGATTATATTAACAATCATCTGAATGAGGAACTGTCACTTGAGGCGATTGCCACCGCGTTCTTTCTAACAAAGCAACACCTTTGCAAAATATTTAAAGCGAACACGGGGTTTACCGTCAATAAATATATCTCCTATAAACGCATTGTGGTGGTGCGTGAACTGTATTTAAAGGGATTGTCGTTGTCGCAGGCCTGCTTGGAAGCGGGATTTAGCGATTATTCTGCATTTTATCGTGCGTATTCTAAAATAATGAAGGAACCGCCGCGAAAAAGTCTGTCAAAAAAGTGAAAAGAACCCGACTTCGAAAGTCGGGCTCTTTTTTGATGCTTGCGGTTATTTTTTGCCTGTGCGGACGAAGTTGAGAAGTTGGTCCTTTGTCATTCCTTCAATTCCAAGATCTTCTAAACTGCGGCCTTCTTGGCGCCAGTCTTTTTCGTGAACAACGTTGATGATGTCGATAAAACCATTGGTGAGGGGCATCGGTACACCTAAAAGCTCGGCAATAGCAGCCCAAGGCACCAGACCAAACGGGATGTCTTCCGTAAGATAGCGACTGTTAAGGTCGTTGGGCCCGCAAATAGGTGTTAGGCCGATGGAGCCGTGACCCTCCTTATAGAGATCCTGCCAAGTCCATTCATAGTCAGCCGGCCGACCTGCGAAATCCTCCATAGGACGGAGGTTATATCCCAGAACCTCACCGATAGCCTTACGCTCCTTGTCCATTGCGATATTCAAGCGGCAGGCAGAGGGTGTCCATCCATGTTCATAAAGGAAAAAATTGATCTGGGGACTCTCAATACGTGAAATGTTGAAAAGAACGGGGCCCGCATGCCAATCGGGGTTAACGATTGCCAGACCGCACTCTAAAACATCGGTATAAGTCTTTTCAAAGGGAAAGAGATCCTCGCGCATTTCATCAATAAGCTCAGGACCTTTTTCCGAAGGTAAGAACGCAATGTTAATGGGGTTTCTGCCGAAAACATTAACGGTATCAGAGCCCGGCTCAACAAGGCGCGCGTCATAGGGAAGGTTGTTGGCGTCGGCAAATATGGGGCAATCATCACCGTCAAGCTCCTTTTTCAGGACTAAGGCGGAAAAGGCGCCCGGATATGTAACGACAATCTGTTCTTTATGAAGATGTCCTTTTAAGAGCTTTGCATAATCGCTGTGGGCAAATGCAGGAGCAACAATGCAGATATAGCGGCAACCTTCAACCGCTTTTGCAATATCATCCGTTACCATATTAAGTGTTACGGCACCTTGTAGTTCTTTGATGTTGCCTTGTAATTTAATAGTCCTTGTTTCAAAAACCTTCTTCATGTTGTTTTTGAAACGGGGCATTTCGTATAAATTTACGGTGTGTCCCTTGAGGGCGAATTCTGCAGCCATGGTATGCGCACCGTTTCCGCCGCCCAAAACAGCAATTTTCTTAGGGGTCATGTTCGCTCATCCTTTCATGCGATAGATTACAGTATTATATTAAAATAAATTTCGTTCCTTTTCTACTTAAAAATTAACAGAAATATTGCATATATTCATCTTTTTGACAATCGTACAGACGAGTTGCAAACCATTCGCGAATACTACGATTTGAAAATGTAGGGGACGGATTTATCCGTTCCGTGTATAGCAGGAGGCATAAATGCCATCTCTACAAAATGTGATAAGGATATCTATGTGTGAAAGGTACCGGAATCGTTAGAAGAATTGAGAATTTGGGACGTGTTGTGAGGGGAGACGTTGGTATTTCCGACAACGGAGACCGTAAAAGAGGCTGCCGCACCATAATCGGTGAGGCAGCCTCTTTTTGGTAGTTTATTTTAGGAATCCGTTGACGATCTGTTCTTCCGCCTCTTGCTCGGTGAGGCCGAGGGTCATCAGCTTGATTAGCTGTTCACCCGCGATCTTGCCGATCGCCGCCTCGTGGATGAGGCTGGCTTCCAAGTGATTAGCGGTGATCTCGGGAATCGCGCATACACTGGCGTCGTCCATTAAAATGGCATCACATTCCGTATGGCCCGCGCAGCGGTTGTTGCCGTTGATGCGGGATAGG
>JAZRQG010000177.1:0-6159 GCA_045649625.1 Acutalibacteraceae bacterium
GGCTCTCAGCGACAAGGCAAATACCAATATCGTCATGTCTGTTTCGGCAGATCCCAGCGAAATTCCCGCAAAGATTGCGGAACTCGCCACCCAGATTTAAGGTGAAAACGAGTATAAGCGCCGGAAACGGCGCTTTCTCTCTGTAAAACCAAAAAATCGCAAAAAAGATATTGACAAAAGTGGGTTGTCCCTATATAATATTTTGCGTGACAATTGAGGTGAAGTATGCTTCTTCAATTACAGCCCCTGTTTATGGGCGAAAAGGCAAGTCTGGCGATTGATTGCATGTTGGATTTTTCCGGCTTGGAATGGAACGGTCTGTATCCGTTCAAACAACCCGTAGAGGTCAAAGGTGAGATTCGGCACACGGCCGATGTTGTAACGCTCAAAGCGGATGTCGCATACCGGTATGACGGAATTTGCGATCGTTGTGCGTGCGATATCAGCCATGAGGAACACCTGCTGATGGAGCATATCCTTGTAGTTTCCCTCAATCACGAGGACAACGATAGTTTTGTCCTCATCGACAATTATCAGCTTCCGCTGGATGAATTGGTGGAAGAGGATCTGATCCTGGATCAGCCGTCGAAGAGGCTGTGCAAGGAGGATTGCCGCGGTTTATGTCCGCAGTGTGGTAAGAATCAAAATGAAGGTTCTTGCGGCTGTGAGCAAAAAACGGTAGACCCCCGACTCGCAGCGTTACAGCAATTGCTGGATTAACTTTTTGACTATGTTAAGGAGGTGCTGACGATGGCGGTACCGAAGAGAAAAAGTTCAAAAGCTCGTCGTGATACGAGACGGAATAATGTTTGGAAGACTACGGCTCCCGAACTGGTAAAATGTCCGCAGTGCGGCGAATATAAACGCCCGCACCGTCTTTGCGGAGCTTGCGGCTATTACAACGGCAGACAGATCGTCAAGGTTGAGGAGTAAGCCCCACCGGTTGTAAATGCCCAACATTATGGGAACAATAAAGGGCGTGACCCGGTAGGGTTACGCCCTTTATCTTTTAACTTGGCACAAACCGAGCAAAGGAGGGAACAGCGTTGGCAGTGGCGATTGCAAGTGTGTTACAAGACAGCATCGCAGCAAAGAAAAGAATCGTACCGGGTGATACCCTTATCTCCATCAATGGTCACGAGATCGCGGATGTGCTGGATTATCGCTTTTATCTGTTTGAGCCGCGGCTGACGCTGAACCTGAAAACGGTGGCAGGAAAGAAACGCAGCGTCCGTATCCGAAAATCGGAGGACGATGATATTGGCCTTGAGTTTGAAACCTATTTGATGGACAATCAGCACACCTGCCGTAACAACTGTATTTTTTGTTTTATCGATCAGATGCCACCCGGCATGCGTGAAACGCTGTACTTTAAGGATGACGATAGCCGCCTATCCTTTTTGTTCGGTAACTATATCACGCTGACCAACTTATCCGCGCACGAGATCGAGCGCATTTTAGCGATGCATATCAGTCCAATCAACATTTCGGTACACACCACCAATCCCGAGCTTCGTTGTCGGATGATGAACAACCGCTTTGCAGGGGATGCCTTGTCACTACTTCGCCGCTTTGCGGATGCGGGTATTCAAATGGACTGTCAGTTGGTGGTCTGCCCCGGATGGAATGATGGGGACGAATTACTGCGCAGTATGCGGGACTTGGCGGCGTTGGCACCCGCAGTGGAAAGTGTTGCGGTGGTGCCGGTTGGCTTGACCAAATATCGTGACGGTCTCACACCGCTGCGCCCCTTTACCGAGCAAGAGAGTTGCCAAATTTTAGATATGGTGACTCACTTTGGTGACGAGCAGGTTTCGAAAACGGGCAACCGCTTGATTTATCCTGCAGACGAATGGTATGTACAGGCAAACCGTCCTATTCCAAACGAAGACTTTTACGGTGAAATGTCGCAGCTGGAAAACGGGGTTGGTCTGGTAGCACTGTTGTGTGCACAATTTACCGAAGCGCTTGAAAATCGTGAAACCCACCGTGCTGTGGGCACGGATACGGTATTGGCGACCGGCGTGGCGGCGGCTCCGATTCTGCGTGAATTGGTGGAGACTGCTTTGAATGCGGTAGAAAATATCCATGCGCGTGTTGTCGCGATTAACAATGACTTTTTCGGCGAACAGATTACCGTGGCAGGACTTGTTACCGGCGGTGATTTATGCCGTCAATTGCGAGGGACTCCGTGTGAACGGGTGCTGATTCCCGATTGTATGCTCCGCCATGAGGGCGATCGTTTTCTTGACGATGTCACACCGGAGGAATTGGCAGCGGAGCTGGGCGTCAAGGTGGAAGTGATTTCAACCGATGGCGGCGCATTATTTGAAGCACTGATGAGGTGAACGCTATGTCAAAACCGATCGTGGCGGTTGTCGGTCGCCCCAACGTCGGCAAATCCACGTTATTTAATAAATTGATCGGTCAACGGCTGTCCATTGTCAAGGATACGCCGGGCGTCACGCGTGACCGTATTTTTGCTGCGTGCGATTGGCGCGGCAGAAGTTTTATGCTGGCGGATACCGGTGGTATTGAGCCACATTCTGACGACTTGATTTTGTCGCAAATGCGTCGGCAGGCAGAACTTGCCATCGAACAGGCGGACGTTATCATACTGGTGACCGATCTGCAATCTGGTGTGACCGCCAATGACGCGGATGTTGCCGTTATGTTGCAAAAAAGCGGCAAACCGGTGGTATTGTGTGTCAATAAATGTGACCGTGTGGGCGCTCCGCCCGCCGAATTTTATGAATTTTACAATTTGGGGTTAGGCGATCCCATCGCGGTATCCTCTATTCACGGTACCGGCACCGGGGATCTGCTGGATGTGGTGTTTGAATACCTACCGCCGGAGGAGCAACCGGACGAAGAGGATGATCGCATCAAGGTGGCGGTTATCGGTAAACCAAACGCGGGAAAATCCTCACTCATCAATGCCTTAGCGGGAGAAGAGCGCAGTATTGTTTCCAATATTGCGGGTACCACGCGTGATGCGATTGATACCGAGGTGGATACGAAGCAGGGAAAATTTTTGCTTATTGACACTGCCGGCCTGCGTCGCCGCAGCCGTGTGGACGATGCGATTGAAAAATACAGTATTTTACGCGCCGAGATGGCGGTAGAACGCGCCGATGTGTGCGTGATCCTCATTGACGGTGTGGAAGGCTTTACCGAACAGGACAGCAAAGTGGCGGGTATTGCGCACGAAAAGGGTAAGGCGTGTATTATTGCTGTCAACAAATGGGATGCGGTCGAGAAAAATGATCATACCATGGCGCTTACCCGCAAAAAGCTGGAAAATGATTTCAGCTTTATGGCCTACGCTCCTTTTGTGTTCATTTCCGCCAAGACGGGACAACGCTTGGATCGGCTCTTAGATCTGATCACCTACGTGAATGAGCAAAACGCCACCCGCATTTCCACCGGCACACTTAACGATGTACTCGCGCAGGCAACTGCCCGCGTACAACCGCCCACCGATAAAGGCAAACGGCTGAAGATTTATTATATGACACAGCCGTCTACCCGCCCGCCCACGTTTGTCTTTTTCGTCAATCGTGCGGACTTGTTCCATTTTTCCTATCAACGGTATTTGGAAAACCAATTACGAGAAACTTTTGGATTGGAAGGTACGCCCATTCGTTTTATCATCCGTGAGCGCGGTGATAGCAGCGACAAATAGGAGGATGTTATGCTGACGTTTTTGCAAAATTGCTGGCTTTCGATGTTGCTTGCGGCAGTTATCGCGTATCTGCTCGGCAGTATTAGTTTTGCCATTATCGTTACCAAACGCTTTTCGGGAAACGATATCCGCTCGTTCGGCAGCGGCAACGCGGGCGCTACAAACGTGTTACGCTCACAAGGGAAACTACCTGCGTTGTTTACCTTTATCGGTGACCTTTGCAAAAGCATGTTATCGGTCTATCTCGGTGGATTATTGCTGTGTTCGTTACAACTGGCACCGGTCGCCGGCTCCGACTTGCTGACGCATGATGTGGAGAATTTGACACTGGTTGGTAAGTATTTGGCGGGACTTTGTTGCGTTCTCGGTCATATTTATCCGGTGTTTTTCGGCTTCCGCGGCGGTAAAGGCGTTATGACCATTCTCGGAATGACCCTGATTTTGGATTGGCGCACCGCGGTGGTTGGTCTGTCGGTCTTTGCCATCGTGGTTCTTATTTCGCGTATGGTGTCCTTGGGCTCCATTGTGGCCGGATTCAGTTTGCCGATCGCCACATATTTGTTCCGCACCTATTGGTATAGACAGCCCTGGCAAACAGTGGTGTTCTGTGTGGTGGCAATGGCGATTATCACGGCAATTGCGATTATTAAACACCGCGAAAACATCAAACGAATCCTTACCGGTACGGAAAGTAAACTTGGGAGGAAATGAGTATGGCGAATGTTACGATTTTAGGCTCCGGTGGTTGGGGCACAGCCCTTGCTGTGATGGCGAATCGCCACGGTCATGCCGTTACCTTGTGGTCACCGTTCGAAGAGGAAATTTCCTCAATCCGTCGTTACGGGCAGCACCGCAAGCTGTTGCCCGGCATTCCGGTTGCGCCCTCCATTCATCTGACCTGTGATATGAGCGAGGTTGCCGATGCCGATTTGGCGATACTGGCGGTACCATCTTTTGCGATCGCTTCCACGGCCGCACAGTTGCGCCCGTACTTGAAATCGGGCGCAGTGGTTGCCAATGCCGGCAAAGGCATCGAGGAAGGCACGTATCGCCGTTTTACCGAGGTGATTGAGGATGCACTGCCGGCTATCTCGGTGGTTGCCCTTTCGGGCCCGTCGCACGCGGAGGAGGTTGGCAGAGGGATTCCCACTGTGGTGGTCAGCGCCTCGCGCGATATGACTGCGGCGAGACGCGTACAGGAACTCTTAATGAATCCCACCTTTCGCATTTACACAAGCGAGGACGTTGTCGGCATAGAGCTTGGCGGCGCTTTAAAAAATGTCATTGCCCTTGCCGCCGGCATTTGCGACGGCTTAGGGATGGGGGACAATACCAAAGCAGCACTGATGACCCGCGGCTTGGCGGAGATCGCACGCTTGGGTGTCAAAATGGGCGCGGATCCCGCCACCTTTTTCGGCTTGTCCGGTATGGGCGATTTGATCGTGACTTGCGGCAGTATGCACTCGCGCAACCGCCGTGCGGGTATGCTTATCGGTGATGGCCTGTCACCCGAAGAAGCGGTAAAACGCGTCGGCACGGTAGAAGGGTATCTGGTTGCCGGCACAGCGTATCATCTCGCGCAAAAGCTGGGTGTTGAGATGCCGATTGCGGAGACCTGTTATCGCATTTGCTATGAAAACTATCCCCCTGAGCAGGCGGTGGCGGCACTGATGAATCGCCCCGGCTGTAATGAAACCGATTAAACTAGGAAGCACCGAGCATCGCTCGGTCCTTTTTTATCGTGCTTTTTTATACTGCGAGGGGGATTTTCCGGTGATTTTTTTGAATTGTTTACTGAAATGGTACTCGTCGTAAAATCCTAAATTCAGGGCGGTTTCTTTAATGCTGATGTGAGGAAAGGTTTCAAAATAGGAGATTGCTTCATTCACTTTATAATTTAGGGCGTATTGGTGAATGGTGACACCAAACCGTTGCTTGAACTTTGTTTCCGCCGTCTTTAGTGATACGCATGCCATGTTAGCGAGTTCCTTGTTCGAAAAAAAGCGTTCGGGGTTGGCTAAAATTATCTTTTCAATGCGCTCGGCAACGGCGTAATCAGCGGGGTCGTGTGCCGTTTCCGCCAGTTCACACAACAGCAATTCAAAATACAGATCTGCTTTCCGTTGGTTGCCGGATAGCTTGTTGTTGACAATGTGTGACACGTAATGCTTGATACTTTTGTTTGTCGAAGCATCAATACAAGCGGCCACGGCGGGAGCGGGCATATCGGGGATTGAAACGTCTCCCTCCTCACAGGTTGCGTGAAAATACATGGTCTTGGTGCCTGCCGTGCAGGGGGCGAGGCCGTAATGCCGATTTCCGGCGCTTAAAATCAGCAACGTATCCTGTTTTAACGTGTACATTTCGTCATTTTGTCCGAATTGCCATTCCCCTTGCAAGAGATAAATAAAATCGTGCTCGCTCATGGTGCGCGTGGGATGAACGAACGGAAGTCGGATCGTAGCCATGTCGTT
>JAZRQG010000178.1:0-1654 GCA_045649625.1 Acutalibacteraceae bacterium
TCCCCGGTGTCCTGTCCGACGAAGTCTGTTTCACCGAGGAAAGTCATTTTTCCTCACTGCTCGAATACCCGCAATATACGCGTCCCGCCGTATGGGAGGGTCGCGAGGTACCGGCGGTGTTGCTCTCCGGTCATCATGAAAACATTGCCAACTGGCGCCGCGAGCAGTCCCTGTTGCGCACACTCGAGCATCGGCCCGATCTGTTAGCGCACGCCGAATTGACACCAAAAGAAAAAGTGTTTTTGCAGGAACATCACCACAATAGCTAAAATCCTTTCACCATCTCCGTCATTTTTACCAATTTGGACGGTTTTGCCTTTTTTAAAATAGGGCAGGCTTCCAAATTTTCAAAAATCGCGGTTTTTTGCACGGTTTTTATTTGACCGTGCGACGGTTTGTGGTATACTATAGGTAATGAAGCAGCAACTCAAGACGTGATGAGGAAAAGGAGTCATTCGTATGTGTGTCAAAGATGTTTTGGTTCAAAACCAAGTAGGCTTACATGCTCGTCCCGCTACCTTTTTTATTCAGAAAGCGAACGAATTCAAGTCGTCGATCTGGGTAGAGAAAGAAGAACGCCGCGTTAACGCCAAGAGTTTGCTCGGCGTGCTTTCGCTCGGCATCGTGGGCGGTACGACCATTCGCATCATTGCGGACGGCAATGATGAAGAAACGGCTGTGGAGGCGCTGGTGTCCTTGGTTGAGTCCGGCTTCAACGAATAAGAATGGGTAAAAAGCGCAACCGCACGGTTGCGCTTTTTTATTATACAACTCCAAAAGGAGGTGTGAGTCAACATGGAAAAGGCACAACTCAGAAAACAGGCCATGGCGCTGCCAATGGAGCCGGGCGTTTATCTCATGAAAGATCGCAAAGGCACCATTATCTACATCGGCAAGGCCAAAGCGCTGAAAAATCGCGTCAGTCAATACTTCGGTGCCGACACCGCTCACACCGAAAAGGTGCGGCAGATGGTCAGCCGCGTGGATCATTTCGACTATATCCTCACCGGCAGTGAATTTGAGGCGCTGGTGCTGGAATGTTCTCTCATTAAGCAATACACCCCCAAGTACAACATCCTGCTCAAGGACGACAAGGGCTATCACTACATCCGCGTATCCCCACCCCCCTATTCCCACATCAGCGAAGCCAAACAAAAGGCGGAGGACGGTGCACGGTATATCGGTCCGTATCTTTCCTCTTTTGCCATCAAGCAAGCGGTGGATGAGGTGAACAAACTGTTCGGGCTCTCCACCTGCCGCAAACCGCTTGCCTACCGCAAAGCGTGTGAGCGCCCCTGCTTAAACCATTATATCGGGCAATGCTGTGCGCCGTGTACCGGCAATATATCCCCGAGCGAGTATGCCGACCGCGTGGAGCAGGCCATTACGTATCTGACTCAAGGTCGTGCGAAGCTCATCGCCCTGCTGCGTAACCGTATGGAAGCGGCATCCGACGCGTTGGATTTTGAAACCGCCGCGCGGCTGCGTGACCGTATCCGCGCACTGGAAAAACTGAGCACGGGTCAAAAGGTGGTGCAGTCGCGCATCAGGCGGCAGGATATTGTGGCGTTGTCGCAGGCCGGTGGCGTTGCCTGTTTTGAGGTCTTCCGTTTTACGAACGGTGCGTTGTCCGATCGCGAGCATTTCTTTGTCG
>JAZRQG010000179.1:0-33304 GCA_045649625.1 Acutalibacteraceae bacterium
GGCATGCGTGATCGAGGCACCGTCACCCACCACCATGATCGGTTCTATTTTGTTTTTCAGGCGGGTTTTTACTTCTTCCAAGGGCAACGCTTCATCCGGTGTCAGTCGTTCGATTTTACCGTTTTTCGTCGAAAAGAGAGCGGTATAAATCTGTCTGCAACGAGCATCCATCGCCGTTAAAATCAAGCCCGTATACGGAACACCCTCAAACCGTCGTGCCATTCCTGCAAGAGTGGATACCGACACACAAGGCAGATCGCAAGGAAACGCCAAGCCCTTGACTGCGGCCACACCGATACGCACACCGGTAAACGAACCGGGGCCTGCCGCCACTGCCAGATGTGTAATATCCGAAAGGGACATTGCGGCGTTTTTCAGCATATCGTGGATCATCGGCATAAGCGTTTGACTATGCGTGAGACGGTTGTTGACCGTGGCAGTACACACGATCTGCTCCGTTCCGTTTTCACGACGGAGCACAGCACACGATGCCGGGCCTGCAGAGGATTCTACGGCAAGCAGGGTAACAGATTTTGATGTCATGATAAAGTTACCCCCTCGATCGTAATCTCACGTTCCGTTTCGGAGACGCGGCGAAAGGTGACGCGCACCACATCAGGAGGCAGTGCTGTTTCAATATTTTCGCTCCACTCTACCGCAAGGATTGCGCCCTGATCTTGGTAATCATAGTATCCGGTGGTATCCAGATCCTCCCAACCGGTAACGCGATACATATCAAAATGAACAAGCGGCGGCGCACCACCGTAGTTATTCACAAGTGCAAAGGTGGGACTTGACACGTGGGCATCCGGTGATAATACGCTCGCCATACCACGCACAAAGGCGGTTTTCCCCATGCCGAGTCCACCGAAAAACGCGACCACGGTACCGGCAGTACAACAAGCTGCCAAACGTGCGCCGAGTTCACCGGTCTCGGATTCACTGTGTGTCACAACCGTCATACTCCCCACCTCCCTTTGCATCGGCTGTTTTTCTTATGGTATCACAAATTTCTCATTTAGAAAAGAGGAAAATTCAACGTTTCGAAAAGTTTTCCGCAAGACGGTTCATACTAACACGGGGTGAGAGTATGAATCGAGCGTGCACTGCAAAGCAATTGATAAGTCATACCGATTGGTTACTGCTTAGCAGCTGCGTCATCGCTTCTTTATACGGGCTATTGCTCATCTATTCCGCTAGCATGTCCGGAGCAGGTGGTAACCCGACTATGCAAGCACTTTGCTTAATTCTCGGCATATTAACGGCCTGTGTCGTTTCACTCATAAACTATCGATCACTAGCCACACGTTGGTATTTTCTCGCATTACCGTCATTCGTACTCATGCTTCTGACCTTCACACCGCTTGGATACGAGGTTCCCGGCACCGACGACCGCAACTGGCTACTACTCCCGATGGGATCGCAAAACTTCTTGTTACAGCCGTCAGAGCTGCTCAAAATTGTGTTTATTGTAACCTTTTCACATCATATCGCCATACTTGGTGATCGTATTCGCAAACCACTCCCGCTTTTAGGAGTATGTGTCCACGGCGCACTCCCCATACTGTTAATCTTTTTACAAGGAGATGACGGTAATGCTTTTATTTGTATTGTGCTGTTTGCGGCGATGCTGATTGTCGGCGGGTTACCGCTTCGCTATATTATCGGCGGAACGGTTTCGCTTGCTGTTATGATACCGCTCGTTTGGAAACAGATGAGTCCGGATAAAAAAACTCGATTTCTCTGTCTATTTCAAGTCGATGCCTATCGCAATACGACAGGCTGGCAACAAGAACTCAGTGTTACGGCGATCGGATCGGGCGGTTGGCATGGCGTGGGGTATCTGCAGGGTGGTAACGATAACCTGTACGCCCGACAAAATGACTTTATCTTCACCGTAGCAGGAGAGGAATTCGGCTTTATCGGCGCCGTTGCGGTATTGTTTTTGTTGAGTATTGTCCTGCTTTTGCTGTACCGCACCGCACGGAGATCCACAGAACCAACCGGCCGATTGCTATGCATGGGACTACTCATTTTGATTGCCTCACAAGCGATTGTGAACGTCGGCATGGCACTTCGCGTGATGCCGGTGCTCGGTATCACACTCCCCTTTTTCAGCGCCGGCGGCAGCTCCTTGCTAACGTTGTTTTTCGGTATCGGAATGGCTATGAGTGTACATCATTATCGCTATTCACGCTATTAGGATTTTGCATCATACCAAGTTTTTCCGGTGTGCACGTCGGCTCTCAAACGAACGGACAGTGTTGCCGCCTGTTCCATTTCCTCGCGCAAAATAGCTTCCACACGGTCAGCATCGCTCTCGGATGCTTCGACGATTAATTCATCGTGCACCTGCAGGATCAATCTGGCATCCACTTGCTCACGGTACAGACGATCGTGAACACGAATCATTGCAATTTTAATAATATCCGCGGCAGTTCCCTGAATGGGCATGTTGCGTGCAACGCGTTCACCAAACGCACGCGTCATGTGATTCGATACGCGTAATTCCGGCAAGGGGCGACGGCGGTTATATAACGTCGAGGCGTAACCCTTCTGCTTTGCCGTTTGGATAAGTTCGTCCATATATCCGGCAACGGCACTGTAATGTGACAAATACTGCTCAATATAGCGTTTTGCCTCACCGTAACTGACATGGATATCCTCGGACAGCGAATGTGCCCCAATACCGTACACAATACCGAAATTGACTGCCTTTGCCTGCGAACGCATAAGTGGGGTAACCATTTCTTCGGGTACGTCAAACACTTGGGATGCCGTAATACGGTGAATATCGTCCTCATTATTAAAGGCGTTTACCATCGTTTCATCCCCCGACAGGGCGGCAAGCACGCGCAACTCAATCTGAGAATAGTCGGCATCACACAGAAGATAGCCTTCCTTCGCACGGAAAAAGCGGCGCAACTCACGTCCTAACTCCTGGCGAACCGGAATATTCTGAAGATTTGGTTCGGTTGACGAAATACGTCCGGTGCGTGTTTCGGTTTGGTTGAACGAGGTATGAATTCGCCCATCGGGCGCAATCACTTTCAGCAATCCGTCACAATAGGTGGATTTTAGTTTGGAAAGTGTACGGTAATTCAAGATCATATCCACCACAGGGTGGGCAAGGCGCAAGCTCTCCAGCACCTCGGCATTGGTAGAATAACCCGATTTTGTTTTCTTTTTGGCAGGCAGCCCCAAATCCTCGAACAAGGCTTTGGCGAGTTGCTTCGGGGAATTGAGGTTGAAAGAATAGCCGACCTGTTCTTCAATAGATGCGATCAGAGTGTTTAAACGGGTTTCGAGCATATTACCAAAGGTGGCAACGCCTTCGCCGTCCACCGCAAAGCCAACCTGCTCCATTGAGGCAAGCACGATGCTGAGCGGTATCTCTATCTCACGCAATAGGGAATCCTGGTCGGCGGCATGAATCTCCGCTTCCAGTTTATCGCAGAGCGGAGCAAGAAGACGCGCTTCGAGCGGCTGGTCACCTTCCGGCACGGCAACACCGTATTCCTGCGCCAAACGAGGCAGTTCATACGCCGAAGCAAGCGGATTGAGTAAATACGCTGCCAGCACCGCATCCATTGTAACATTCTGAAGCGTGCGATGATACTGTAATGCGTGCGCGGCAAGTGCTTTAGTATCGGCAGTACGCTTTTGCACCGCTGCATTTTCCAGGAAATTCAAAAATTTCGGCGAGGAGGATAGCACGGTCGCAATAGCGCCCCCCGCAGTCACATACGCCGTTTCGTCCTGTAGCCATACGGTAAAAGCACCGTCTGTTGTCAATTCATCAAACGATATAGTTTTAAGCGTGATCGGCTGCGCCGTTTGCTGCGGTACAATGGTACCATCAAGTCCAAGGCGCTCCATGATCTTAAAAAGTTCAAGACGCGTCATTAAAGCTGCTAATTCGACTTTCTGCAATGGGCGAAGTGCATAGTGCGTAAGCTCCGTATCCATCGGCATGGTGCGGCAAATCTCACCCAAACGACGGCTGAGATAGGCGTTTTCGCGTCCATCCTCCAGCTTGTGCCGTAACGTTTCGCGCAATTCATCCAGATGCTCGTATACGCCGTCCAACGTACCGAATTGATGCAAAAGATCCAACGCTGTTTTTTCACCGATACCCGCCACACCGGGAATGTTATCACTGGTATCCCCCATTAACGCTTTCAAGTCAATGAGGGCGTCGGGTATCAATCCATATTTCTCATAAACGGCAGCGGGATCAAACATAATGGTTTCGGGCTTACCCATACGGGTAGCAGCTAACAACACCGTAACGTTTTCGCCAACCAATTGTAAGGAATCACGGTCACCGGTGGCGATGTAGCACGGGACTCCCTGTTCCTGCGCTTTTGCGGACAATGTGCCGAGGATATCGTCGGCTTCGTAGCCATCCTGTTCCACCACGGAACAGCCCATATAGGTCAGCAGCTCCTTGATAAGTGGCAACTGCTGCGCCAACTCCTCCGGCATCCCCTTGCGACCGGCTTTATAAGCCTCATACATCTGATGGCGGAATGTGGGGGCTTTACGATCAAAAGCAATCGCAACCATATCCGCTTCTGTCTGTTCCAACAAACGAAAATAAATATTAAGAAAACCGACCAACGCATTGGTGGGGACACCGTCATGCGTCGTCAACACCTTAATGCCGTAAAAAGCACGGTTCAAAATACTGTTTCCATCGATGATCAAAAGCCGCATGGTATACGCCCTTTCTAAAGAAAACCCCGCCGAACAGCGGGGTTTTCGAGTTGTTGAAATTATGCGCGGTCGGCACTTCCGAGAACGTTTTGAATCTTGTGCTTCACGACTTCAGTAATGCAAGTACGGCCATCACCGAGATATTGACGAGGATCGAAGTGTTTCGGATTCTCAGCCAGGTGACGGCGAACACCGGCAGTCATTGCCAAACGCAGGTCGGAGTCCACATTGATCTTACAAACAGCCAGCGAAGCCGCCTCACGCAGCATATCCTCCGGAATACCGATAGCATCTGCCATCTCACCGCCGTATTGGTTAACAACCGACACGTATTCCGGCATAACCGAAGACGCACCGTGCAGCACGATCGGGAAACCGGGCAAACGGTTCATAACCTCACGCAGAATATCGAAACGCAGCTGCGGCTTCTGACCGGGCTTGAATTTGAAAGCACCGTGGCTGGTACCGATAGCGATTGCCAAAGAATCCACGCCGGTGCGGGTCACAAAATCCAGCACCTGATCGGGATCGGTGTAATTTGCTTTATCAGCTTCAACGCTCACCTCATCCTCGACACCGGCAAGCTGACCGAGTTCGCCCTCAACCGTGACGCCACGCGCGTGCGCGTACTCCACGACCTTACGAGTAAGCTCCACATTTTCCTCATACGGCAAATGTGAGCCGTCGATCATCACCGAAGTGAAACCGCCGTCAATGCAATCCTTGCACAGTTCAAAGCTGGAGCCGTGATCCAAATGCAATGCGATCGGCAAGCCGGTCTCTTCCACCGCTGCTTGTACCATGTGATACAAGTAAGGATGATGCGCATATTTTCTGGCAGAGCCGGACACCTGCAGAATAACCGGAGAGCGTAACTCCTTACAGGCTTCCACAATGCCTTGCATGATCTCCATGTTGTTGACGTTGAATGCGCCAATCGCGTATCCACCATCATAAGCGTTTTTGAACATCTCTTTTGTGTTTACGAGGGGCATAACATAAGACCTCCTATTTCTTTATAAAGCTATTATACACGAAAAACTGTATTATGCAAAGCATTTCACTAAAAAAATAACAAAAATAACGCTTTTTATAAAAAAACTTGTTTCCCTCCCCTGATTTTGCTATACTGTGACTGTAAAAAGGAGTGATAATTATGCGCGCTGATATTACGAACATCCCCATTAGTGAGGTGTTTGACCCCAAAGAGGGTTGCCCGATCTGCCGTATGCGCAATATGCTTGAGCAACGAATGGCAGAATATATCACCGGTGCTGCGATGATGGAACCGGACGTCCGCATTGAGACCAATCGCCTTGGCTTTTGTTACGATCATTTCCGTATGATCCTTAAGCAACGCAATCGCCTTGGTGTTGCTCTGATTCTGGAAAGCCATTTGGACGAAATGGAAAAAAGCATTTTTAAAGGGGGACTCCCCTTGGTCGGTACCAGCGCAAAATCTCAAGCTAAAAAAGCGACCATCCGTACCGAAACCTGCTTCATCTGCAATCAAGTTGACTGGGCAATGGAACGCATGCTGGCCACCGTCTGCCGTCTTTGGGAATCCGAGCGTGAATTCCGACAGCTGTTTGAAGAACAAGAGGCACTTTGCCTCCCCCACTTTACTCAGCTGGTATCGGCCGCCCAAAAGAACATGAATAAACACTCGGTCGGCGACTTTTCCAAGGCCGCCTCCATGCTGTCAAAACGGTACCTTGAAACACTTCGCAACGATGTATCACATTTTTGCAAAATGTTCGACTATCGCAACAGCGGAGAGGGCGCAGATTGGGGAAATTCGCGCGATTCCGTTGAACGGGCGGTTTGGTTCTTAACCAGCCGTGAACCGTAAAGGTAATTCAACAGTTCGTATGCTAATTTTTGGAAATATCTGGCAATTTCGCTTTTTTTCGATCAAAAACTGGTGTAAAACCCCTTGAAAAATAGGGATTTGTTCACATTTTCAACACAGTTTTCCACAATTAACTGCTTCTCAAATAATTTACAAATTGTTATATTTTGGGTCGAACACCTGTTTTTTGGTATAAATTTTGTTTGCTTGACCATACTGAAAACAAGCGCCGAGAAGAATGCAAGTTTAACGATAAAACATGCGTTTCGGTGGATAAAAATACCCATGTGGAGGGTGTAGTATGATTAAAGGGATCAGCCGTCAGATCGTAGAAGTTACCGATACGACCAATCCATACTTTGAACGCATATTTTTCGTTGTGCGCCAACAGTGTAAAGAAGCCTCTCCCGCCCTTTTGGATGCGGAAGCACACCGTTTGGTCAACGCTGCTACCGGCTACACCGGACTTAAACGAGCCAGACGACTGCGGCTGGTGCGGTATTGGGGCCTATTTTTGATGGGCGTCGGCATAGGCGCGCTCGCATTACGCATTTTGACGATCCTATAAAAAAGGTCTCTCATCTGTCGATGAGAGACCTTTTACGATTATGGTTATTTCGTCATAAACAGAACACCGAGCGTGTTTGGACCGCAATGTGAAGAAATGGTACAACCGGCCCGGGTAACAAGAATTTCATCAAATTCCTGATATTTTTCAACCTCAGCCTTCACCAGCGCGATACGCTCTTCCGAAATGCCGGAATGTGTGATGAACACTCGATTGGTACGAATATCGGTACGCCCGCCGAGCTTGTCTTGCACATACTGCTGCAGACACTTATCCAGTGAACCGCGATATTTCTTGCCGACACCCATTTTGCCACTGGTGTTATCCACCTCAATGCAGGGCTTGAGTTGCAACAGATTAGCACCCATCATGGCAAGCGAAGAGCAACGGCCGCCTTTATGCAAAAACTCCAGTGTATCCAGCACAAAGCTTGCACTTACCTTTAAAGCAAGTTCTTGGACCTCACGCGCGACTTGCTCGGCCGACAGACCGGCGGCGATACGCTCAGCAGCCTCCAACACCAACAAACCGCTGCCGGTAGACAGGTTGCAGCTATCGACTACGTAAACACCTTCCAGCTCCGCTGCCGCCATACGGCAGTTGGAATGGGTAACCGACAAGCCGGAGCCCAAATTAATGTGCACAACCTCATAGCCCTGTTCTATATACGGGGTAAAGAAATCCACAAACTCCGCGGCATTGATCGCAGCGGTTTTCGGTAATACTTTTCTCTCCTCGTAGGTACGGTAAATATCGTCGGGCACCAAATTGACACCGTCGTCATAGCTCTCTCCCTCCAACACAACGTGAAGCGGGTGAGTGATGATGTGGTATTTTTCTTTGATTTCCTCGCTTAAATCACAAGTACTGTCCGCAGTCAGCAAAACCTTTTTACTCAAACCCCATACCTCCCTTATTATATATAGTATTTTACCATAAACGTGTCGAAAATGCAAGCCTTTTGAACAGTAAGGGAGCGGACCTTCGTCCGCGCCCTTAAACTCTATTCTATCGCCAACCGCACAACGACCTCGTTACCGGTATAGAGCATACTATATGAATAGTTACGGTGGATTCCCAACGCTCTCAAGACGGCATTGTGGTTGTTATTAAACCAGTCAATGAAAGTTTGACTGCCGTTTACACAATAGATATGCGTATCACCGGTTGTTTTCTTCAAAATTCGCGCAACACCGTCTATGGTATAGTCCGTCAATCGCGTCCCGTTTTTAACGTGAAAATTGTTTGCTGTCGCCTCACATCTCGGCAAGGTATAACTGGTTTCACTACTGATAGTGTGATTTTCGTTGATCTGTGCAGTGGTCAAGTTAAAATATGCATACACGACCGGTGTGTTAGCGTCGTTCGTATCGTCCCAAGTGAGATCCACGTGATAATATCGGCCGTCTATATGCACCACATTCCACGCGTGGCCTTCAGATAAACCGGTGCGCGGATTGATACTGCTCCCCTCTGCAATCAAGCACTGGATGCCCGATTGATACAATAAATACTGAAACGCACGAGCATATCCTTCACACACGGCTTTTCCCTTTACCAACGCACCGTAAGCGTTGTGAGCGTCCTCGCCCTCTTGATAGGTGATACGTTTTGCCAAAGCATCGTGTAACAACAACTCGCGTTCATACTCGTCCTTTCCGGTTGCCGCAATTTTGAGCAGATCAACAACGGCTTTTTTAAACTTTGTTTGTGCCTGCAGTAATGTATCGCCTTCCATCGTATATTGTAGTTTAACTTGCGTAACTTTATTACTACGCCCGGAAACAGCATAACGAAAACTTCCATCACACCAAAAATGCTGTGGGTAATCCGCAAGATAGTGGTAAAACGCTGTACGGATCTCCGTTGCCGTCAGTTTCTCATCCAATGCGATGGTCGTTTGACAATTTTGTACGGCCTCTGCTATTTTTTCATAAGCCTCCACAAGCGCCGCGCCGTTCGTCATGCTTTTTAACTTGGATAAGCCGTAATAGGAAGATGACGCAAGTGGTGTTAACGTGTGTACTGTTGGCGGCGCGGTTGTCGCAGTAGTTGAAACGGTTGTCGATACGGGTTCTGCTGAAGTTGATATCGTCCCCGTTTGTGTTGCCGAGTTTACGCTAAGCGGCGTCGATCGGACGGATGTGGTAGATGCAGAATCCGCCGCCGATTGACTCGCAGGCGGTACAGTGGTAGTGGCACTGTTCTCGTTAGAAATCGTTGTAGTTGCATCCACCTCCTCAAATGGCGATTGTGCACCGCAGCCACCGAGCAACGCGACAACAAGTAGGAGACAAAAAACAATGGCAAACTGTTTGATTCTCATACACTCCACCCCTCTCATTTTCAGTATAACAATAGAATAAAACCGTGTCAATGCAAAAGCGCCGGACGTTCCGGCGCTTTTGATTATCGTTCTTCGCGGAAATACGCAAGGCCCAAGCTCTGAGGCGGCTGGTACTCCCGTTTTTTACGCATACTCGTAATGATCAGTACAATGACCGTCACGACATACGGCAACATTTTAAAGAGTTCCTTTGTTTCAATGCCCAAACCCGGAAGATAGTTGTTGATATTGCACAGAGCACCAAACAGGAACGACCCGGCAATGGCAAGTGAAGGCTTCCAGATCGCAAAAATAACCAAAGCGATCGCCATCCAACCACGGTCACCAAACGCATTGTTCGACCACACACCATTCGCGTATGCCATAACATACTGCAATCCGCCGAGACCCGCGATCGCACTGCCCAAGCAGGTTGCCACATATTTGTACCGCGTAACATTGATACCGGCAGCATCGGCTGTGGCAGGACTTTCACCGATCGAGCGAAGATTCAGACCAATTCGGGTGCGGTTAAGGATCAGCGATACAATAATCGCTATCACGATAGACACGTACGTGAGAAAATCGTGTGACAGAAAAATTTTGCCGAACCAACCAAGTTCCTCTGCAAGCGGTAACGATGTGCGGAAGAAACTGCTGGTCTTGGTGAGGATCACCGAGGTAAGTTCACTGTTCGTCAGCTTAGCCAGAGAGCCGCCAAAGAAGTTACCAAGCCCGATACCGAAGGTCGTGATAGCCAGGCCGGTAACATTTTGATTGGCTCGCAGCGTAACGGTGAGAAAGCTGTACAACAAACCCATCAGCATCGAAAAGAGAATCGATACCAACAACGGAATAAAAATGGCCAAAAACGGATTCATATTCTCCAGTTGGTTGCCACATGCCTGCTCATACAAAAAGGCACCGATAACGCCACCGATACCACCGGCATACATAATGCCGGGAATACCCAAATTCAAGTGACCGGATTTTTCGGTCACAATCTCACCGACGGAGCCAAACAACAACGGCACGCCAAGCGGGATCGAGCTTTGAATAAATGCGGTAATCATGAGCACACCTCCTTCTTCGTGCGACGAAATTTAACGGAGTAGCGAATAAAGAACTCACAGCCCACCACAAAGAGAATAACAACGCCGGCCACAATATCGGCGTAAGAACTATTCAAGAAGAAAGTATCTGCAACCTTTGCAGCACCGATGTTAAGGAACACCACTAACGCGGACATAGCCGCCATAATGTACGGATTGAACAAGCCGAGCCACGATACCATAATTGCCGTAAAGCCAAGACCGCCAATCGTATCCGTTTTAATGGAGTGATTGGTACCGGCAACCAGCAGCACACCTGCCAAGCCGGCAATTGCACCGGAAATACACATGGTGCGGATAATCACCTTTTTCACATTGATCCCAATGTAGCGCGCCGTATTCTGGCTTTCACCGACAACCGAAATTTCGTAGCCTTGTTTGCTGTATTTCAAATAGAAATACGAGAGCACCATGATTGAACTGACCACAATAATGTTCAGTAAATACTTAAGATTACCGATGACCGGCAGCGCACCGGTATCGACGGGGCGGATAACCGTGAGGCCCTTACTGGCAATCAACACATAGTAGGCAACCAACTGCGTAGCCACATAGTTCATCATCAAAGTGAACAGAGTCTCATTGGTACCATACCACGCCTTGAAGAGTGCAGGAATCAAGCCCCAGATCATACCGAACAGAACGCCAACCAAAACGGACAGAACCGTATGAAGCCACGGAGCGACGCCGTCGAGCTCGAGCATACAGATCATAGCACCCAAGCCGCCCATCAACGCCTGTCCTTCCGCACCACAATTCCAGAACTTCATTTTGAAGGCCGGTGTCACGGCAAGTGTCAAGCACAACAAAATCGCGGTCTCTTGCAAGAATTTCCAAAGCATCGTCGCAGAGCCGCCCTCAAACAATCGACCGAAAACGCCGCGGAACATCATACCGAACACTTCACCGAGCGATACTTTAGTCAGCAAAACGGACACGAAGCCCATCAGCAAAAAGCCGATAAGAATAGCAGCAAGGCGAATCAACCACGCTTTCCAACCTGCCATATCGTCACGTTTGGCGATGGTGATCGCCGGCTCGTGCGTATGTTTTTTCACAACTGTATCCGCCATGGTTACTCTCCCCCCTCCGTTTTTGTCATAAGAAGACCGATCTCTTCCTTAGTAGCCGTGCGTGCATCCACCACACCGGTGATACGACCGGAACCGATAACCAGAATGCGGTCACACAGTTCAAGCAATACGTCCAGATCTTCGCCAACAAAGATAACGGCAACCCCGCGTTCCTTTTGCTCGTTGAGCAGGTTGTAGATCGTGTACGAGGAGTTGATGTCCAGACCACGAACCGGATAGGCAGCCATCAGCACGGTGGGAGAAGCCGCGATCTCACGACCAACGAGCACCTTTTGCACGTTACCACCCGACAAACGGCGAACCGGTGTGGTTGCACCGGGCGTGACAACCTCCAGGTCCTCGATAATGTGCTCTGCCAAATCCTTGGGAGCTTTGCGTTCCAAAAACATACCTTTGCCTTTGGTGTAGCTGCGCAGCATCATATTATCGATGATATCCATGTTGCCGACAAGACCCATACCGAGCCGATCCTCAGGAACAAAGGATAAGCGCACACCAAGTTCGCGAATCTGCAGCGGTGTTTTGGAGCAAAGGTTGTCCATCTTATCGGTCTGCGGATTGCGATACAATACCGCACCGCTATCCAGCTTCTGCAAGCCGGCAATAGCTTCCAGCAGTTCACGCTGACCCGATCCGGCAATGCCGGCAATTCCCAAAATCTCACCGGCGTTAGCCACAAAGGAAACATCGTCCAGCATCTTAACGCCTTCACGGTTAGAGCAATTGATGTGGTGAACCTCCAAACGAGGAGCCACATTCTGCGGTTCACTGCGATCAATGTTGAGCGAGATCTTTTTGCCCACCATCATTTCGGTAAGCTCCGCTTCATTGGTTTCGGCGGTATTGACCGTGCCCACATATTCTCCTTTTCGTAGCACGGCAACCTTATCGGACAGGCTGAGCACTTCGTGCAGTTTGTGCGTAATGATAATGATTGCCTTGCCGTCATCCCGCATACGACGAAGAACCGCAAACAACTTTTGCGTTTCCTGCGGTGTCAACACGGCAGTGGGCTCGTCCAAAATGAGAATATCCGCACCACGATACAGCACCTTGACGATCTCGACAGTTTGCTTTTCCGAAACGGACATCATGTAAATCTTTTTCTTGGGAGCAACATCGAATCCATACCGTTCACAAATGTCCTGCACCTTTTGCTGGGCATTTTTCAGATTATACCGGCCTTCTTCTTTAAGACCCAGTACAATATTTTCGGTTGCCGTAAACACATCCACCAGTTTAAAATGCTGATGAATCATACCGATCCTATAGTCAAATGCATCTTTCGGAGAGGCAATCACCGCTTCTTCTCCGTCGATGAAGATCTGACCGTCGTCCGGAAAATAAATACCGGAGATCATGTTCATCAGCGTGGTTTTGCCACTTCCGTTTTCACCGAGGATCGACAAAATTTCTCCGCGATTGACCGTGAGCGAAACGTTTTTGTTTGCGACGACCGAGCCGAAGGTTTTGGTGATATTTTGAAGTTCGATCGCAGGTACAGTACTCATAGTGGTTCCTCCTTGTGCCTGTTTTACAACTCAAGATTGCCTTGCCGAAAACCGCAAGGCAAGTTCAACTGTAAAATCAGGGAAGGCGGGGCAGTCTGGTGCCCCGCCTCATCCTAAAACGCTGTGTACTTATCAGCCGTAGTTACGATCCAGCAGCGTGATGCCGTCGATTTCTACGTTGAAGTAGGGGCCGGAACGATGTTTGGACTCGTAGAACACGCCGTCCTCGATCGCTTCGGTATCCGGAGTAAACTCAGCATCGGTATCCACGTCTGCCAAGTAAGTGGTGATCTTCTCGCCCTTAACGGTGAAGTTGGCGGTGTCAAACACCTGAATGGTACCATCCTTCAAACCGGCCTCAACAATAGCAAGTTTCTCAGCAGTGCCGGCTGCAACGTTCTCACCGAGCTCGGTCACCACAACGGAACCGGTCTCCAGAGTGCCTGTCCAGTCGTCAACGATGGACTCACCGTTGATGCGCTGCGTGATGATATACTTGAAGTAAGGCGTCCAGTCAATACGAGAGGAAATGAGGAACGTATCCGGGCAAGCAGCTTTAGTGGAGCCGTTGTAAGAAACGTTCGGAATACCCTTGTTTTCGCAAGCAGTGGGAGCGCCCATGGAGTCGGCGTGCTGACTGATCAAGACACAGCCGCCGTCGATCAAGGACTGAGCAGCCTGCTTCTCGAGCTGCTCATCGTACCAGCTGCCGGTGAACTTAACGTCCATCGTTACTTCCGGAACAATGGATTTGGCGCCCAGATAGAAGGAGGTGTAGCCGGACATAACCTCAGCAAAGGTGAAGGCACCGACATAGCCCATTTTCGCCTGAGCAGCGGTGATCTTGCCGGCGTCGATCATCTCTTTAAGTTTCAGGCCGGCAACCACGCCCGCCATATAGCGGCCCTGGTAGATGGAAGCAAATGCGTTGTTGAAGTTCTCAACGTTTGCAGTATGAGCCTGCGTACCGGTAGCGTGGCAGAACTGCACTTCCGGATACTCTTTTGCGGCTTTGATCATATAGTCCTCGTGACCAAAGCTATCCGCGAAGATAAGGCTGCAACCTTCAACTTCAACCAGTTCAACAGCTGCATCGTAGCAAGACTCGTCCTCTGGGATCTGAGTCTTCTGTACCATCTTTACGCCCATTTCTTCACAGGCTGCTTTCGCCGCATCAATGAAGTTCTTGTCGTAGGTGGACTGCTCATCGTGCAGGAAAATAAAGCCAACCTTTAATTCTTCCTTCGCGATGGGTTTCAGGATCTCTTTGTAGACGTCTTTCTCGCCGGTACCGGTGCAAGCGGCCAGGCCAAGAACCATAACGACTGCCAAGAGAAGTGCCAGGATCTTTTTCATGTGTTTTCCCTCCATTTTTTCTTTTTACATCCGCATAAAACACGCGGTTTGTAACTATAAAAACGTGATCCCCGTTTTGGGATCCAACGACGCGATACGCGCAAGCGATTCTACGCGAATTCCCTGCGAACGCAACAGATCACCGCCGCCCTGGTAGGCTTTTTCAATGACGATGCCCGCACCGACCACCTCTGCTTCCGCCTGTCGAACGATCTCCAACAAGCCAAGCAACGCTTGCCCTTTTGCCAGAAAATCGTCGATAATCAACACCCGATCCTCAGGATGCAAGTATTGCTCGGATACCATAATGGTGTTGGTAACACCATGCGTGTACGAATCTACCTTGGCGGAATAGACATCGTTTGCGATATTGCTGGTCTTGGATTTCTTCGCAAAGACGACCGGCACACCGAAATATTGCGCGGCAACGCAGGCAACGGCAATACCGGATGCCTCCACCGTTAAAATCTTGGTTACACCGGCATCGTGAAACAGCCGTTCAAATTCTTTGCCGAGGTCACAGAGCAGAGAAACATCGATCTGATGGTTTAAAAAGCTGTCCACCTTTAAAACATCGCCTGGACGACATTCGCCATCACGCAAAATACGATCTTCCAGCAGTTTCATTCGTACACCTCCGCAACATAATTCCATTAAACGAAAAACACACCATCATCATACCGCTTTACGTTTCAAAAGTCAACAGATTAAGCACAAAAAATAGTGTTTTCGACATAAAAATGACGACCCACTGCACAAGATACAGTGGGTCGCAAAATTAAAATGCAATTTTTCCCTCTAAATATTGTTTCAGATCAGCGATCGCAACACGCTCTTGTTGCATCGTATCGCGATCACGTACCGTGACACAGCCATCCTCAACAGAATCAAAGTCATAGGTGATGCAAAACGGCGTACCGATCTCATCTTCACGGCGATAGCGCTTGCCGATGGAACCGGCATCGTCAAAGTCGACCATAAAGTGTTTGGAGAGTTCGTTGCGGATCTTCACGGCTTCCTCGGACAGTTTCTTCGAAAGCGGCAGAACAGCAGCTTTGAAGGGAGCCAAAGCCGGATGCAGGCGCAACACGACACGAGTATCGTTCTTCTCAGCATCAACAACCTCTTCGTCGTAAGCCTCGCACAAAAATGCCAACACAACACGATCGGCACCGAGAGACGGCTCAATCACATACGGGATATAATGCTCGTTGGTTTCGGGATCGAAATACTCAAGACGCTGACCCGAATGCTCACTGTGCTGTGTCAGGTCAAAGTCAGTACGGTCAGCAATCCCCCACAGCTCACCCCACCCAAACGGGAACAAAAATTCAAAGTCGGTGGTGGCTTTTGAGTAGTGAGAAAGCTCTTTCTGCTCATGATCCCGCAGTTTCAGATTTTCGTCACGCATACCGAGCGATAACAGCCACTGATGGCAGAAATCCTTCCAGTACGCAAACCAATCCAGATCGGTGTCGGGCTTGCAGAAAAATTCCAGTTCCATCTGCTCAAATTCGCGAGTGCGGAAGGTGAAGTTACCGGGTGTGATCTCGTTACGGAAGCTCTTACCAATCTGAGCCACACCAAACGGCAGCTTTTTGCGAGAAGAGCGTTGGATATTGCTGAAGTTAACAAAGATACCCTGCGCGGTTTCCGGACGCATATACAACTCACTCTTGACATCCTCGGTAACGCCCTGGAAGGTCTTGAACAGCAAGTTGAAGGTACGGATGTCGGTAAAGTTATGTTCTCCGCAATCGGGACAGCAGATATTGTTACCATCGATGTACTGCTTCATTTGTTCAAACGACCAACCGGCCGGATTGACACCCGTATCCTCAATGAGCTTGTCGGCACGGTGACGCGTTTTGCAGCTCTTGCAATCCATCAGCGGATCGGAGAAATTGCCCACGTGACCGGACGCCACCCAAACCTGCGGGTTCATTAAAATCGCGCTGTCCAAACCCACGTTATACGGGCTTTCCTGGACAAATTTCTTCCACCAAGCGCGTTTGACGTTGTTCTTGAGCTCAACGCCGAGCGGGCCGTAGTCCCACGTATTGGCAAGACCGCCGTATATATCAGAACCCGGATACACAAATCCGCGCCCTTTGCATAAGGAAACGACCTTTTCCATGGTTTTTTCCGTGTTGTTCATATCACTGCCTCCACTTTACACAATCTTTATCTATACTAATAGGAAAGCAGAAAAAAGTCAACCTTTTTTCCCACCAAAAATTTGCGAAAGAGGTATAGCATTTTTTGTTATAATGTGGTACAATAACAATAATTCTGCAATTTCCGTCATCAAAGGAGGAGCAACAGATGGAAAACTTACAACGAAAAGCCCTCGAAAAGATCGCTCTGCAGATTCGCATGGCGGTCATCGAAGGTACTTACAACGCGAAAAGCGGTCATCCCGGTGGATCCTTATCCATCGCCGATTTACTTGCTTATCTGTACTTTGAAGAACTGAATGTAGATCCGGCCCGCCCTGACTGGGCTGACCGCGATCGTTTCGTGTTGTCTAAGGGGCACTGTGCGCCCGCTTTGTACGGCGCACTTGCACACAAGGGTTTCTTCTCGGTGGAGGAAATCAAAACCTTGCGTCATATCGGTACCATGCTGCAGGGACATCCCTGTATGACCGAAACGCCCGGCGTAGACATGTCCACCGGTTCACTCGGTCAAGGTATCTCTGCTGCTGTGGGTATGGCGCTCGCAGCAAAGCTGGATGGCAAAGCCTACCGTACCTATGCCGTGCTCGGTGACGGCGAAATTGAGGAAGGTCAGGTTTGGGAAGCGGCGATGTTTGCGGCGCACAAAAAGCTGGACAATCTGTGCATTGTCGTTGATAACAATAATTTGCAAATCGACGGTACGCTGGATGAAGTCACCTCTCCCTACCCCATTCCGGAAAAGTTTGCGGCATTCGGCTTTAACGTTATCGTAATCGATGCACACGATTTTGATCAAATTGAAGCAGCGTTTAAAGCTGCTCGCGAGTGCAAAGGTAAGCCCACCGCCATTGTTCAGAAATCCATTAAAGGTAAGGGCGTTTCCTTCATGGAAAATCAAGCCAGCTGGCACGGTTCGGCCCCCAACGCCGAGCAATACGAGATGGCGATGAACGAATTGAAAGCGGCGCTTGCCGCAGTGGAACAGGAGGGTTAATCATGGCAGAGATCATTAAACAGGCAACGCGTGACGCCTACGGCGCCGCACTCGTTGAGTTGGCAGAGTCATGCCCCGATCTGGTCGTGCTGGACGCCGACCTTGCCGCCGCAACAAAAACCGGTGGCTTTAAAAAAGCTCACCCCGACCGTTTCTTTGATTGCGGTATTGCCGAGAGCAATATGATGGGAATCGCCGCCGGTCTTGCCGCAAGTGGTAAAACGGTGTTTGCCTCCTCCTTCGCGATGTTTGCGGCGGGTCGTGCTTTTGAGCAAGTGCGCAATTCCATCGGTTACCCGCATTTAAATGTTAAAATCGGTGCTACGCATGCCGGTATTTCCGTTGGTGAAGACGGTGCTACACATCAATGCTGTGAAGATATCGCACTGATGCGTTCCATCCCCGGTATGACTATTTTGAACCCCGCAGACGCCGTTGAAGCACGCAAGGCCGTCTTTGCCGCTGCCAAGCATGACGGCCCGGTGTATCTGCGCTTTGGGGGTTTGGCACTGCCGGTCATTTTTGATGAAAACGACTATGATTTCCAAATTGGAAAAAGTGTTCAATTGACCGACGGCAACGACATTGCCATCATCGCCACCGGTTTAATGGTTAATGAAGCGTTGATTGCCGCTGAAACACTCAAAAACGAGGGCATTTCTGCCCGTGTAATTAACATGGCAACCATCAAGCCGATCGACCGCGAGGCAGTTCTGCGTGCCGCAAAAGAAACCGGTGCGATTGTTACAGCTGAAGAGCATTCCATCATGGGCGGTCTCGGCAGCGCCGTCACCGAGATCATTTGCGAGGAATGTCCGGTTCCGGTCATGCGTGTCGGTGTTATGGATACTTTTGGCAAATCCGGCCCTGCAGTCGAGTTGTTGAAGCTCTTTGGCTTGTCCGCCGAGCACATTGTCGAGGAAGCTAAAAAAGCAATTGCATTGCGCGGATAAGTGCTTATACGGGATGCCACACTAAGATTGAATAGGAGGTTTGGCTATGTCTGAAAAACAGCCGAAACGATACCGTTATTCAAAAAAAGTGCGTATTTGGACCATCGTAGGCTCCTCTGCTATGGCTGTAATCGGCGTTTTGTGTGTAACGGCATTCATTCTCATATCCTCTGTGTTGGGAAAAATCAGTTTTTCCGGCAACGATCCCGTAGATCCCAATGCCGACATCACCTTTGATACGGATGAGGATGAATACACCGGCGTCGTCGTGGATCCGTCGGAATACGATAACGCTGCCGCTGTGTCGGATATCCCATTACGCGGCGACGGGAACGGGATTCATAACATCCTGTTGGTTGGTGTGGACAGTCGCCAGAACAATTTTTCGGGTTTATCGGATACTAACGTCATTTTGTCAATTAACGACAATACCAAAACCGTCAAAATGATCTCCATTTTGCGTGACACGTGGGTTTCCATTCCCGGTCGCGACAAAGACGGAGACGGACAGGACGATATTTGTAAATTCAACACTGCCTATGCCTATGGTCGACATGCACTGCAACACAAGACAATCGCTCAAAATTTCCGTCTGGACATCGATGATTACATTGGTGTCAACTTTCAGGTGTTGCCCATTTTGATTGACGCCATGGGCGGATTGGATATTGAACTGACCGCCAAAGAAATCACACAGATTCCGGCAAAAGGTACTACCATTTCGGTGAACAATGCGGGCTTTGTACAAATGACAGGCGATCCCGGCGTGCATCATCTTGACGGATTCCAAGCCATGGAATACGCACGTATTCGTAAGATAGACAGTGATTTTCAGCGAACGGCGCGGCAACGCAAGGTGCTCACACTGTTAATGGAAAAAGCTAAAAAAATGAGCTATACACAACTCATCAATGTCATATACAAGGCAGTTTCCCACGTAGACACAAATATGTCAACCGACGAATTTTTAGACATTGCCACCAATTCACTGACATACGCCAGCTATACGATTGAAAATGGGTATCACATTCCGGAAAACGGTATGTATAAGTACACCACCATTTCGGGAAAAGGGAGCGGGATTTTGCTCACTAACCCCAAAGGAACAGTGAAGAATCTGCACAAGTATATTTACGGATAACAATGCCGCCCACGGATCACTGAACTCCGTGGGCGGCTCTCGTTGTTTTGTATTAGTGGCGCAATAGGATGGATTGAGGAATGTTCTTAACCGTAATCGTTTCGGCCCCCTCGGCATACTCGCCGTCCAGTGACCAAGGGAGCGGTTTTTTCATCGTAAAGGTGACCTCCGACGCTTTGAAGAAATCAAACAACTCCGGATCGAAATCCGCAGTGTTAATGGAATTAAGCACACGCGCAAGCTCGGCAGCATTCGCAGGACGCCGCACCAAAATAACTTCGAACAAGCCGTCGCTCATATCCACAATCCCGGCATTGAGCTTAACCAATCCGGCAACCGAAGTAGAGTTGCATACTGCACCGAACAGATAATCACCCTCGTAGCGCTTGTTCGCTGTTTGAGCGACAATCTGGTGACTCTGTACAGAAAACAGTTCCTTGCTGCCCTCCAATAAATAAGCAAAATGGCCAAGGGCATTTTTGGTGGTTTGCGGTGCATTATACGATGCGGCTGTAAAGATGCCAAAAGAAGCAATATAAGAAAAATGACGGATTCCGTTAAAAAGGCCCACATCCATCGCATCGTCGTGGCCACTCAGAATCGTATGAAGTGCCGCGGCGGGCTGTGCCTTTAAATGCAGGCTGTTTGCAAAATCGTTCGTACTTCCTGCCGGTATATATCCGAGCGGCACCCGCGCTTTGCAGGTGAGCAAGCCGTCAATCACTTCGTTTAGTGTACCGTCACCGCCACAACAAATGACAAGATCGTGGTGTGCCGCCAATTGCTCCGTAATACGTCGTGCGTCACCGCGCGCGCCGGTAACGTGAACCGTCGGCACACATCCTGCGCGACACAACCCGTCCGCGAGTGGAAACAACGCGGTACGCCCCTTTGCTTTACCCGCCACGGGATTGATGATCAACAGTACTTTTTGGCTCGCAGACATGAACAGTCCCCCCTTTTGCCGTACCCCTTTTAATTTATTATATCAAGCTCGTCAAGTACAACCGTGAAGAAACTGTGAATTTTTCTTTTTAGTTGACAGCGACAACTGAAAAGAGTACAATATTTTTATAAATATGGCACACAAAGATAGGAGAGTGGATATGGCCTGGCTTTTTCGAAAACGAGAAAAAGATAAGCAACCTGCAGCCATTATCGCACTTGATGGAAAGCTCATTACCTATGCCGTTCGTCGCGAAGAAACCGGCGAAATCGTGATTGGTAAAGAAGGGCGCATTTGCGCAGCAACCGAGGAACTGGAATTGCGTTTTTCGGATGGCTCCATTCCCTTTGCTTGTCCCCTCTCCTCCATGGAATACGGTGAGCTGATGAGTCACAACGGCGTACTCATCACCGGTGACGACACTGTCACAGGCAAACGCGTTACCGTAGTTGCTTATTACAAATATTACCGTTAGAAAGGTAGTGTACTATCCATGCGCTTGCAAACTCTCATCAGTTCGCTTGCACTGACAGCGATTATAGCTGTCACTCCCAACTTCTGCGTGTCAGCTGTAGAGATGACACAGAACGATACCGACACAACAGCAGAGGTAGACTGTATCTACCTTGTCACGGAGCCGGATAAAGTCCCGCAAGATGTTTATTACGTAATGAACGGTAACAAAAACACCGATCCCGATTCCTTTACGTGGGTGGAGGACGGCATTAACGGAACGGCATTACAGTTGGACGGCAACACGCAGCATATTCGCCTTGCCACCAACCGTGTCAAGGAAATTTCCGCATTCACCTTTTCGGCTTGGTTTAACTGGGCCGGAAACGAGGGTGACAAGGAACAGCGGTTGTTTTGCCTCTATAAAAACGAGAATCGCAGTTTGATTGTTTCGCCACATAGCACCAATCCGTCAGCAATGTTGGACGGCATTCAGCTAACTCTGGAGGATCCTCAAATTGAACTGGTTTCGCTCTATCATCCGGTTGCGGAAAATGTCACCTCGGCACTGCCGCTCAACGAATGGCACCATTTTGCCGTAACCTTATCGGACACAGAGGTTGCCCTGTATATTGATGGCGTTCTGTACGCCTCCGAAACGCTGGAGAATTTTTCGGTCGCCACGATGGATTTACATCGCCTGGTGATCGGCAGTGAGTTTGATGGTGACAGTAATTTTAATGGCCTTGTCGATAATGCACTGTTGTACAACACCGTATTGGATACTGATCAAATCAAACTGCTGGCAGAAAACAAAGATCCCCTTGGCGGAGGCACACCCACCACAAAAAAAGAGACGTTGGCAACCAAGCCGTACGTTAACGATATGGCGTCTGACAATGATGGTTCCGTTCGCATCTTTGGACTTTCACCGATTGTTTTCGCAATTCTTGGCGGTTGTTTGGTACTGGTGATCATTCTCTCATTGGTGCTGAGTCTCTATCGTAAAGACGATAAAAAACGGCTGAAAGAGGAGGATCATCCGTGAAAAAACTTCTTATTTTTGCACTGTGTACGGTTTTTCTCTGTCTTATCGCCGCACCGGTATTGGCCAACGACAATACTACCCAGACTTATAGGTTGAGTACCCTGGGTGATAACACACTGGTTTTCAGCACGCAAAATGCACCGACATTGTGGGAAAAGCCGACCTTAAAAGCCGGCCAATATATGACGATTGCCGGTATGCTGACCGTGCACAACTGCACATCAGTCGAGCAAAAAATCGAACTGCGCACCGTCGAACTTCCCTTTGATAACGAAGAGGCTTTGCGCTACCTGAACCATGTATATATTACTGTGCGTGACGGAAGCAAAGTGTTATACGAAGGTCCCTACAGTCGCATTAATGACGACCCTAATTTCAATGTGAGCATGATGCTTGCCGCCAATAAAAAGATGAATTACTTCATCGATTTGCGTTGTGACTATACCTATACCGGTAAAGGTCTTGCAGCAGATGATTTGATTAAATGGGACTTTTACGCAGTGAATAAAACACCGGATGAACATGAGGAATCTACGTCATTCTCCAACCCTGCACTGTTAGAGGTTCTTTTAGCCTGCGGCATCGCCGTGCTTCTTTTGGGTGGCATTTTTGTGTATGATCGCTTTCTTAAAAATCGCTGATAAGTGAAACAAAAAAGCGGTTGCAGCTTGCTGCAACCGCCTTTTTTATTTTTCGA
Organism: Acutalibacteraceae bacterium; assembly: GCA_045649625.1. Classification (GTDB taxonomy): domain Bacteria; phylum Bacillota; class Clostridia; order Oscillospirales; family Acutalibacteraceae; genus RGIG3009. The sequence continues at coordinate 22,951 of JAZRQG010000179.1, forward strand.
CAGGCAATAACGAAAGGCCTAACTCGCCAAGCTGTGCATCGTCCACCGAGGACGGGCACTGTGTCATAAGCTCGGTCATATTCTGCACTTTCGGGTACGCGACCACATCACGCAGTGTAAGTGCACCGAGCATTTGCATAACCAAACGATCAAGGCCGAGTGCCATACCGCCGTGCGGGGGTGCACCATACTTGAACGCATCGGTCAAATACCCAAACTTCGCGTACGACACTTCATCCGAGAGTCCCAAGGCACGAAACATCTGCTTTTGCAGTTCGGGGTCAGTGATACGGATAGACCCGCTCGCCATTTCGATACCGTTGAGCACCAAATCATACGCCTTGGCAAACACGCGGGCCGGATCGCTATCCAAATACGGAATACATTCGTCAAGCGGCGAGGTGAAGGGGTGGTGCATTGCTGCCCACGTATTCTGTTCCGGATCCCACTCGAAGAACGGGAAGTTGATAATCCACAGCAGATCAAAGCCTTCACGTTTGATGTTCAGTTTATCTGCCAGTTCCAAGCGCAGTGCGCCAAGCACGGTAAGCACCAGTTTGGAAACGGTATCTGCAATCAGCAATACCAAGTCGCCCTGTTCGGCACCCAGCTTTGCAAGCAAAGCCTGCATGGTTTCCTCTGTGAGAAATTTGCCGAACGAGGAGGAAATGCCGTCCTCTGTCCAGCGCACCCACGCGAGCCCCTTGGCGCCAATACCTTTAGCATGTTCGGTAAGCTTATCAATGTCTTTACGAGAAATATTCTTAACCGCATCTTTTGCAACAATGCCGCGAACGGAACCGCCTGCCTCAATTGCTGAGGTGAAGACAGCAAAGCCGCAATCCTTTACAATATCGCTAACGTCGCACAGTTCCATGCCAAAACGGGTGTCCGGCTTATCGGAACCAAAACGCTCCATGGCTTCGGTATAGGTCATACGCGGCAGCGGCAACGGAACATCCACATTCAGAATTTCCTTGAACACATGCTTCATGAAGCCTTCACCGATCTCCAGAACATCTTCGACGTCGACAAAGGACATCTCCAGGTCGATCTGCGTAAATTCCGGTTGGCGGTCGGCGCGCAAGTCCTCATCACGGAAACAACGAGCAAGCTGGAAATACCGATCAAAGCCGGCAACCATCGACAACTGCTTATACAACTGCGGAGATTGCGGCAACGCGTAAAACTCGCCTTTGTGGACGCGGGACGGCACTAAGAAGTCACGCGCTCCTTCCGGCGTGGAACGCACTAAAATAGGTGTTTCCAATTCCACAAAGCCTTGGGAATCAAAATAATCACGCGTCGCCTTAGCAATCTTATGACGCAACAACAGATTGCGTTGCAGATCGGGACGGCGCAAGTCCAAATAGCGATATTTCAGACGCATCGCCTCTGCGGTGTTAGAATTCTCCACGATCTCGAACGGCGGGGTCTCCGCTTTGTTCAGAACACGCAGTTCCGTTACCGCAATTTCCACCTCACCGGTGGGAATCTCATTGTTGATGGACGAGCGAACGCGCACCACACCAGTGGCGGCAAGCACATATTCACCGCGGACGGTGAAGGCTTTTTCGAAAACATCACGAGCTGTGTTATCGTCAAACGCAAGCTGGACAATGCCGGTGCGGTCGCGCAAATCAATAAAAATCAACTGACCGAGATCTCGTTGACGCTGTACCCAACCGAACACCGTAACCGTTTCGCCCTCGTGTTCTCTGCGAAATTGGCCGCAATAACGGGTGCGTTTCATTCCCTTAATGGTTTCCATTTACATATCCCCTAACAACTGTGCTACATCAGCGAACTGCCGATCCAGCGATTTATTGTATAAAACCGTATATAGACCGTCATCAAGATCCACGTCCGTGACCTCGCCGGTCGACATATCTTTAAGCTTTGCCTTGCCGGTTTCGAGTTCTGTATCACCCACGACAATGGTATACAGGGCATGCAGCTTATCGGCATATTTCATTTGTGCTTTTAAGCCTCTGCCGACAGTATCACATCCCACCGAAACGCCGCCCTCACGCAACTGATTTGCAAGCGCAAAACACCGTTTGGCCGCCGCATCGCCCATTGAAGCAAGATACAAATCGCAGGTGGGCTCTTTCGGGATCGGCGCATTCTGTGCGTGCAAAACCATCAACAGGCGTTCAAGGCCCATACCGAACCCAAGCGACGGCAGATGCGGGCCACCAAGTTCCTCACACAAACCGTCATAACGACCACCGCCACACACAACCGCTTGCGCACCGAGCGCATCAGACACAAACTCAAACACGGTACGGGTGTAATAATCCAGGCCACGCACAATATGCGGATCAAGCGAAAACTCAATACCCGCAGCAGTCAGATAATCTTGTACCTTGTGAAAATGCTCATTGCAATCGTCACACAAAAAGTCCACAATAACCGGGGCGTCCGCGGCAATTGCGGAGCATATCGGTGATTTGCAGTCCAAAATACGCATGGGATTGCGACCCAAACGATCACGGCAGGTTTCGCACAAATCACCCTGACACGCCTCAAAATAGGCTCTGAGCGCCTCATGGTATGCTTTGCGGCAGGTCGGGCAACCGATGGAATTGATGTGCAGTGACACACCTTGCACCGACAAGGCTTTGAGAACGTTGTGCGCAACGGCAATCACCTCGGCATCTGCCATGGGGGAAGCCGTGCCAAAGCACTCAATACCGAACTGATGAAATTCGCGTAAACGGCCTGCCTGCGGCTTTTCATACCGATAACAGGAGGTGACGTACGATGCCTTGATAGGCAATGCCTCGTTGTGAAGTCCGTGCTCCAACAGCAGACGCATAGCCCCCGCTGTTCCCTCCGGTCGCAGCGTGATAGAGCGACCGCCCTTATCCTCAAAGGTATACATTTCTTTCTGCACCACATCGGTAGTTTCCCCCACCGAGCGTTGGAACAGCTCCGTGTGCTCAAAAACCGGCATGCGGATTTCGCGGTAGCCGTGGTCACGTGCGACCTGCAAAGCGGTACGCTCCACATACTGCCATTCGTGGCTCTCGCTCGGCAACACATCCTGCGTGCCGCGAATTGCTTTTGTAATCAATGCCATGATATTATCGTTCCTTTTTATTTCGTACTGTTAGACGGGTTAACGATATTGCGCCAATCCAAATCGCCGCGCTCCAAGCCATGAATCAGCACCTCAGCAGAGGCGATGTTGGTCGCGACCGGAACGTTTCGCATATCACACAATCGGAACATATCGTTCTCGTTCATTTCATTTTCTTTACTTGTCATCGGATCACGGAAAAACAAAAGAAGGTCGATCTCATCGCAGGAAATACGCGCAGAGATCTGCTGGGCGCCACCTTGAGAACTGCTCAGATAGCGGGTTATCTGTAAACCGGTTGCTTCAGACACCATTTTTCCCGTCGTACCGGTGGCACAGAGATTATGATGACTGAGAATACCACAGTACGCGATACAAAACTGTACCATGAGCTCTTTTTTTGCATCGTGTGCGATCAACGCAATGTTCATGTGTTCCTCTCCTTTGTGAATTAAGGTGACGCGACTCGTTCATCCCCTGTTTTATAAAGATCGATTTTCGCTCATCCTTCGTTAAAATACTCCCGATATGTTACGCTTGCATACGCCGTAAATCAGCAAGCAAAATATCCTCACCTAAATAGCGGCCTGCGATGTTGGCAAAACAGGTGCCGGCATTGGAATCCACCGGCAGCGGCTTTCCGTACGCGTTAGCAACCGCCACTTCCTCATCCTCCGGCAGCACGCCAATCAGCTGCAGCGCCGCCGTATCAATGAGTTCGTCGATATCCGGCATCTTGCCGCGCACAATCGGATCGGGCCGCAAGCGATTGATAATGAGTCTTGCCGGTATTTCCCGTTTGCGCAGCAGACGCGCAATAATCTGCGCATCTCTCGCACACACCATATCGGGGGTAGTCACGACGAAGGCGCGATCTGCACCGGCCACGGCGGTTTCAAAGCCGCGACCGATACCGGCGGGGCAATCAACAATCACCTCGTCATAATATCGGGAAAAGCCACGGCAAAGCCGTGCCATATCCTCCGGTGTTGCCAGCTTCTCCAAATCCACAGGAGCCGGCAGTACAAACACGTCGGGACAAATAGGTGAGGGATAGATAGCACCCGCAGGCTGACAAGAACCTGCAAGAACGTCCGCCATGTCGTACACAGCGGTACCGGCGATCCCCAGCATGACATCCAAACTGCGCAATCCGGCATCGCCGTCCACAAGCAAAACACGGCGACCGCGACGTGCTAATGCGCAGCCCAAGCCTGCCGAAACCGTGGATTTACCGGCACCGCCTTTTCCGGATGTAACTACTGATATCATACCTTCACCCCATTTGGAGTAAGTATATCACAAATTTACTTTCATGTAAATAATTTGTCCTTGCTTTTTTAAAAAAAACTGGTATAATATCCTTATTAAACGCATAGACGGAGAAAGTACGCAGATTTCCCGATACAGCAGAGAGGGTCGTCACGGGCTGAAAGCGACCTGCATCGGACCCTGCGGAAGTTCACTCCCGAGCGGCGGCGCTGATTCCCAAAGCGGGCGGTAGGCGTCGACGGTTGGCCTCGTTACCGGTCATTTGAGTGTCCGTCTTTTAAAAAGTCGGAAATACGGGTGGTACCGCGGAGGTTATCTTCGTCCCTGAATTTTGGGGACGAAGTTTTTTATTTTAACCACTATTCTCAGGAGGTTCTTATGAAAGAGAAACTGGAAGCCCTGCGTGAGAAAGCGCTCGGCGAACTGTCAACACTGGAAACGCCGAAGGAACTTGAAGAGTTCCGCGTGCGATTGCTGGGAAAAAAAGGCGAAGTAACCGAGTTGCTGCGCGGTATGGGTGCACTTCCCGCTGATGAGCGTCCGAAAATGGGACAACTCATCAATCAGCTACGCAGTGAACTTGAAGCAACGCTTTCGGAACGTGAGCATAACATCACTGCTCAGTTGAAAGAAAAACGTCTGAAAGAAGAAACGCTGGACGTAACCCTGCCGGGTACCAAAGCAAAAGAAGGCGGTCTGCACCCGCTCAATATCGTGCTTAACGACCTCATCGATATTTTCCAATCGATGGGCTTTGATGTGGTCGACGGTCCGGAAGTAGAAACCGAACACTATTGTTTTGAAGCACTGAACGTACCCAAAGATCATCCGGCACGCGATATGCAGGATACTTTTTATTTAGCAGAAAATTTGTTACTTCGCACGCAGACCTCTGCCGCACAAGCACGCACGATGGAGCAGCGCAAGCCGCCCATCCGCATCATCTGCCCAGGTCGCGTGTTTCGTGCCGATGAGGTAGATGCCACGCACTCCCCCGTGTTCCATCAGGTGGAAGGGCTTGTCGTGGACAAGGGGATCACGCTGTGTGACCTAAAAGGCGTTCTCGAGCAATTCGCTCACGAAATCTACGGACCGGAAACGGAAGTCAAATTCCGCCCCTCCTTCTTCCCCTTTACCGAGCCGAGCGTTGAGGTCGACGTCACCTGCTCCGAGTGCGGCGGTAAAGGCTGCCGTGTGTGTAAGGGTACCGGTTGGATCGAAATTCTCGGTGCAGGCATGGTACACCCGCGCGTTCTTGCCGGTTGCGGCATCGACCCCGAAGAATATACCGGCTTTGCGTTCGGCATCGGTCTGGATCGTTTGACCACCACTCGTTACAAAATCAGCGATATTCGCTTGTTGTTCGAAAACGATCAGCGGTTCTTAGAACAGTTTTAAGGAGGGAATCGAACTATGAAAATTTCATTAAATTGGCTCCGTCGCTACGTCGATATTTCGGTTCCCGTTGAGGAACTATGTGACAAAATGATCCTCAGTGGTTTTGAAGTTGAGAGCGTTGAGGATCTGTCTGCGACCATGTCCAACGTGGTGGCGGCACGTATTTTAAAATTGGAAAAACATCCCGACGCGGATAAACTCCAAATCTGCCAAATGGATGTAGGTGGTGCCGAGCCCATCCAGATCATCACGGGTGCACAAAATGTTTTTGAGGGCGCACTGGTACCGGCAGCACTGCACGATTCGCATTTGCCGAACGGCATGCACATCAAACGCGGTAAGCTGCGCGGTTTGCCATCCGACGGTATGCTCTGCTCCGGTGAGGAGCTATGCTTAAAAGAGACGGATTATCCGGGCGCCGAGGTCCACGGTATTTTAATTCTCAACGAGGACGTACCTGCCGGCACCGATATGCGCGAGATTCTGCATCTTAACGATGTGGTCATTGATTTTAAGATCACCGCTAACCGTCCCGATTGCCAAAGCGTACTCGGTGTCGCGCGTGAAATCGCGGTGGCGCTGAAACAAGAATTCAGTGCTCCCAAGCCGACCTACACCACGGTTGGCGGCGACATTGCTGATTATATCAACATCACCGTCAAGGATTATGATCTGTGCCCGCGCTATATGGGGCGTATCGTGCGTAATCTTCGCATTAAACCCTCTCCCGATTGGATGAAGGATTGCCTGCGTACGGCGGGTATGCGCCCCATCAACAACATTGTCGACATCACCAACTTCGTTATGTTAGAGACCGGACAACCGATGCACGCGTTTGATCTGCGCGATATTCGCGGCAACGAGATCATTGTACGCTGTGCCGGCGAGGGTGAATCAATCACCACACTGGACGGCAAGCCGCATACACTGACCCCCGATATGCTGGTGATTGCCGACGCTGAAGCGCCTTCTTGTGTTGCCGGTATCATGGGAGGCCTCAACAGCGAGATCAAGGACGATACCACCGATCTGTTGTTTGAATGTGCGAAATTCCGCCGTGACAGCGTGCGCCGAACCGCGCGCACCTTAGGTATGCGTACCGAGTCCTCCGCCCGTTTTGAAAAAGGTGTGGATATCGGCAGTGTTGGCTACGCGATGGACCGCGCATTGCAGCTCATTCAAGAACTGGATGCCGGTGACATTATTGACGGTGTGCTTGACCGTCACGAGGAATTGCCCGCTCCCCGCATGTTGAAGGTCACTACCGAAAGCATCAACGCATTACTCGGTGTGGACGTACCGGAAACGACGATGGTGGAGATCCTCAACCGCCTAGAGATCCCGACCACACTGGAAAAAGGTGTTCTGACTTGTACCGTGCCCTCGTTCCGTGACGATATTGAAGGGCGCGCCGATCTGGCGGAGGAAGTCATGCGCGTGTACGGGTACGATCACATCGTATCCACGCCCATGACCGGCTCTATCGTTCGCGGCAAGATCCTGCCGGAGCGTCGTAACACAAACCTCATTAAAGAGGTGCTTATCGCACAAGGCATGCAAGAAATCTCGACCTATTCGTTTATCAGCGGCAAAGCGCTTGATACGCTTTCACTGACTGAGAACGACCCCCGCCGTCAGGTGGTAACACTGCTTAACCCTTTGGGCGAAGAATACTCCGTTATGCGTTCACAGCTTATCACCAGCATGCTGACGGTACTTGCCACCAACTACAACCGCAAAAACGCAGCAGTGCGCTTCTTCGAAGTCAGCAAGCTTTTCCGTCCTCTTTCGTTGCCACTGACCGAGCAGCCGGAGGAGATTCCTGCCTTATCCCTTGGTCTTTACGGAAAAGACGAGGACTTCTTCACGCTCAAGGGCATTGTCGAAACCCTGCTTGCGAATTTCGGTGTCGATGCCGAGTATGCGCGCAGCAATGAGTCGTATCTGCATCCGGGCCGCCAAGCAGCCGTCACCGTCGGCGAGACGGTTATCGGCACTTTTGGTGAGGTGCATCCTGATACCGCCTCAAAATACGATCTGGATACCCGCGCATACGTCGCGGAGTTACGCTTACAGCCGTTGTTTGAGGCGATCCAAAAGGTGCGTGTCCTGTACAAGCCTCTGCCTCGTTTCCCTGCCGTCGAGCGCGATTTAGCGCTCTTGTGCGAAGAAGCGTTACCGGTAGCAGAGATTCAAAAGGTCATCGCCAAAGCAGGTGGTAAGTTGCTAGAAACCGTAGCACTGTTTGACGTCTATCAAGGCGCACAAATTGCTGCTGGAAAGAAGAGCGTAGCATTCAGCTTGTACTTCCGTTCAGCGGAAGGCACACTGGCGGATGCGGATATTGACCCCGTGCTCAAAAAGATTTTTGCCAGATTAGAGGAAAAAGGCTGCACACTTCGGTCTTAACACTTGCAATTTTACAAATAATAGCGTATACTGGTAGTCAGTTAGTATGATGGGAGGAATCCGAATGTTAGATAAAACTATGACCTTCTCGGTAAACGAGGATAAAGATCAGCAGATGAAACAGGTGCTCACGACGGTATATGACGCCCTGCGCGAGAAAGGATACAATCCTATCAATCAGATCGTCGGATACATTTTATCCGAGGATCCAACCTATATCACCACACACAACAATGCACGTAGTCTGATCCGTAAGGTCGACCGCGACGAGTTGCTGCGTGCTATGGTACGCTCTTATCTAAACAACTAAGAAACGAGGATTCGATAATGGCTGATAAACAAGTCACGGAAAAGCTCCTGACATATAAAGGCAAACCGCTCGTGCGCAGCGGCAACGTCCTCTATTACGGAGACATGGCGGAGAAGTGTGTAGTCATACTACAGATCCTCTCCAACAAAACCGTCGGTGATATGACGGTGGCGGATAAAATTCAGGTTCAACTGATGCTGACAGATCCGGAGGTTCGCCTGAAAGATCGCATTTTGAAAAAGAGTGAAAAAAACGGCCTGTACAACGCGATGGATATCGGCAGTATTTGGTTGGAACGCGCACTCGCCGAATAAGGATCATATAAAATGCAGCACGGAAATCCAAACGATTTTCGTGCTATATTTTTTGATTTGTAAATCTTTTATAAATTGTTGACCCACAACATTTACAACTTTTTCAATGCGTGTGATACTAGTATTACAAAGGAGTGTTACAAAGGAGTGTTGACAATGCTGAAAGCCGGCATGAATGACTATTTGAGCAAACACGAAGCCATCTGCCGAGAAAACAATGCGATCGCACCCGATCTTTATGATCAATATGGTGTTAAACGAGGCCTGCGCGATAAAAACGGAAACGGTGTTGTTGCCGGACTAACGAATATTTCCAAGATCACCTCCTCAAAAGTGGTGAACGGTGAGACAGTGCCATGTGACGGCGAACTGTGGTACCGCGGCTATCGTGTTGAAGAATTGCTGTCTTCCTTGGGCGATGAGCTCGGCTATGAAAAGATTGCGTATCTTCTCTTAATGGGTGAATTGCCAAGCGAGCAAGAACAAACAGATTTCTCTAAGCTAATCGGGCAATGTCGCACATTGCCATCAAATTTCACACGCGATGTTATCATGAAGGCTCCCAGCCACGATATCATGAACTCTATGACCCGCAGTATTCTCACACTGGCATCCTATGATGAGACTTGTGCGGATACCGGCGTGACGAACTCGCTTTTCCAGTGCATCCGCCTTATCAGCGAATTTCCTCTGCTGGCGGTTTACGCCTACCACGCTTACAATTATTCCGAAAATATGAGCAGCATGCTCATTCATCGCCCCGATCCCGCGTTGTCTACAGCGGAAAACTTCCTGATGATGCTGCGTCCTGACAAACAGTATACACCTACTGAGGCTAAGGTTCTCGATACGGCGCTCATTCTGCACATGGAGCACGGCGGCGGTAACAATTCCACCTTTACCACGAGGGTTGTCACCTCCTCCGGCTCAGATACATATTCTACCATTGCAGCAGCCATGTCCTCGCTCAAAGGTCCCAAACATGGCGGCGCCAATATTAAGGTAATGGAAATGATGACAAATATTCGGGACAATGTAGAAGATGTCACAAATAAAGCGGCAGTCGCAGAGTATCTGACAAAAATCGTGAACAAGGAAGCCTTCGATAAAAAGGGGCTTATCTACGGCATGGGGCACGCCATTTACTCCCTGTCCGATCCGCGTGAACGAGTGTTCAAGCAGTATGTCAATCAGCTTGCCCGCGAAAAAGGCAAAGAAAAGGAACTGTTACTTTATCAAAATGTGGAGGAACTGGCTCCGCAGGTCATCGCCAAGCATCGCCGCATTTACAAGGGCGTCAGCCCAAATGTCGACTTTTACAGTGGCTTTGTGTATGATATGTTGGGAATTCCTCAAGAACTATACACTGCCATGTTTGCAATCGCCAGAATTGTGGGCTGGAGCGCACACCGCATTGAGGAACTTATCTGCATGGATAAGATCATCCGTCCGGCATATTTGAGTATCATGGAAGAAAAGTAAACATGTTATATTCATAACGCCTCATGTGTCATGTCACCTTCTCCCCGATTTGAAAGTCAAAAAAGAGCACCGACAGAAGTCGGT
>JAZRQG010000180.1:0-4825 GCA_045649625.1 Acutalibacteraceae bacterium
TTCATTGAAAAGTATGTTCATTACTTCAATAACGAAAGATTGTCATACAAACTTAATTACAAAACCCCTGTCCAATATAGAATCGAACAAGGGTTTGAGTAATTGGTGGTTTTTACTGTCTACTTTTACTTGACAAGTTCACTATGCGGGGGGATTATTATTCAGCGGTTGAGTAAATAATACCCGATGTTTAAATATGCGGCGAATACCAGCCACAGAAGATAGGGGATGAGCAAGCGGAATGCCGTGCGGTTGATTTTGCGAAACGCGACCATCGTCAGCACCACGACGGCAATGAGCAGCAAAAGCCAGAAGAACGCAAACAACCGCCACTCCAAACGGAAGAAGAAAAACGACCACAGTGCGTTGATCGCGACCTGCAAAAGATACAGACGCAAGGCGGGACCGCGATCCAGATCGTTACTCACAAACACAAGGTACGCCGCTATTGCCATCAGTGTATAGAGAATGGTCCATACCACGGGAAAGAGCCATGCAGGTGGTGCCAAGGGCGGTGCGTTTAGCGTACTGATGTCAAAGTTTCCGCCGAGCAGTGCGCCGATCCCCGCCAACGCATAGGTGTACACCAAAAAAAATAAGAGCGCCTTCCAATCAATTTTCGGTCGAGTCATACCATCATCTCCTTGTAGGATAGTGTATGCCTCCACCTCAAAAAATATGAGCCTCACGCAGCAGCGTGAGGCTCATATGTATGTTATAACGTTTTAACCAGTTCTTTTAAGTACGCGGCAAAATCGGTGCCGACTTCGGGGTGCTTCAATGCCACCTCGCAAGTGGCTTGCAAAATACCGAGCTTGTTGCCCATATCGTACCGAATGCCGGTGAAATCCACGCCCGTCATACCCGTGGTGCGCGCCAGTGTCACCATTGCGTCGGTGAGCTGGATCTCACCGCCGGCTCCGGGAGGTGTCTTGTCTAAAATATCAAAGATCTCCGGAGGAAGTACGCAACGACCTAAAATGGAAAATAGGGAAAGGATCTGATCCGGTTTTGGTTTCTCAATCATGTCCGATACGGCATAAATGTTATCGCGCAGCGGTGCAACTGCCAAACTGGAATATTTCTGAATCTGCTCGACGGTTACTTCTTTCATGCCGACAACGCCCTTGCCGTATTCCTCATAGGCACGGCACAGTTGACCGCAGGCGGGATCCTCGCCGATGATGACATCATCACCGTACAATACCGCAAAGGGCTCGTTGCCGACGAAAGAACGGGCGCAGTTTACCGCATGACCCAAGCCTTTGGTTTCCTTCTGACGGATAAAAGTGATATTAGCAAGATCGGTGATGCGGTTGAGTTCCGCGAGCGTTTCGGTACGTCCGCCGGCAAGCAACCGTTGTTCGAGCTCAATACTGTGGTCAAAGTGATCCTCAATGATACCTTTGCCGCGATTTGTGATAATCAGAATATCCGTGATGCCGGCGGCAACAGCCTCCTCCACGATATATTGGATCGCCGGCTTGTCGACGATGGGCAGCATTTCTTTCGGCATTGCCTTGGATGCCGGTAACACACGAGTACCGAGACCAGCTGCAGGGATGACTGCTTTACGAACACGATTTGACATAGGTAACACTCCTCACAAAATAGATAGAACGAAAAAGGCGATATAGGATAATGCCAAGACCAACAGTTCCGGTGCCATTGCCAGTGCAAAAGATACACCGCCGGATTTGCGGAAATCTTGATCATAGGGGGTGGACAGCTCGTTTTCCGCTTTTTTTGCTTTCCGCAACGTTACACGCAGATACAAATAATTTCCGAACAGTCCGATGAGCACACGCAATGCCAAAGATATCAGCGAAAGTAACGATAGGATACTCCATAACAGGCGCCCTTGTTCAGTAGCCAGTATTTTTTCAGCCGCTTGCACCATGGCTGTCAGGTTGGAAGCGCTCAGCACACCTTCCAGTTGCTCTGTAACGGCTTGACCGAAAAAGCTGACCACCGTCGTCACAACAAAGGCAATAGCACCCCATAGAATATTTTTGCGGTACAGCAGCCAATTGTATGAGAAAAAGAATGCCGACCAGTTCCAGGATGCCTTTGAACCACCGTGTGTCATACGGTAAAAGCGGGGGAGATAATACGCGGAATTTGGGCCGATCAGTTTCACCATGGTATCCACCGGCACGCCGTCAATGGTTTCGGTGCGCGGGACACCGCCGTACGGATCCCCGAACGGTTGCTGACCGAACGGAGCGCGCGCGCCGGCGTGCGGCGGAGTATACTGCCCGACGGGCGGTCGCTGATCTATCGGGGACACAGCAGTTTGTGTTTGCCAGTCCTGCGCATCCAGTTCCTTACCGCAGTGCGCACAGAATTCCGAAAACTCAGGATTGTCGTAGCCGCACCGCGAGCAGCGCTTTTTAAATGCCGTTTGTGTATCAGCTTGCACCTGTTGTTCGTCGTGCCATGCTTTACCGGTGCCGTGCAGCTCGGCGAAGTGGCAATGACCTTCTTTTTTCCAACAACTGCGGTGATGCGGAGTACCACATTCGGGGCAGGTTACGATATCGTCTTGTTCACCGAAAAAGTTGCCGCATACCGGACATTTCTGACCTTCATAAAAGAACATACTCGTGTTCACACTTTCTTACAGGATAACCTTATTGTACAGCAAAAAGAAGCTTCTTGCAACCGCTTTCGATAAGGTTAATAAAATTTTAACAAGCCTGCCGACAAAAAAAGACCGTCTTTTAATTGGGACCGACACTCAAAATGGAACCGGTCTAAAAAATTGATTTTCTTTGTTTTAGTTGTTGTTGCAAAAAGTTTTTAATACTTCTTCTCTATTATCATCATAAATCAAAAATCTTTTTTCCTGTTTTGCGATATCTATATTCTCTATGTTGTTAATATCCACTAAAATAATCGCTTCATTACAAACAGTAGAGCCTAAAAGTTCATTTATACCGTCTATTTCTTGTTGCAAATACTCTTCTAACGGAATAGATACAACATCGTGACCACTGTCATACTCACTGCAAAACCATTTTCCAATATCCGAATAGTATTTGACCATAGAATCCGGTATCAGCAAAGTTTTATCATGCACGAACCAGCCACACTCCAAAGCGTCATTTTGGGGATTAAACATATATTTCATCGGCAAGTCGTTTTTCGCAATCACATTATAAAACTCAAAATAAAAACCTGTGCCGGCAAAAAACTTATACTTTTTACGTTCTATTTTATAAAAAAGAGAGCGTTTACATTTGATATAGTCAAGCGGAAACAATAAAACAAAACAAATACCCACAAGCAAAGCTGTTAATATGCGCCCAATTACGTTTCAAAAAATGCTCCTATTTTGCTTAATACTTTTTCATATCATCACCTTCTCTCGTGTATTATAGCATAAAAGCGGGTGGCGCACAAGGGAGATGATGTATCGCCGTTGGCAATATGATGTTACACCTTATGGTGTAATGATGTATTGCGGTTCCACCATAAAATGATGCGATGTTTGCAAAAAACATTAGCGAAGCGACATCATTAGGTGAAGCCGTCATCATTAGTAAAACGGCATCATTTGCCACAAGGAAAGCATCATTGAAAAAACTCCTTGAGAAATCTCAAGGAGCTTTTTCTGCGGAAGAGTAACCAAACGGAGCAGAATTAGGGTAAAATTTAGTAAAAGTACACCATATCATTTATCGACATAAATCCGTATGTTTTCCGGATTAATGTTTCCTTTTACTAATACCTCCGGAGAGAATAAATTTCCGTCTTTGTACTGAGATAGCGGAATAGCGGTTGTTTCGTATAATTTCACAAACAACTCGGAGGCTATCTCGTTTATTGGAATATTCATTCCGCCATAGTTTGCTCCACCATATTTATACATCATAGCAAAGCTGATGTAATCCATACTTGCAACGATACAAGCATTTTCGTCTACAGTTAGTTCAAGACATATTGTATCATTAGAGAAAATTTTATTGTCAGACGGAGATAACCAGCAAAATACAACATCTTTTCTTAGTTCAGAAAAAGACTCGTATCTTGATGTTGTTTTGAGGCCGCTGTGCATTATACTGTCAAGATTTGCTTTGTCGGTATAATGATAAACTTTCATTTTGTATTTTCCTTTGCGGTGTTGATGGAGGAAATAAGCATTCTGCGAATTGAACCACAATCGTGCTGAACGGTCTTTGCAATTTCACTTGAAATCAATCCGGATTTTTGAGCAATCTCGATCCAGTATTCAGTTTCATAGCATTCCTTTAAAGCAATCTGTAGCTTGGAAATAAAATCAGGGCGACTGTGAGCATATTTCGCCTCGCGGATATTTGCGCCAATGCTCGTTCCGCTTCGTTCAAGCTAATTCGATAAAGAATAATGTCCTTTTATATTTTCTGTCAGTTTTAAGATTTGAATTGCAAATTCTGTTGACATATCAGCAAGTTTATTTTCCGCCATCGAAATCACCTCTTTGAATACATTATATCATCGTTTTCAATAAGTTTCAATGAAATCGCGCAAGCGCGATGAAATCCAAACAAGTTCGGATGAAATCTGCTGACGCAGATGAAATTAAATCCGTCCTTCTCCCGACGAAGTCGGATTTCATCACGAAGTGATTTCATCCCACAAAGTGGGATTTATTCCGTCCGATCGGACGAATTTAGTTGAAAAGAACCCACACTTGTCGTAGACAAATGTGGGTTCTTTTCAACTAAATCCGTCCTTGCGGACGGGATAAATCCCACTTTCGTGGGATGAAATCACTTCGTGATGAAATACGACTTCGTCCGGAGAAGGACGGATTTAATTTCATCTGCGTCAGCAGGTTTCA
>JAZRQG010000181.1:0-5453 GCA_045649625.1 Acutalibacteraceae bacterium
GTGGGGATTTGTCTTCCTAAGACCGCTTGGCCTCCGACTTGCTAATGAATCGTGCTATGCTATTATATATAACTCGTCCCGAATTGTCAAGGGAAATTTTTCTTCTTCCCCCACAATTCTTATCTTGCGCGGATCTTTCTCAAAAATTCATCAAAATAGGCAGGCAGGTCACTCTCAAACTCCAGATAGTTTCCCGTAACGGGGTGCACAAATCCGATCGTTTTGGCATGCAAACACTGCCCGTTTAGTTCCGACGGCTGTTTGGCACCACCGTACACGGTGTCCCCGGCTACGGGATGGCCGAGATGCGCCATGTGCACGCGGATCTGGTGCGTGCGGCCGGTTTCAAGCTGTAACCGTACGTGCGAATAACCGGTAAATTCCTCCAACACACGATACTGCGTAACCGCCGGTTTGGAATTGCGGTCAATAACCGTCATTTTTTTGCGATTGGTCGGATGCCGACCGATCGGCGCATTCACCGTGCCTTCCTGCTCACGCAGGTGACCGACGATCACCGCCTCATAGATGCGGGTGAAGCTGTGTTCTTTGATCTGCTCCGCTAAGCCTTGGTGTGCTTTGTCGTTTTTGGCAACGATCAATAAGCCGCTGGTATCCTTGTCGATACGATGCACGATGCCCGGGCGCATCACACCGTTAATGCCCGATAAGCTATCGGGACAATGATGCAACAGCGCATTGACAAGCGTGCCGTCAGGATTGCCCGCCGCCGGATGCACGACCATGCCTTTCGGCTTGTTAACGACCAACAGATCTGCATCCTCGTACACGATATCGAGCGGAATATCCTGTGCCACGGCTTCACACGGTTCTAAATCGGGCAGTTCCACTGTCAACAACTCGCCGCCCACAAGCCGCGTGCTTTTGGTAAGCCTGCCCCCAGCAATCGTTACGCATCCTTGCTCCAGCAAATGCTGTGCCGCCGACCGCGTGATAGTAAGAGAGCGGGACAGGACCGTATCGATCCTGTCCCCGCGATGTTCAGTTGGTACGATCAGTTGAATCGTTTTCATGGGTCTCCTCCGTTTTGCCTGCGACAGGGACCTTTTTGTCGTCATAGATAAACAAGAAAAACACCAAAAGCAGTACCGAACCGATAACGACGTAACAATCCGCTACATTAAACACCGGAAATTCAAAAAACAGCACTTGGATAAAATCCACCACATAGCCGTGGATCAAGCGGTCTATGAAATTGCCGATACCGCCCGCCACGATAAGCGTCGCGCTGATGTTAAAGATCAGGTGTTTGCGGAATTTGCCGAACAGCAGCAACCAGAGAATCGCCACCATTACCGCACCGGTAACAATCAAAAACAGCCATCGTTGCCCTTGCAGGATACCAAACGCGGCGCCGGTGTTTTCCACGTACGTGAGCCCTAACAGCTTCGGAATAATGGTGGTTGCTTCGGCATTTTTTAAGCTGAGAACCGCCAGCCATTTTGTCAGCTGATCAAGGCTGACAAGCGCGGCAGTAATCGCCAGCAGTATCAATTGGAACATACGGTTCCCCTTTCAAAAGTCGCTGTCCGTCCGTCGCGGATGCGGACATCACTTGTTCAGTATGGCCGCGCAGCGAGCACATAATCCGGCGGCTTCGCCGTCGGCCTTGACGGTGTCGCTGTATGCCCAGCATCGCGCACATTTTTCACCGTCCGCGTGCGTGACCGACACGGAAAGTCCCGCAAAGTCACCGGTAAACTCGCCAACGCCGTTCTCACAGATCTCGACCTGCGAGACAATCAGAACGGTTTTGAGCAACGGCTCGATCTCTTTTACAAAGGCAAGTACCTCGCCCTCGCAGAACAAGGTGACCTTCGCATCCAGCGAACCTCCGATGACTTTGGCGGTTCGTGCCGCTTCCAGTGCTTTCTGCACGTCGTCACGCAAGGCGTGAATGCGATTCCAGGTTTCTTCAAACGTCGCGTCCACCGCAACCGTCTCCGCTGTCGGCATCTCATTGAGCATCACCGAACGGGCATCATCGCCCTCGGCGTGCGGCATGAAGGACCAAATTTCCTCCGACGTAAACGCCAAGATCGGCGCGAGCAACCGTGTGAGGGCATTCAAAATACGATACATGGTCGTCTGTGCAGCACGGCGATCAACACTGTTCGCCGCCTCCACATACAAGCGATCTTTGAGCACATCCAGATAGAAATTGGACAGATCCACCACGCAGAAATGATGAATGGCATGGAAGGCGTCGTGGAATTCGAAGTCCTTGTACGCGGCATCCACCTGCTTGATCACTTGACTCAGCCGCAACAGTGCCCAATGGTCAATATCGTGCAGTTTATCATCCGCTATGCTGTCCCGAGCGGGATCAAAATCGTGGATATTACCGAGGATATAGCGCGCGGTGTTACGCACCTTGCGATACGCCTCCGACAACTGCTTTAAGATGTCCTTCGACAAGCGCACGTCCACACGGTAATCGAGAGATGCCACCCACAAGCGCAGGATCTCCGCACCATAATTCTTAATAACCTCATCGGGTGAGATGGCATTGCCGAGCGATTTATGCATCGCCTTGCCCTCGCCGTCAACGACCCAACCGTGGGTCAGCACCGCCTTGTACGGTGCTTTACCGGTGCAAGCCACCGAGGTCAGGAGCGATGACTGGAACCAACCACGATACTGGTCGGCGCCCTCCATATACAGATCGGCCGGGATGCCCAACTCCTCGCGCTCCTCTAACACGGCGGCATGGGACGAACCGGAATCAAACCAGACGTCCATAATATCGCTTTCCTTGCGAAAATGCTTGCCACCGCAGTGCGGGCAGGAGGCACCTGCGGGCAGGATCTCATCCGCCTCGTGGGTGTACCAACCGTCCGAACCCTCGCGGCGGAACAGCTCGGATACAGCTTTAATAAAGTCGGCATCAATGATCGGTTTGCCGCACTCCTCGCAATAGAAGATCGGAATCGGCACGCCCCATAGACGCTGGCGGGAAATACACCAGTCGCTGCGCTCGCGCACCATTGAGGTGATACGATCCTCACCCCATGACGGCATCCAGCGCACATCCTCGATGGCTTTGACCGCCTCATCCTTGAAGCTCTCCACCGAGCAGAACCATTGATCGGTCGCACGGAACAGCACCGGCTTCTTACAACGCCAGCAATGCGGATACTGGTGAACGATCTTCTTCATGGCGAGCAGAGAACCGGTCTTATCCATATGGATGGCGATCGCCTTGTTCGCCTCATCGGTGGTCATACCGGCACAGATCGGGCCCGCCTCTTCGGTCATACGGCCCTCGCTGTCCACCGGAACACACATGCCGATCTGCTTGTAGTTTTTACAAATGTTAAAGTCATCCACACCATGGCCGGGAGCAGTATGTACGCAACCCGTACCGCTTTCCAGCGTCACGTGATCGCCCACGATAACCAGCGATTCGCGCTCCAAGAACGGATGCTGTGCGGTCATCAGCTCGAGCTCGGCACCTGTAAAGGACGCTTGCACCTCATACTCGCTGATGTTCGCCGCTTTCATGGTTTCCTCAACAAGGCCCTCGGCGAGAATGTAATTCTCCTCGCCCACCTTCACCACCTGATAGGTAAAGGTAGGACCAAGGCAAATCGCCAAGTTTGCGGGCAAGGCCCAGGTGGTGGTGGTCCAGATCACAAAATAGGTCTTGGAGACATCCACGCCGGCGGCACTGAGCACACCGCGATCGTCTTTAACGGCAAATTTTACGTACACGGAATAGCACGGATCTTCACCGTACTCGATCTCCGCCTCCGCCAGCGCGGTCTGACATTCGGGGCACCAGTACACCGGCTTTAAGCCTTTGTAGATATACCCCTTGGTCGCCATCTCGCCGAACACCTCAATCTGGCGTGCCTCAAAGGCGGGTTTCAGTGTGAGGTACGGATTCTCCCAATCGCCCAATACGCCCAGGCGCCTGAACTGCTCGGTCTGATCGCGCACATATCCCAGTGCGAAATCGCGGCAGATGCCGCGCAGCTCGACCGGCGACATGGTGAGCGCCTTTTCTACGCCCGCCTTAGCGCGCGCTTTCAGCTCGATGGGCAGGCCGTGCGTGTCATAACCCGGCACATACGGCGCTTGATAGCCCGCCATGTTATGATAGCGGACGATCATATCCTTGATGATCTTGTTAAGCGCCGTACCGATATGGATATCGCCGTTGGCGTACGGAGGACCGTCGTGCAGAATGTAACGCGGTTTTCCCTCGTTTTTCTCCATAATCTTCGCGTAAAGATCGTCCTGATCCCATTGCCCGAGCATCATCGGCTCGCGCTGCGGCAGACCCGCACGCATCGGGAATTCGGTCTGCGGTAAATTCAGTGTTTGGTTATAATCCTGCTGTTGCATGATAAATCTCCTTTTAGGAACTCATTTCTTTTTCCGAAACAATCCGCGAGTCAGTTTTTCGTGCTCGTCGTCTTCCTCGTCATCATCCTCATGGATGTTATAGTCGTCTCCGAATTTCAAATCGGCGAAACGAGATAAGGGCTTGAGTTCCTCATCCGCCTCTTCTTGCACCGGTTCTTCGGTTGTCGGTGCGACCACGATCATATCGCTGTCGTCCTCTTGCGGCTCTACAACCATCGACTCTTCCGCAGCAGGCTCCTCCGCCGCTTCTTCCGGCAGCAGATTGATAAGCGATAAATGCTCCTTGTACATACCGAGCAGCTTTGCCTTGAACTGAGCGATCTCGTTTTTCACACGGGCAAGCTCCGCCTTTTCCCGCTCAATAGCATTAAGAAGATCGCGCCGTGCCGCATCTGCATCCTGCTGTGCGCTTTCCAACAGCGCTTGTGCTTGGGCTTGTGCTTCACGAAGGATGGTGTCACCGGTCCGCTGTGCGCTGAGCACTGCCGCACGAATGCTGTCTTCATCGTTGCGGTACTCGGCCACCTTATCGGCGAGCGCTTTCATTTTCTGATTCACCTCGGCATTTTCCCGCACGAGATGTTCCATGGTTTCAACGCACTCGTCGATAAACTCGTCCACTTCTTCCGAGCGGTACCCGCGCCCGCGGCTAAACTCAACGTTGCGGATGTCATCCAGAGTCATCATCTTGTCTTCCTCGCTTTCGTCAAATATATTGGTGCAGTTTTACGATCAAGCGTCCTTTTTTCGTGAGCGGACCGAGTGCGGCAATCAAAAACCGCCCTTCCCCGCGCACGGACAGAACGTCGCCCTCTTTGACCGTGTGTGCCACCGCCTCACACGGCATATGGTTACAGGATACCGTCCCCGCCACGATGCGCCGTGCCGCCTCCTCGCGGGAAACACGCAGTGCGACTTTAAGCACCGCATCCAACCGCGGCGACGCGACCGTGTCCTGATATTCTCGAAATTCACGGTGCACGATTACCTGATCGGTGTAGGGAAACAGGGTTTGCACCCCTTCCGATCCGACTTTGTCCACCGATTCCGCCAAAAACGGG
>JAZRQG010000182.1:0-7575 GCA_045649625.1 Acutalibacteraceae bacterium
GAGGGGGTGCCGTACTCAGCGATCGGCACGCATCCGAGCGCGATAACCGCTTCCGGCATGATCGGCTGTGTCAGCGGAATACCCGCGATGGCAAAGCCGGTTGCGTACATCGGGTGTGCGTGAACGACAGCGCCGACATCCGGACGCTCTTTGTATACACGCATATGCATTTTGATTTCGGACGAGGGCTTGAAGCCGGCATTCGCCTGCAACACCTTGCCATCCTTGTCAACCTTGCAGATGTACTCGGGGGTCATGAAGCCCTTGCTGACACCCGTGGGGGTGCAGAGGAATTCGTTGTCGTTCAGCTTAACGGAAATGTTACCGTCGTTCGCCGCGACCATGCCACGATCGTAAATGCGTTTGCCGATCGCACAAATTTGCTTTTTGATTTCATACTCGTTTACCATAATGTATTCTCCTTTTCTGTGTGGATTTTGTTGGTTTTCCTATTTCTATGGCTACATCATACCACCATAAACAACGAAAGTCAACACTTAAATTTGGTTTTTTCTGTGTTTTAGTTATTTTTTTGTGGTTTTTCTTTGACTTCAATGTGATTCAGCAGTGCAGGGATACCTTCGCCGGTCAGGGAGTTTACGTGAAACACGGTTTCACAGCCGGACAAGCGCAGCCAGTTTTCTGCGCGGCGGGGGTCCGCTTTATCGATCTTGGTGACGATTCCAATTACCTCGCGATTCACCAGGCAAGTGATGCACGGTGGGAAGAGGGAATAGTCGTCGTCGGCGGCGATCAGCAGGCCGACCACGTCCGCCTCGTATGCGTAGAGGCACAAAGCGGCGCCGAGGTCGTGATTCTCGGCGTACTCGCCGGGGGTGTCAATGAGAAAGTCGTCGTAGGCGATCGCTTGCGTTTTTAAGTAGGTGACGGTCTCGCCTCGCAAGGCTTGCGTCAGCGAGGTTTTGCCGCAGCCGCTGCGCCCCATCAGAATCAATTTCTTTCTCATGTGCGGGTCAGCTCACAGACGGAGAAACCCAGCTTTTCGATCGCGTATTCGCGAATGGCGGTAATGGCCGCTTCGACCTGCGATACCGTTCCCGTGACGATCACGGTGCCGCTGAAACGATCCACAAAGCCGAGCTCAACGCCCGAGGATTTCAGTGCAATATCACCGGCGATGATGGCGGTTTCGCTGGGGCTCAAGGTCAAAATACCGATGGCGCCTGCGTGATCTACGGCGGGATCTAAACCGAGCTTGCGATACAGAATGTCCTCAGGGTGTGCGATGATGTGTGCCAGCGTGATCTGTTTACCGGGGACAAGCTCCTGTATAATGCGTGTCTTCTTTTCACTTTGATTCAGCACGTCAAGTTCCATTGCATCAACCTCCTATCAGTGCTTTCAGACCGTAGGATTCTGCTTTGCGTCTAAGCAACTCCATGTGCTCCGCGGTGGGCGGGGTGATGTGCGCCATCGTGTACTCGCGGCCGAGACCGGTGTACTTATCTGTGCCCATCCGATGGTACGGAAGCAGGTGGATCTCCCGCACGTTTGGGAGCGATGCGGCAAACGCGGCAATGTCACTGATCTCGGCTTCCGTGTCGTTGAAGGTCGGGATGACCGGTACACGGATAATCAACTGTTTGGCCTTTTCGGCGATCAAGCGCGCGTTTTGCAGAATACGGTCATTGGGGCGTGTGGTGAATTCTTGGTGCTTTTCACTGTTCATATGCTTAATATCCATCAGCACACAGTCCAGCACCGGCAGATACCGTTCGATGACTTCGGGCGAAGCGAAACCGGTGGTCTCGATCGCGGTGTGCACACCGTTTTCTTGGCACGCTGTCAGCAATGCGACGGCGAATTCCGGCTGTGTTAGTGATTCGCCACCCGAGAGCGTAACCCCGCCGCCGGAGCGTCGGTAGTACATACGGTCACGTAAAATCTCTTTGAGCACTTCCTCCACCGTGACGTCGCGTCCCACCGTTTTGGTGTTGCCGCCAAGGGTCATTTGCTGGATTTCATACGACTGGGATT
Organism: Acutalibacteraceae bacterium; assembly: GCA_045649625.1. Lineage (GTDB taxonomy): Bacteria > Bacillota > Clostridia > Oscillospirales > Acutalibacteraceae > RGIG3009. The sequence goes on from JAZRQG010000182.1 coordinate 1,999, forward strand.
CCGGATTGCAGCACCAGCGGCACCGCAGAGGACAACCCTTAAGAAACACCAGCGTACGGATACCCGATCCGTCGTGCGTGGAAAATCGCTGAATATCGAAGATCCTGCCGGTCACCGATAACAACGAGGTGTCCATTAAAACCCTCCTTGTTCGGTGCGATTGATAATGTCATCCTGCAGCGAGCGGGACAGCGTGGTGAACAGAGCGCTGTATCCGGCAACGCGAACCACCAGCGAACGATAGTTTTCCGGATGCTTTTGTGCATCGCGCAGCGTTTCGCGGCTGACGACGTTGAACTGGACGTGGCTGCCTTTTTGGTCGAAGTAGCCACGTACTAGCGCTACAAAACTTTCCAGACCACTGCGGCCTGCCAAGGCGCTGGGGTGGAATTTCATATTAAACAGAGTGCCGTTGGAGGCGATATAGTGATCCAATCTGGCGACCGAGTTGGCTGCGGCTGTCGGACCGTTCACGTCGCGCCCTGCGGCGGGGGATACACCGTCAGCCACCGGCGTGAACGCCAAGCGGCCGTCCGGTGTGGCGCCGGTTTGCGCGCCGAGTGGCACATTGGCAGAAACCGGATACAAACCGGCTTGATACACGCCGCCGCGCGGGTTGCGATACCGCTCAATCGGACGGGTGTAAGTATATGCAACGTCGCGCGCAAAATCGTCGATTACACGGTTGTCGTTACCGAACTTTGGCAGAGCGTGGATACGGTCGAGCAACTGCTGATAACGCACCTTTTGCTCGTCGGAACAGGGGTTCTGCGCAACCGTGAGATATACGGCCTTGATATCATCCGGCGTCAGGGTGCGGCCGCTGTCCACCATGCTTTTTACGACCTGCTTGGTGAGCTTTTCGGCTTGCTTGGGATCCATATCTTTGCCGTAGTTGTTTTCGAGTGCTTGACGGAATTCCGCAAGCGAGAGGTATCTTTCGTTGAAAACGAGTTCTTTTACGGCGGTTAGTGCGTCGGCAACGTTGGCGATGCCAAAGCCTTGCGGGCCGGTGAAATTGTACACGCAGCCGCCTTCCTGCGCGCTCTTGCCGCGTCCGATACAATCCTCTAACATGGAGGAGAGGAACGGCAACGGTGCGCGATCCATGTGTGCCTGGTCGATAGCGTTGTCCGCGTTGACCATCAGCTCGATGAAATATTCCATCTGCTTCTTGTAGGCGTCGTAGAACTCGTCAAAGGTCTTCATATTGGCAACGTCACCGGTTTGTGGGCCAATCTGGAAGCCGTTGTCCATGCCGTTTGAGAAAGTCAGCTCTAACGGGCGGCACATATTGAAGAATGCGGCATCGTGCCAGCCATCTGTCTTGCCGGATTTTTGCGGTTCAACACAACCGATGATGTTGTAGTCGCGCGCATCCTGCAACGTCAGCCCGCGATTCTGCAAAGCGGGGACGATGACCTCGTCGTTGTAATAGGCGGGGAGACCGATGCCGGTGCGGGTGATCTCTGCGGCACGGATCATAAACTCGTGCGGCGAACCGTTCCACACGCGCACCGAGAACGACGGCTGCGGCAGCAACACGTGCAAGGTGGCATTGATACACATATACGACATATCGTTGGTGGCATCCTTGCCGTCCTTGTCCTGACCGCCGGCGCACAAGTTCTGAAACATGCTGTAACCGGCAAAGCCCTCTGCGGAGGCGAGGTCACGCACCTTGCCGAGGTCGTTGAGCTTGACCCAGACGCAGTCGACGTATTCTTGTGCCTGTTCGCGGGAGATGAGGCCTTTGTCAAGATCCGCTTTTAAATAAGGATACATATATTGATCGAAACGACCCGGGGAGATGGAGTGACCGCTGGATTCGATCTGAATGAGCATTTGTACGAACCAGAACGACTGGCACGCCTCGTAGAACGAGGTGGCGCCGTGCGCCGGTACGCGAGAGCAGTTCTCTGCGATTTTTAAGAGTTCCGCTTTACGCGCATTGTCCACGCATTCCGCTGCTTGTTTGCGGGCGAGTTCCGCATAGCGGTTAGCATACAACTCCACTGCATCACAGGCGATGAGCACCGCGTTGAGGAAGTGATGGCGTTTGGCGTAATCAGCGTCGGTGACGCACAACTTCTTAAGTGCTGCCCGCGCTTCTCCTGCGATACCGCGGTAGCCGATTTTGAGCACCTTACCGTAATCGACCGTCACGTGACCGACGCCGTTGTAGAAGTAGTTACCGGGCGTGAAGATGTTGTGCTCGATCGCTGCGATGGTTTCCGGCGCCATGTAGGAGGTGGCAAGTTCACTGGTGGTTCTGCCTTTCCAATACGGAAACACCTTACGCAATGCGTTTTTGGTCTCCTCCGAAATATAGAATGGATCAGCGGAACGCGTGGCGAGCGTATCAAACTCCGCCTCTAGCCATTCATAGGAATATTCCGGAAACAGCTGTGCGCCGCGCGGATTCTTGGAGCTGGAGCCAACGATCAACTCGAGCGGGCGGATGGTGATCGGGATGTGCGCCAAAATATGCGCAAACGCCTTTGCGCGGCGCAGAATGATCGGTTCGCCCTCCGTTTGCTGATACGATTCGGTCAGCAATACCGCGCGATACGGCTCGATCTCGGGCATTTTTTCAAATAAATGCTCCACGAGTTTCGGGATGCGCGGACTTTTTTGAATGTCTTGCGTATAAAAAGTGGACATATCGACACCCTCCCACATTTCGTTCTGTACTCATTCTACATGAATCCCACATGAAAGTCAATAGGAAAACCAATAAAAACCAAAAAAATAACATAAAATCAAAGAAAATTAAAAAAATTCAACACATAAAACAAGAAATGTGGAAAATAAAAACCAAAAAACAGAAAAAACCAACACACATTCCACATTTACGCTGTTTGCGGTGGAAAAAGAACGAGAAGGAGAAAAATATATAAAAAACGCCCTGCGAACTATTGGTAGTTCGCAGGGCGTTTTAACCTCGTTAAACGATTAACCGTTAACTTTTTTTGCGAGGGCGGACTTTCTCCGTGCAGCCGTGTTCTTGTGCAGGAGTCCCTTCGCAGCGGCCTGGTCAATTTTCTTGACAGCAGCTTTGACAAGGAGTTCCTTATCGTCAGCGCCGGCCTCGATCGCGGCGTTAGCCTTTTTGATGTCCGTTTTCAGTTCGGAACGGGTCGCCTTGTTCTGAGCGGTTTTGGCAGCAATTACCTTGACGCGCTTCTTAGCGGATTTAATGTTGGGCATTGTCACACCTCCTCAAAAAAAGAATTACTCTAAATCACGCAGGGTTTATCATAACACGAAGTTGACGGAAAATCAATACTTTTTTTTCAGAATATTGCGTTTTTTTCTTTTAATACTATTAAATAGGAGATGAGTGATATGCAAATTCGAACCGATTTGGCGATGGAGGCGGTTGCCGATGCGTCGCTACACAAGCAGCAAGCGGACGGGATGGAATTGTGTACCCTTGACTTGACGCCTGAGGACGCGGCGCGCATTAAGAAAACTGCCGGACGGTATATCACGGCGACATTGGCACCGCTGACCGATGATGAACGGGAGCTGGAGAAAAAAGCCATCATTTTGGGGGAGCAGTTACGCCGCTTGCTTCCCGAGGACGGCGGTGTGCTGGTTGTCGGGCTTGGTAACGAAGCGATCACACCCGATGCTTTGGGACCGTGCACCGCATCGATGGTTTTGGCGACACGCCATATACAAGGGGAGTTCGCTCGAAGCGTGGGACTTAATGATCTGCGACCCACGGTGGTGCTCAAGCCCGATGTGCTCGGCAATACAGGGGTGGAAAGCAGCGAGATGGTGCGTGGTGTTTGCCAAGTGATAAAGCCCGCCGCCGTGATCGCGGTGGATGCACTCGCGGCACGCAGTCTGGAACGGCTGGGCTGTACGGTGCAGCTTTCCGATACCGGTATTTCACCGGGGTCTGGGGTGGGTAACAAGCGCAAGGCGCTCAACCGCGAGAGGCTCAAGCTCCCGGTGATCGGGATAGGGGTGCCGACGGTGGTGGATGCGGGCACACTTGCGAGAGATCTTACCGGATCGGAGCAAGGGGTGGTATTACCGCGAGGTGCCGAGATGATGGTAACACCGCGGGAGATTGATCTCATGATCGCGCGCGCTGCTCGGTTGCTTGCCATGACGATCCACGCCGCTCTGCAGCCGACCTATTCTCCACTAGAACTTTTGAGCATAGCATTGTGAGTACGGTCATACAGTGGTATGGGTGAGTAGAATGAAACAACGGATCGTTACCGCGATCGTATGTATCGCGGTATGTGGAGTTTTGGGGTTGACGATAGCCGCCATTCCTAAGGAAGCGTTTACACAAGTAATGGAGCAGGCGGCGTTGCTGTCGGTGGGGTTACAGCAACCGGAGGGGAGTGCCGAAATTATTAGCGGATGGGTAACCAAACCGTCTGCTGCGGCGCCCGGTGGGGCACTCAGTGAGCAACGTGTGATATTGGGAGAGGTCACGATGCAGGCGGTGACCGTTCCCTCAAACCCCGTGCCGGAAAAGCAAGCGGGCGCGGGAGTGGTACTGACACAGCAGATGTCTGCCGGCAAGACGTTCACGGAGGGTGTTGCGATCAAGAACAATACCAAAACCGCCGCGGATATTGCCGCGGCACTGGCGCATACACCGGACATTGATTTTGATAAGAATACGGACGCTATTCAAGTGCTGATCACCCACACGCATACCACTGAATGTTATCTGGATTACGATGCGGGATTCTTCAATCCGGATGCCAAAAGCCGTACCGACGATGCGACCAAAAACATGGTAGCGGTGGGGGAGCGCGTAGCTTGGCAGCTCAGACAAGCGGGGATCGGCGTGATCCACGACACCGAGATTCATGATCAGCCTTACAACGGTGCGTATACCCATTCGCGCAAAGCTGTGGAAAAATATCTTTCGCAATATCCGTCGATCAGCGTGGTGCTGGACATCCATCGTGATGCCATTTATCAGTCCGATGGTACGCGCGTGAAACCGACCGCGGTGATAAATGGGAAAAAGGCCGCTCAAATGATGATCATCGTGGGCATGATGAATACCAAATCCGTTCCCAATCCGCACACGGCGGAAAATCTTTCATTCGGTGCGCATCTCCAGCAAACGCTGCACACAGAGTACGGTGGGCTGATGCGGCCGATGGTGCTTGCGAGTGCGCGGTATAATCAACAGTTGTGCAACGGGATGATTTTAGTCGAGGTTGGCAGTGATGTCAACACCCTGGAAGAAGCTCTCTATTCGGGTGAATTGTTGGGCAAAGGATTAGTGCAAACGTTAAAGGGGTTATAACGATATGAAGAAAAACCGTACGTGGACGACGGCGATGTGTGCGTTTTTGCTGACGGCATGTGTGCTGCTGCTTGCGGGTGGGCTGCTGGTGGTAAGTATTCGCAGCGGGCGCATTTTGTTTGGGGGAACCTATGAACCGGTAACCCTACAGCAAGAGTTGCCGCTTCGGGAGACGGAGGATAGCACCTTTGTGTGGTTACCCGCACGGTTGAGGGTGTTGTTGCGGCTGCCGATGTGGGAAACCCAGTGCCTGGAATGGATCTTGGGGAGATAAAGTAAGCGGC
>JAZRQG010000183.1:0-4604 GCA_045649625.1 Acutalibacteraceae bacterium
TCTTATTTTTTGGCGCCTACTGTAGGGCTCGAACCTACGACCCATACTCTTGCGGTGCCCGAAAAAATCGTCGGGCGCACAGCGCTTCTCCTCGATTTTTTCGACCGCGGCGCAGGCTTGCACCCTCGCTGCATCCGCCACCGGCGGAGCTCGGGCTCGCCACAGTTAACAGCCGCTATGCGGCTGTTAACACCGAGCAGCAGCACCGATCCAACAGAAGAAACTAAAAAAAGCAACCACCCGATCGGGTGATTGCTTTTTTTGGCGCCTACTGTAGGGCTCGAACCTACGACCCTGCGGTTAACAGCCGCATGCTCTACCGACTGAGCTAAGTAGGCATATTCTGTGGGCAGTTTTAAGCCCACAGGATACATGGTGACCCGTACGAGATTCGAACTCGTGTTGCCGGCGTGAGAGGCCGGAGTCTTAGGCCACTTGACCAACGGGCCGGATGGTACACCATCAGGGACTCGAACCCTGGACACCCTGATTAAGAGTCAGGTGCTCTACCAACTGAGCTAATGGTGCGCGTCAAACTGCTTGACTATAATACACTATCATCCGGCACTTGTCAAGGGAAAATTTTTAAAAAATTCAAAAAATTATGCTAGGGTAGAGCGAAGCTCTGAAAATCGGATACAGCCGAGCAGAGAAAGCAGCATACCGTAGATGCCGCACAAACACAGAATGCCCGAAATGGTGAGAACTATTCCGCTGACTTCCGAAAAAAACGGCAAGCGTGTTATCGCTTGTGTGAGCACCACGGCGGCACCGGCACCGAGTAACGGACGCACGATCCAGCGTCCCCATTGCCAGTTGACCCCCGTCACTGTTAACAGGCGGTGCGTGTTGAGGAAAGAGGTCAGCACATTGCTGATGACCATAATGAACAAAAAGCCGTTCATGCCCCACCGCGGGACAACAAATACGATCAACACGATACGGATCGCAGAATCGACAATGCTGTATTTTAAGGAACTGACCTGTTGATTTAACCCTTTGAGAATACCGTCCACAATGCTTTCCGCGTACATGATCGGGGTCAGCGGTGCCAGCACCGCCAAATACCGCCCGACGTCCTCACTGTTGTACAGCAGTACACCGATCTCATCCGAAAAGACGAAGAATGTGGCACCGATCAAGATGGAACTGAGCAGCGTTAAATGCAGGGTGTGTTCAATCGCGCGGTTGATCTTCCCCTGCTGATGCAGGGCGTTGGCGGACGAGATTTCGGGGATCAGCAGAGTGGACAGTGCCGATAAAAAGGAGGCGGGGAAAAAGATGAGCGGCAGTGCCATGCCTTTTAAAGCACCGAATTCCGAAAGACCCCGCTCTTTTGATCCGCAGTACGTGGCAATGCTGTTTGGAACCAAAATGTTTTCAATGGTGCGCAAGATCGTGTTCAGATACCGACCCGCCGTAATCGGTGCCGCGATGGCGAGAAGCCGCCGCACGACGGGTGGCCGCGCGCCGACGCGCATTGGCAGTTCCGCCTGCATCCGTTTCTTGTCGCGATGGCAGCGAATGGCAAGATACGCACACGATGTCCATTCCGCCACCGTGTCACCGATCATGACCGCCAAGCACGCCATTGCCAGTCCCGCTTTCGCAAACCGATCAATGAGCAATGCGATCACACCGATACGCACTGCCTGCTCCAACAATTGTGCGTATGAGGTTCCCGCCGCTTTACGTCTGGCAATGAAATATCCCCGCAAACACGAAGAAATCCCCATGGATGGCAGACTGAATGCAAGCATGCGCAGGGCATTGGCGGCACGTGCATCGCGAATCCAGTACACACTGATGGTATCCGCCCCGAAATAAATCAGCGCGGTGGAGAGAAGCCCAATGCCGAGACTGAGCAGAATCGAGCGGCGCAGGATATGCCGCACTGACCGTGCGGTGCCGCAGGCGAGCTCATCGGCGATCAGACGTGTGACGGCAGTGGAAATTCCCGAGGTGGCAAAGGTGGAGCCGAGCACATAAATTGATACGATTAGCTGATACAGTCCCATACCCTCCGCGCCAATCTTACCCGACAGAAAAATACGGAAGAAGATGCCGATGGTGCGTAAGATCAGTGAGGTAACCGTCAGAACGGCGGCGTTTTTAACAAATACTTTATGCCGCATAGGTCAGCGACTGTTATATAGCGCGGCAAGGTAATCCCACGTGATGCGATCAACCTCGCCTGTGGGCAGCAGATCGGCGGCGACCTGTTGCGCACGTACGGCATTCTCGGTGGCGGTATCGTATAGTCCGGTGACGACAAGCGCCTCGTTGCCTATTGCACCAAGCATTACCTGCAGAATATAGACAAGCGGGTCGCGGTCCCCCGGCTTTAAAACAAAGGTCGGATAGGGGAAAGGCGCGATAGCACGTGCCGGTACGAGTTGCAGGAGGAGATTGCCGTATTCGCGTACGATGCGTTCCCAATCCGCCCGCTGCACCGTGCCGGTGACGGGGGAGTTGGTGGTTTGCTGGAATACCCGCACTGCCTCGGTCGTTTCGGGGCCGAATATCCCGTCCACACCGAGTAGAGGATAGCGCTCATCCGTTGCGGAAAGTGCACGCAGATATTCTTGTAACTCGCGAATGTGATCGCGGCATTGATCATCTGTGTACATACGCTATACCCCCTCTGCCATGGTGTAACCGCCAAATTGTCCCGTTTGTTTTTCGGAACCGACGGTCAGATCTTCGTATACACTCGCAATGCGATCCCAGGTGATCGGCCCGACAAACCCATTTGGTGACAGCCCAAATTCACGCTGGAACGCGATCACAGCAGTCTCGGTAGCATCACCGAAAACGCCGTCCACCGTGACAGTGGGAATGGCGGGATAGGTCTCGGCAATGCGATTTAGATAGGTTTGTAAAAACACGACGTATTCGCCCTGTGAACCGGTTGTCAGCGGTGTGCCCGGATAGGGCGCTACACGGTTTTCCGGCACCGTGATGGTGGCAACAATACCGCGGTAGGCATCGTACAGCTGATCCCACGTTTCCTCACCGACAATGCCGTCGGGGGTCAGCCCCGCATACTGCTGAAACGCGATCACCGCATTTTGCGTAGCTTCGTCAAAGGTGCCGTTGATGGCAACGGACGGCACAGCGTCATTGAAAGTGCCGACCACCGCCAGAAAATACTGAATCACGCGCACTTCGTCACCGGTATCCCCGAACCGCAAAAGTTCGGAAAACTGCTTGCGAATATCCTCCAGTGCAATCCCCTCGGAATCCAGTTCGGCCAACCGCTTGACGCCGTTGTACAAAAAGGCGATGCGGTACCAGGTTTCCTTGCCGATGACACCGTCGGGTGTCAACCCAAAGATCTCCTGAAAGGCAACCACCGCGTCCTCGGTGGCGGTTCCGAAGACCCCGTCTACGGGGTCGATTTTCGGGATTGCGGGATAGTTGCGCGAGATGCGGTTCAATTGAATCTGCTTTGTCAGCACGTCGTTGCCGGTGGAGCCGACACGCAGCGGCGTACCGGGATAGGACGGTTGATTGTTCCGCACGGGCGCGTCGGTCACGATCTCGATATCATCACCATAAAAGGACCGAAGGATCTCCACGGAATTTAGGCCTTGGTTGGCGAGCTGAACGGTGCCCCATTGTGACAATCCTTCGCACGTCGAGGTAGTACCGTTGCAGTATTGTGTAAAGTATGGTTCGATTGATCCTTGGCGGCGCACGTAATCGTTAAACAACTCATCGACCAGCAGACTGATATTGTCGAAGATATCACGTCCTTGCACAAAGGACTGATCGAACGCGGTGTTGTTGGTGATGTCAAATGCGTACCCGCGGCTGGGGTACCACTCGGTATAGATGCGGTTAAGCGCAAATGAGATCTGCGCCAAGATATTGGCGCGCAGCGCACTTTCCGGCCAGGTGGGGAAGATCTCACTTGAGGCGACATTCTTGATGTAGTCCGGAAAGGATACCGTCACGTTCGGTGCATCCGAGGTCGGCGCGCCGAGGTGTACAACGATATTCTCCGGCACAAACGGTAAGTCAGGCATATGGCTTCTCCTTATAAGTTGATGGGCGGCGTGATATAACGGATCTCCTGTTGTGGGACGTCTGAAAACTCGGGTAACGGAACGAGTGATACGGGCAGTTCGGTGGGGATGCCGGCGTACAGCGGAATGCCGCTGATACGTGTCCGGTAATGATCCGGCGCGGCGACAGTTACCTCGTATACGATCCGCGGAATCGTGTTCCCCGGCTGCAGGGTCAGCACAGGATCAACCGCCGGCAGAATGACCGGCTCAGCAAGGCCGCTGTTGTTGGTGATGCGAGAAGCCTCCACAACCATCTCTCCGTTTTCCTCGCGAGTGACGACCACCAACGCGTCGGGAATCGGAATGGCCCCGTTTGCCGAGGTTACGCGCACGGTCAGCGGTGGGGTAAAGGTTGTCGGCGGTGTGGGGGGAGGCGTCGGTTGGGGAGAAGGAGGCGGCGCGGGTGGCGCAGGAGGAGCAGGCGGCGGTGGAGGATTCCCTGCGCGTTGCTGCAGGTTCAGCAGTTCTTGATTGTACCGTTCCATCATGGATCGAAAATTGTTGGGGTCCATCGGCGATCACACCTTTCTT
>JAZRQG010000184.1:0-5401 GCA_045649625.1 Acutalibacteraceae bacterium
CTCCCGGGAGGAACTGCTGCAAGTAGCCGCCTCTCTGGAAAGATTATCGGAGCATCCGCTGGCAGAGGCAGTTGTAGCGGAAGCCGAGAAAACCGGCTATGCAAACTTAAGCGTCAGCGATTTCAATCAAATTCCCGGTCAGGGAATCACCGGTATCATTGACGGTGAACTTGTCCTTGCAGGCAACCGCCGTCTGATGGAGGCCTATAACATTCCCGGCGGTGCGCTTATGACAAAGGGAGAGGAATTGGCATCCGACGGAAAGACACCTCTGTACTTCGCGAAAGACAGTAAGCTACTGGGTGTGATCGCCGTAGCGGATGTGGTGAAACCCACCAGCGCCCAGGCAATTGCGGAGCTTTCCGGCATGGGAATCGAAGTGGTCATGCTCACCGGAGATAATGCAAAAACGGGGGAAGCAATCCGCCGTCAGGTGGGAGTTGATCGGGTAGTGGCAGAGGTATTTCCTCAGGATAAGGAGCAGGAGATCCGCCGTTTGCAAAACGAGGGCAAAAAGGTAGCCATGGTAGGTGACGGTATCAACGATGCGCCCGCCCTTGCAAGAGCTGATGTGGGAATTGCCATTGGTGCGGGAACCGATATCGCCATGGAATCGGCTGATATTGTTTTGATGAAAAGCGATTTGATGGACGTGCCCGCCGCTATCCAACTCAGCAAAGCGGTTATCCGAAACATCAAGCAAAATCTGTTTTGGGCGTTTATCTATAATATTATCGGTATTCCTGTTGCGGCAGGGGTGTTCTTTATCCCCTTTGCACTGAAGCTGAATCCAATGATTGGAGCATTTGCTATGAGCTTCAGTTCGGTGTTTGTGGTAACGAATGCACTGCGGCTCAGATGGTTTAAGCCCAAAAATAAAAAGCACGCCGAGGGCAAGCCTTTGGCGCTGAATGATAAAGGAGAAAACAATATGGAAAAGGTGTTGAAAATTGAAGGTATGATGTGCAATCATTGTGTTATGCACGTTCAAAAAGCACTTGCGGCGATACCGGGCGTAGAAGAGGTTGCCGTAAGTCTGGAGGACAAATCGGCTCATGTGAAACTGCATCAAAATGTGTCGAACGATGCTTTCAAAACAGTTGTTCAAGACGTAGGCTATGAACTGACAGGAATTGAATAAGGCAGCTACACAAAATGTCCGCCGTGCGCTTTGCATCGGCGGACATCGTTTACTCTTCGCTTAGTTCTTCTAACTTGGTTTTATCTGCAAGCTCAACCGTGCCGCGGGAGAGCTTGACCATTCCTTCGTTCTGAAAATATTTCAGCATTCGTGTGATGACCTCACGGTGAGAACCAAGGTGGTTGGCAACGGCTTCGTGTGTGATTTTTAGCGTGTCGCTGTCCTCAATAGTGGATTCTTCCAGGAGGAAGGCGGCAACGCGCTTATCAAGACTCTTCCACATGATCTGTTCAATCAGCCACATAACTTCGGAAAATCTTGTAGCCATCAGCTCGTTGGTATAGTTCGCCACGGGCGCGGACTCTGCCATAATGTTCTGATAGACTTCAACGGGAATGATCCAAAGGTCGGTGTCCTTTTCCGCCTCAATGGTGATGTCAAACTGAATGGAGCGCATCATGCAGGATGCGGAAAACAGACACATATCCCGATCAAACAGACGGTAAATAGTGATTTCCCGTCCTTCATCGGAAAGAATATAGGCGCGAAGCTGACCGGACTTTACCAGCAAAAGCCCCGTGCAGTCGTTACCGCCGTTGTGGATCACCGTTCCTTTTTTAACCGCGCGGGTGATCAGCGTGCCGAGGATCTGTTCTTGGTGAACAGCATTTAATTTATTCCAAATGGGGAAATAGTTTTGAAATTCCATACAATCCATCCTATCCTTATCTGCTTGTAGGTACAGCGCAGATAAGGAATATACTTTTTTACTATTATACACGATTTGCCACGAAAATTCAATACGAATAAGGCAAATGCCTTGAATTATTCACAGTTTGGTGATATAATAAAAAACAAATAAACTAAAATATGGAGGTTTTTTCTATGTGTGATAACAATAAGTTCTATATTTGTGAGCATTGCGGGAATTTGATCGGAATGATCCACGATGCAGGTGTTCCTATGATGTGCTGTGGACAGAAGATGACAAAGCTGGAACCCGGTGTAGTGGAAGCAAGCCACGAAAAGCATATTCCCGTTGTATCGGTTGACGGAAAGACCGTGACTGTGACCATCGGTTCCGTGGAGCATCCTATGGTAGAGGAGCACAGCATCCTTTGGGTATATCTTCAGACCGATAAGGGTGGTCAGCGCAAGTGCCTTGAGGTGGGTAAAGCGCCTGTTGTAACCTTTGCTCTTGCCGATGAGAAGCCTGTTGTTGCTTATGCCTATTGCAATCTTCACGGCTTGTGGAAGGCAGACATTTGAATAGGAGAGAAGAAAATGATGAATGCAAAAGTACATGAGCTGTTAAATCAGCAAATCAACAAAGAGTTTTACTCCGCATATCTTTACTTGGATTTTTCTAACTACTTTGAGGATGCGGGACTTGACGGTTTTGCAAACTGGTATAAGATTCAGGCACAGGAGGAACGCGACCACGCAATGCTGTTTTATCAGTACCTCCAGAACGAAAATCAGAAGGTGACGCTTGAAGCAATCGCAAAGCCCGACAAAGCCATCAACTGTCATATGGACGTTCTTAAGGCAGGGCTTGAGCACGAGGAATATGTTACTTCTTTGATTAACGATATCTATGCAGCAGCATATGAAGTAAAGGATTTCCGTACCATGCAGTTCCTTGACTGGTTTGTTAAAGAGCAGGGTGAAGAAGAGACCAACGCCAATGATCTGATTACGAAGATGGAGTTGTTCGGAAGCGATCCCAAGAGCCTCTATATGCTCAATCAAGAATTGGCTGCAAGAGTATATGCCGCACCTTCCTTGGTGCTTTGATTTACAGAAATCAAAAACTAAATCCTAATAAGGCAATAAAGGCGGTACAGTAATGTTGCTGTACCGCTTTTATACATGGAACTTTCAAAGGCACCGGAGGCGGTGCCTTTTTTGTGACATCATCACGGAAGTGAAACAATAATTGCGGTATACTAAGGTCAGAAAAGTAAAAAAGGAGTGCGTGAAAATGACAAACAATAATCACGTTTTCGATATGATCATCATAGGCGGCGGTCCTGCAGGCTATACTGCGGCTCTTTATGCAGCAAGAGCAGGTTTAGACACCCTCGTATTGGAACGTCTTTCGGCAGGCGGTCAGATGGCTTTGACCCATCAGATCGACAACTATCCGGGGTTTGAGGACGGGATTGACGGTTTTTCCCTTGCCGATAAAATGAAAAAACAGGCCGAGCGTTTCGGGGCAAAGAGTAAGACGGCAGAGGTCGTTCGCCTTGACCTTACTGCAGAACCAAAACTGATCGAAACAGCAAGCGAAACATTTCTCAGTAGGACTGTGGTACTCGCAACCGGAGCAAATCCGAGAGAACTTGGTGTGGAGAAAGAATCGGAACTTGTCGGACGCGGAGTCGCTTACTGCGCCGCCTGCGACGGTATGTTTTACCGTGGGAAAACGGTTATTGTGGTAGGCGGCGGAAATACCGCAGCAGCAGATGCGTTACTTCTCAGCAGAATCGCCGAAAAGGTGATCTTGGTTCATCGCCGTGACACCCTTCGGGCAACGAAGATCTATCACGAACCGCTGATGCAAGCGGAGAATGTGGAATTTCGATGGAACAGCACGGTAAAGGAACTGCTTCACGAGGCAAAAATCACCGGTGTTCGTCTTTCAGACGTGAATACCGGTGAAGAAAGCACGATTGCTTGCGACGGCGTGTTCGTCAGTGTCGGAAGAAAACCGGCGACTGAGTTTCTCGGAGGTCAGGTCGAGCTTGACGGAAACGGATACGTTGTCGCAGGAGAAGATACAAAGACAAATATCCCCGGCGTATTTGCTGTGGGAGATATCAGAACAAAAGAGCTTCGCCAGATCGTGACGGCGGTTGCCGACGGTGCCGTCGCAGTTCACGAGGCGGAAAAATATCTGGCAGGAGGTGCCTGAAAATGAAATCAAAGCTTAAAAAACTGTTGCGCCCGTTTTTGTTTACCGTAGGCGGAGCACTTGCGGGACTTGGATATTATTATGTCGTGGGATGTTCGACGGGCAGCTGTGCGATTACGTCAAATCCCATCATTACGATGATCTATATGGGAGTTATAGGACTATTGCTCTCGGGACTTTTCGGAAAGGGGTGTGACGGTAAATGCAATATGTGATCGCATTTCTTGAAGGCATTATAACCTTCATTTCACCGTGCCTGCTCCCGATGCTGCCCATCTACATTTCCTATTTTGCAGGCGGCGGTGAACGGACTACTGGCAAAACGCTGAAAGGAGCATTGGGCTTCGTTACCGGCTTTACCGTGGTATTCGTTGTGCTCGGCGCGCTGGCAGGAACGGTAGGAAGCTTCTTGAGAGAGTATCAGACTGCGGTAAATATTGTCTCGGGCCTTATCGTTGTGTTCTTCGGGCTGAATTTCCTTGGTGTGTTCAAATTGAATCTGTTCCGAGGTGGCGGCCAATCGGTCAAAACCGATAACATGGGATTCTTCTCGGCCCTGCTTTTCGGCATGGTGTTCTCCATCGGTTGGACGCCTTGCGTGGGAGCGTTTCTCGGTTCGGCGCTGATGCTTGCATCCCAACAGGCCCATATCGCAGAGGGAATGCTGATGCTTTTGGCATATTCACTGGGACTTGGCATCCCGTTCGTTCTCAGCGCGGTGCTGATCGATTATCTGAAATCGGCATTCAACTGGATCAAGAAAAACTATAAGGTCATCAATATCGTCAGCGGCAGTCTGCTTGTTGCAATCGGTATTTTGATGGCAACGGGAATGCTCGGACGGTTTCTGAGTCTTCTCGGATAAGGAGGAATTATGAGTAAGAGGAAAAATATAACTATACTTGTGTTGGTGTTTGTTCTTCTGATTGGCGGTGCTTCAGTGCTTTATACGCAGCTTAGCAAGGACGATGCTCCCGACGGGCTGCTGATTCAAGGCGATCAAGAAAACAATGATCACGAAAACCAAAATGATAAATCAGGCACAGATGATACAAAGCGGCAACTGACGAAAGCTCCCGATTTCACTGTTTATGATGGATCGGGAAACAAAGTCAATCTGTCGGATTATGTCGGTAAGCCGATCGTGTTGAATTTCTGGGCAAGCTGGTGTGGCCCTTGTCAAAGCGAGATGCCTGACTTCCATGAAAAATATCTGGAGTTTGGGAACAAGATCCATTTCTTGATGGTCAATATGACCGGCGGACGTGAAACGCTCAGTAGCGCAAAGGCGTTCATCTCAGAAAAAGGATATACTTTTCCTGTGTTCTATGATACAGACTCCA
>JAZRQG010000185.1:0-4840 GCA_045649625.1 Acutalibacteraceae bacterium
TCCTTGGCTCACAGAACGACATGGCTACGATCCGACTTGGTTTCTTTCTGCTGTTCCGTTAGCGTAGCGGTCAGTGATCCCTCATTTTTGCAAAGCAGACGGAGTAGCTTGTCCGTCGGCGATCCGCGAACAACCTCCCGCTCGCAAGGGTGTATGTTGCCGTAGTACAGATCTTCCAGTGTGGTCATGTGCGCCATCTCCTTTCTTTGGCAACACAAACATATACCACAACCCTTTCCACAAGTCCAGATATTTTTATAAGATTGAAAAAGCTTTATAGGTATTTGCGTGAATAATCCTTTATTATTTCAATACATTTTCAATCTTTCGTGATATAATGACCGTATAAGGTGGTGTCAGTATGAGAATTTTGCTTGTGGAGGACGAAAAAAGAATGGCGCAAGCGTTATGTGAGCTCTTGCGCCTTGAGCATTATGAGGTTGATCATTGCGGCAATGGTACGGATGGTTTAGCTGCTGTTCAAAGCCGTATCTACGACATCATCATTCTCGATGTTATGCTTCCGGGAATGAGCGGATATGAAATTGCAAAAAGCGCGCGTCGCGAGGGAATCGCAACTCCCATATTAATGCTTACTGCCAAAGCAGATATTGATGATAAGGTGACAGGACTTGACAGCGGTGCTGATGACTATCTCACGAAGCCATTTATGACAAAAGAATTACTTGCTCGTCTGCGCGCACTCGGGAGGCGAACACTCAGCACAACCGATGGCATACTATCCTTTGCGGATATTATTCTTGATACAAACACTCTCACATTGTCATGCACAACCAGCGGTCAAAGCGTACGCCTCAGCGAAAAAGAATATCGCATTCTGGAATACTTCATTGTTAACAGCGGTCAAATTCTCACACGCGATCAGTTGTCGCTGAAGATCTGGGGATATGAAAGCGAAGCGGAATACAACAATGTAGAAGTATATATGTCCTTTACTCGCAAAAAGCTTGCTTTTGTTGAAGCAAAAACGGAGATCAAAGCGGTGCGTGGTGTTGGATATGAATTGAGGTGTGACGATGTTTAAAAAATCACGAAGAATAATCGTTATGGCCATTATGTTAGTGCTTGTGTTTTTATGGATCGGAACGCTCGGCGTTATTTACATATCCAGTTATGTGGAAATGACAAAACAAAACCAGGATATGCTGGCAGCTCACGCTGATATGTACTCATTGGAAAAGCCGACGGAGAAACGACCGTCTGAAAAGCCCAAGCCAACCAAAAAACCATCATCCAAACCTGATGTGGACACCGAATCTCCGAAATACCGACTGACCACCTTCTATACGGTTGCGGTTTCTTATGACGGAGAAATTCTCGACATCCAAAACGAAGCACCTGATGTTCACACCGACGCCGAATTGAAAACACTTGCCCAAAGCATTATCGACGACAACAAAATGAACGGCACCATAAACAATCTGGCTTTCTATAAAACCGATAAAGGCAGTTATACGCTTGTTGCGTTTATGGACAATACCGTTATTAACGAAAGTGCTGTCACCCTGTATCGTTATACACTTATTTTCGGCGGTAGTGTTCTTGTGTTGTTTTTCTTCCTTTCGCTGTTTTTTGCGAGAAAAATTGTGAATCCTCTTGAGGATAGTTATCAAAAGCAAAAACAGTTCATTTCAGATGCCGGCCACGAGCTGAAAACACCGATATCGGTGATAAGTGCCAACGCAGAACTGTTATCCCGCGAAATCGGGGAAAACAAGTGGTTGCAAAATATTCAGTATGAAAACGAACGAATGGGCTTGTTGGTTACCCAGTTGTTAGAACTTGCCCGAACCGAGAATGTTACGCCTTCGATGGGACGTGTTGATTTCAGCCGCTTGGTTGCGGGGGAAGCTCTTCCGTTCGAGAGTGTCGCTTTTGAAAAGGGACATATATTAAGCAGCAATATAGAGAGCGATATTGATGTAGACGGCAACAGCACTCAGCTCAAACAGCTTGTATCCATTTTGCTTGATAACGCTATTCGTCACAGCAAAGAAGACGGCGAAGTACACTTAACCTTGAGAAAAGAACGAAACACGATCATTCTTTCGGTTATTAACAAAGGCGATGAAATCCCCGCCGATCAACGCGAAAAAATCTTTGAGCGTTTCTATCGTGTTGACATCGCCCGTAACAGTGAGGATAAACACTATGGGCTTGGTCTCGCCATTGCCAAAGCGATCGTCAACACTCACCGCGGTCATATCGATGTGCGTTGTTATAACGGGGTTGTAGAATTTCGGGCAACCCTCCCTGTGTCAAGGGAAAAGTAAACAATTTGTGACTTCAATAATTATTCAAGAATCCTCCTATACAATGTGAGTAATCACAGTACAGGAGGATTTTTTATAATATCCTTTTGTTTACTTTTCAAACTGTGACACAGGAGGTTTATATGAAAAAAGCAATATCCGTCCTTTTGATTATGACAGTCGTTCTGATGTGCTTTGTTGGATGTTCAAGTGATTCCGAACATACACTCACAACCGACAAACAAGACAATATATCGGATACCGTTCCCGAAGAAAACCATACGGTAACAAAAACCGAGATGTTTACCGACAGAGATTATAAAACCGATTATGACGAGAATACGGCGGTCAGAATCACACTGAACGGAACGACCGCTGTATCTGACTCGGATAACGTGACGATCTCCGGCTCAACCATTACTGTTACCGAAGAGGCCACGTATATCGTGTCCGGTGAATTGAACGAGGGCATGTTGATCGTGGATGCACCCGATACGGCAAAATTGCAGCTTGTTCTGAATGGTGTGAATATCACGAGCAAAACGTCAGCAGCACTGTATATACGGGAATCGGATAAAGTGTTTGTGACACTTGCGGATGGTACAACCAATACACTTTCCAATGGTGGCGGTTTTACCGCTATCGACGATAACAAGATCGACGGAACACTGTTTTCCGAGCAGGATCTGACCTTGAACGGCTCAGGTTCACTGATGATTGTGTCTCCCGTCGGACACGGTATTGTGTGCAAGGACGATCTGGTAATCACAAGCGGTGCCTATACGGTGAATGCTGCATCTCACGGATTGGATGTCAACGACAGTGTACGGATTACCAACGCCGCATTGACCGTAGATACCGGCAAAGATGCTGTCCACTGCGAAAACAGCGAGGATACCGCTAAAGGATTTGTCTATATTGCCGACGGCAAGGTCAAAGCAGAAGCGGAAGGCGACGGCATTTCGGCAAGCGCCTATGTGCAAATTGAGGGCGGCACGATAGATATGCTCACAGGCGGTGGTAGTGAAAACGGAAGCAAAGTCCATTCCGACAATTTCGGTGGTTTTATGGGCGGTGGTCACGGTGATGCGCGGCAGAATATGCCACAGAATTATACGGTAGAGTCCGAAGAAGAAAGTACCAGCATGAAAGGGCTGAAAGCCGCAGGCGATATATTGATTTCTAAAGGAAACTTTACGATCCATTCCGCAGATGATTCGATACACGCGGATGCTTCAATCAATATAAGCGGTGGCACCTTTACAATCGCATCGGGAGACGATGCCGTTCACGCGGAAGACACGTTAACAATCGCAGCAGGTGAATTGCATATTTCCGAATGCTACGAAGGGTTGGAAGCGCTTTGCATTGATGTGAAAGGCGGCAATATCAAACTCAATGCAAGCGATGATGGCTTAAATGCCGCGGGTGGTATGGATCAAAGCGGTACCGAAGGCGGTCGCGACGGTATGTTTGGTGAACCGGGACATATGGGTGGCGGCAGACCGGGTAGCCACGGAGGCGTGTCGTCAGGATCAAACGGGAGTATTACCATCTCCGGTGGCTCATTGTATATATGTTCTTTCGGCGATGGCATTGATGTCAACGGCACTTTGGAGATTACGGGGGGACACACCACCGTTGTCGGACCTGTTCAGGGTGATACCGCAACGCTTGATTATGATATAAGCGCAACCATTACGGGCGGCACGTTTATTGGGACAGGCGCTTCCGGAATGGCACAAACGTTTAGTGATTCCGATCAAGGCGTGATAGCAGTGAGCGTGGGTAATCAGGACGCGGACACGAAGATCCTTTTGACCGACAGTTCCGGAAAGTTGATTATGGAGTACACTCCCAAACTTGATTTTGCCGTGGTAATTTTCTCAAGTCCCGATATGAAGAAGGGCGAAATATATACAATTACCGTCGGAACCGAGTCGGGCGAGTTTGAAGCAGTTTGATTGGAAGGATCAAACAAGAGGCAAAATTCAAAAAAACGTGAGTGTTTGTGTAAAAATTAATTATTTTCAATAAAACTTCAATATTCCTCCTGTACAATTATGTGTAATATGGTGCAGGAGGATTTTTTATGGCTTTTCAAACCGTGTTTAAACGATACGAATTGAAATATATGCTGACGCTTGAGCAAAAAGAAAAAGTCCTCAAGGCAATGGAGCCTTACATGAACCTCGACAAGTACGGAAGGACTACCATCCGTAATCTGTATTACGATACCGATACGTATCTTTTAATTCGCCGTTCGATAGAAAAACCAATCTACAAAGAAAAATTGCGTATACGAAGTTATTGTCAGGCAGATGCAAACAGCATCGTGTTTGCGGAACTGAAGAAGAAATACAAGCACGTTGTATACAAACGCAGACTCTCTTTGCTGAACAAGGACGCTATGCTGTGGCTATCGGGAGAAAAGCACCTCGCTCAAAGTACACAGATTTCCGATGAAATCGATTATTTCCTCGAATATTACAAATCGCTTCGTCCAATGGTGTTTCTTTCTTATGAACGAGAGGCGTATTATTCCAACGACGGATCCGATTTTCGTG
>JAZRQG010000186.1:0-14084 GCA_045649625.1 Acutalibacteraceae bacterium
CGCCAAAGGTAAAGGCACTGATTTTTATAAACGTCAAAATCAATTTTCTTATCACGTTATCACGCTCCGTGAGGTATTGTAGCATGTTCTGCCGTTAAAAGCAACGATATCGCATAAAAAAGTAGCCTTTTGCGTAAAACTATGATATGCTTGCGCTACAATAGGGACAAAATTATTTTATTGCCTATGTTATGTGGTGTTATTAACTTAAAAATCCAACTTCAAGTTGGAAAATTCCAATAACTGCGTTATTGATTTATAACATTTTAACCTTTAAAATATAATTGTAGCTACAAGAATTATAAAGGAGTGTACCTATGGATAATTTGAAGTTGAATGATACTATTTGTTTTTATAGAAAAAAGCAAGGCTTAACACAAGAGGAGCTTGCTGTAAAATTGGGTGTAACTAATCAGTCGGTATCTAAATGGGAATCGGCACAATGTTGTCCGGATATTAGTTTAATTCCCAAGCTTGCCGACATATTTGATGTTAGTATTGATGAGTTGTTTGGCGAAGAGCCAAAGCCTACCGTAGATAATTATGATTTATGTACTGAATTCCCTTGGCCAGATGATAATACGCTACGTGTTGTTTTTGCAAAAGGTAGAAAAATTTTAGATGAGTCAGACGATATTAATGAATGCATTAGTATCAGGTTTCCTCACGATTGCAACGAAACCACAAGGCAATATTTTAAAGTTGAGGTCTTTGGTAATATTTTTTGTGATGCAAGTATCAACGGTGATGTTATAAGTCATGGTAAAATTGAATGCAATCAAATAAACGGAGATGTGAAAAAATGTGAAGGCGACATTGAATGTCAGGGTGATATTAATGGCAGCGCAAATGCAAATGGCAGTATAAGCTGCGGTAAATCTATTAGTGGTGGTGTCCAATGTGGTAATAGTGTAGCCTGCGGCCAAAGTATAAATGGCGCTATAAATTGTGGTAACAATGTAGGTTGTGGAGTTAGTATTAAAGGCGATATTAATTGTGGCGGTAATATCGAATGTAAAAAAATAGAAGGCGATGTTGAGTGCCAAGGAAATATTATTTATAAATAGTACTTATCCTGCTTCTTGATATTCTGTATATTTCATTGTTAATTAGGCAAGGCAGGAATAACCATCATACTTTTGGCGATTTTACCGCTTAAAAACAAAGTTTTTAACTACCTTTCTTGTGGTATGATTTTTAAAGTACCAGTATGATTTTTGTCATACCATCAAAAATAGAGTTATCTCGTATTTTCGGGATAACTCTATTCTCATATATATCTTGAAAATCTCAATAAAAAATGTTATATTAAAGTCAAGAAAAAGCTTGTTGTTATGCTGAAAATTCAACTTGTGGAAATGACTGCCACAAGTTGCGATGTTTGCTGATAACCAAGCCTCCCTCTGACGAGGGAGGTGGCAAAACGGAGTTTTGACGGAGGGAGAGAATTATGAAAGAGTATAATAAATCTAATATCCCTCTTGCAAGAGTCTTAAGAAAAAATATGACACCTTGGGAAAGAAAACTTTGGTATGAGTTTTTAAGAAATTATCCTATAAGGTTTCAACGACAAAAGGCTATTGGTAATTACATAGCAGATTTCTATTGTGCCAAAGCAAGACTTGTTGTTGAACTTGACGGTGGCGGACATTATACACCAGAGCAAATAGAAAAAGACAAAGTTAGAACGAAAGAGTTAGAGGGTATGAATTTAACAATTTTAAGGATTTGTAATTTGGATATTGACCGAAATTTTAGAGGTGTATGCGAACATATAGACTTGACTGTTAAAAACTCTCTCCCTCAGTCAGCTTCGCTGACTGCTCCCTCGTCAGAGGGAGCCAAGAGCTAATTTATTCCTAACTTGACACAAGCATATAATACACCTAAGGTGGTGATCATGTGAAGCCAATTTCAACCAATGATATTAAAATGGAATTTAAGAAATCGCAAAAAATTGCTTTAGTTATAACGGTGCTGTGCTCGGCCTTTACCTTAATTTGTACAAAGGGATTTTTTGCTGATGGTGACTACTTGGATGCCGACGGTTTTTATGTGTTCGCACTTTATTTACTAATGATTTGCAGCTTGTTTTTCATTTGTTGTCTTACCCCTTTACACATAAAAAATGAGATTAATACTCCTGAAGAGCAACAGGTTGATATTATTAGCAGACTTTTTGCTTTGTGGTTGTCGATATGCCTTAATTTGACCGCACAGTCGGGCTTGTATTTGTTTTTTAGCGTAATTTCACCGGCTTTTACTAGTGGTGTATTTGAAATTTTGCTATATCTTATTATTATGAGCCTAATAGCATTTGTATGGATAATCTTTTGCACCTTTATTTATTTGCTGGCTAAACAATCAATTGCTTGGTATGTGATAGGTTTTATAACAGTTAATGTAGCCCCAATGATAATTGTTAGTGTTTGTAACGATATTTGCAGGGACAGTACGTTAGCGGTATATGATGCACATGATTATCTGATAGCTAATCCGTTTATTGCTGTTGTGCGTATTATTAAACCTTTAGAAAGTGTTTGGTTAATAGGAGCAATTGTAATTGTTGCTGTATTGGTTATTTTAATTGACAAAAATTCAGTTAAAGAAAAACTTGTTAATGTTATAAACTTTGGTTACAAATATATTATTTCAGTTTTAATTTCAATATCGGCAGGATCTATAGTGTTCAGTGGTTTGTCGAGTGGCGAATTAAGCTTCTCTCAAATTTTACCGACCAGTATTGTTGCCATACTGACAGGGGCAATACTTTCGTTATTTGCGTTTGGCAAAAAAAGCGGGTTAAAGCTTTGCGCTGTTGTGCTTTTGATAGCAGCACTTCTTAGCGGTGCGTTTATAGGTTTGCCGATTTTAAGCCGTGCCAATGAATATAATTTGCCTGATATTGATCGTGTTGAGAGCATAGCGTTCCGGTTAGGAACAGGCGAGCAAGTTCAAACAACCGAAAATTTTGATGAAATTCTTTCGGTAAATAGTGATTTAATTGAATTATTTAAAAAGGGTTATGCGCCTGAGGACATTGACAGTTTTCCGACCCCAGACTGCCTTGCAGATTGTTGGCAGGAATTGACAATTACTTATAAGCTCAAAAACGGTAAGAGTATATATCGGGAGTATCGAGATTTAATTGCTCCCGAATTTGATGCGGTTTTTATAAAATTGGCAAAAAGTGAAGTGTATTTATCTTCAATGCGGAATACGGATATGTACAGTCCCAAAATAGAGTGTTATTTAAACGGTGAGAAGATTTTGTACGAGCCTTCTAAAGAAGCAACGAGAGAACTTATAAACGTATATTGTGATGAGCTTTCAAAGGCTGACACATCTGATTTTTATCAAAAAACGGCAAGCATTAGAATATCGGGCATCTATGAGAGTGATGCTTGTTGTTTATATGTGCCGTTGACATTTAATGAAACACGTTCACTTGTGTGGGAGCAGTATATACAATATACGAATACCTATTAATGATGACAGTTGTTGTTATTCAAAGCGATTTTTATATGGTGACTTAGGTACAAAAGAAGCACTTGTGATAAAATTTAAACATTCAACAGATTAAAATCCCGTTCACGCAAGTGGGCGGGATTTTCTTTTCTTTTTAGAGGCGACGGCGTCACGGTGGCACGTACGGCTTTTGCCGATGCCGTGTTGGGGTAAACACCGCAATAAACACACAAGATGATCATAACCACCAGTAAACTGGTGGCTTGCGCCCCCCCTAGAAGGGGTTGATACCAGCTTAGCCCCTAAAAGGGGCACCGAACATTATTATTGCATCACACGCACTGCCACCCGTAAACGGGAAAGATGCTCGACTTTTTCTCGGCTCCCTCTGACGAGGTGGCGAAGCGACACCCCGCGGTAGTGAACGACAGTCCGGTGGACTGTCAGAACCGCGGGAGGACCGAGCCGCAGTGAGAAACTGGCGAGCGTAGCGAGACTGAGGGAGAGTTAATATCGACTACCTCTCCATCTTTTGCCTACGGCAAAATCAACCTTTCCTTGCCGGAACGGCACCCTTTTGTCGCTTTGCGACAATTCCCCTAGCAGGGGAATTACCTGACAAGGGGAGGTTTTTCTCATGCTAATGCTTTTTATCTTCCCCCGGTAGAACTGGGGGTTTATTTCCACGCCTAAAGGCGCCAATCAAAAAACTCCGACGATCACTCGTCGGAGTTTTTGTTTTGTGAGTGAAATCCTCGTCGATGACGCGGATGAAATCGCCTTGCGGCGGTGAAATATTCACTTCGCGAATGTGATATACGCACTGCGTGCGTGTGATGGTGTCGCTTCGCGACGGATTATATACGGCGACTTCGTCGCCGTGCGGACAGTCCGGAGGTCTGTCCCTACAGAGCAGATACCGGATAGACGGCAGATGACAGAGGTGTCACGAGTCGCGACGGATTGTATGTGGCGTTCGCCCGCCCCCGCCCTACGATATTCATGCAAAATGTGAGGGGTGTTGTAGGGAACGGATGTATCCGTTCCGTTACGCGGGGCGGATGATATCCGCCCCTATGGTGTTTGAGGTAGGGAGGTGATTTAATTCCGCTTTTTGTGTGGATTTTTGGTTTTGCTTATGATACAATATAAACAATACGACTGTGAAAGAGGTGCTCTGTATGAAAGTGCGGTTATCGACTATTGTTAAATGGATTATTTCACTTGTCATCATCGGCGTTTTATATTGGCTTTTGTTGCCGCCGCTGAACTGGCGCAGTGCCGATATGTGGTCCTTTTTGGTGCTCGCTATTGTGGTGATCGCTGCTATTAATGCTTCGGCATCGCTGCTTGCTTGGATTGGCTCATTGGGGAAACAAACGATCAAGAGACGCGATGGAACATCGGGCGTGGCGCATTCCATAAAATCGCTTGCGATGCCGCTTAAAATTGCCGTAGGAGCGATTGCGTGCATCATATTGTTTAGTGTGATCGCCGGCATTTCGGGCTGGGCGCTGTTTTCTGCTAAGGCTTACGGAAACCTGTTGACATATCAGCCCGGCGACTTTCAAGAGGAGATCGCCGATGTGGTTACCAACGACAACGGCAAGCTGAACATGGATTCGGTGCCGGTTGTGGACCGTGACACGGCGGCACGGCTCTCGTTGCGCAAGCTCGGTGAAATGAGCGATCTCGTATCGCAGTTTGAAGTGGACGAATGGTATAATACGCAGATCAACTATCAAGGGGTACCCACGCGCGTTACGCCGCTCGTGTACGGCGATTTCTTTAAATGGCTCAACAATCAGGCAAAAGGTATTCCCGCCTATATAACGGTCAACATGGAAACGCAGGAAACCTCGTTGGTTCGCCTGGATCAGGGGATCAAATACAGCGAAAGCGAGTATTTTTTGCGCGATCTGAATCGCCATTTGCGCTTTTGCTATCCGACCAAGATCTTTGACAACATTTCCTTTGAAATTGATGAAAACGGTACCCCGTATTGGGTGGCATCGACGCTAACCTACCGCATCGGCGTGTGGAGCGGACGCGACATTGAGGGCGTTGTCTTGTGCAACGCGATCACCGGTGAATGCGACTATTACACCATTGATGAGGTGCCGCAATGGATCGATCAGGCCTACGATTCGGATATTATTATCGAGCAGTTGACCTACAACGGCCAATACGTGAACGGTTACTGGAATGCTCAGTTCGGTCAAAAAGACGTCTTGCAACCGACCGATGGCTACAACTATCTCGCCTTGAACGACGACGTCTATCTGTATACCGGTATGACCAGTGTTTCCAGCGACGAGTCCAATGTGGGATTTGTATTGGTCAATTTGCGCACCAAACAAACCGTATTTTATGAGTGCCCCGGTGCAGAAGAATATTCTGCCATGGAGTCCGCACAAGGCAAAGTGCAAGAGAAAAACTATACGGCGACCTTTCCTCTGTTGCTAAACGTAAACGATCGCCCGACCTATTTCATGTCGCTGAAAGACAGTGCGGGTCTCGTGAAAATGTATGCCTTTGTTGATGTGCGGCAATACCAGATCGTCGGTACCGGAACCTCTGTCAAAGAGGCATTGAACGCCTTTTCCCAAGAACTGCAGAACAACGATGAAGTCGATTTGGACGATGAGAGCGGATCTGCCGTGAAAGAACAGACCGTTACCGGTGTGATCGCGGATATTCGTTCGGCTGTGGTTGATGGTCAGACCCGTTACTATATTCTGCTGCAAAACGGTACGACCGTTTACGTGGCAGAGGTGGGTATCAACAGCCGTTTGCCGTTTGCCAAAGCCGGTGACAGCGTCACCATGGTATGCACGGCATCTGCCGATGCCGTGTCGGTTTCCGTGTTGGAGCTGACACCGCAATAAACACACAAGATAATCAAAAAAACTCCGACGATTACTCGTCGGAGTTTTTTTATTGTTCTTCAAGTAGGGTTTTTATCATACGTGCGCATTTGTACACGTCACCGCCGCCCATGGTGAGAATTAAGTCATCAGGTTTGGCGTTTTCCGCGACAAAACGGCTGATCTCGTCAAACGTGGCGAGGTAATGCGCGCCGTCAATCTGATCGGGGATCTGCTTGGAGGATACGTTCCATTCGTTTGTTTCGCGCGATCCCATAATATCGCTGACGATCACTTTGTCGGCTATGGCAAGCGCTTCGGCAAACTCATCCAGATGCCGCGCCGTGCGCGAGAACGTAAACGGTTGGAAGATCGCCCACACGCGGGCATAGTTCATCGCTTTGGCAGCGTTTAAGGTGGCAACGATTTCGGTGGGATGGTGCGCATAATCATCCGCAATGGTGATATCGTTTACCGTTCCCAAAAACTCAAACCGTCTGCCCGCACCGTGGAACGCTGACAGCCCTGCGGCGATCTCGTCTGCCGTGGCACCGCACAGATGCGCGGCGGCAGCGGCGGCGACGGAATTTAATACGTTATGCTCACCGGGGACACCCAGCGAGATCGCGGCAACTTTTTCGCCGTTGTGATACAGATCGTAGCAACCGTAGGCACCGTCGTGTACCGATACGTTTTGCGCATACCACTCGCAATCGGGTGAATAACCGTATCGCACGATGTCGGCGTGGATGAGCCCCTCCACTGATTTGAGGGTGTTTGCATCCTCGGCATTGACAATGAGCGTGCCGGTGGTTTGTGTGGCAAACTGACGAAACGAGGCAATGACGTTGTCCAGCGAACCGAAATAATCGAGGTGATCGGCATCCACGTTGAGGAGAATGGAAACGGCGGGTGCCATTTCCAGATAATGATCCTTGAATTCGCACGCCTCGCACACAAACACATCCGATTGACCCGCGTGACCGTTGGCGTCGATCAAGGGAAGTCTGCCGCCGATGAACACCGACGGATCACGTTCCGCCTGCAACAAAATTTGTGATACCATCGACGAAGTGGTGGTCTTGCCGTGCGTGCCCGCGACCGCAACGGTGCGAGGAAAACAACGCGACAAGGCACCGAGCAGCTTGGCACGTTCCATCAGCGGAATCCCTTTTTCGGTTGCAGTGATCAGTTCGGGGTTGTCCGCCGACACGGCGGCCGTGTATACCACCAGATCGGTTTCACCCACGTTTTCCGCTTTTTGCGGTATAAAAACAGGGATTCCCAATCGGCGCATACGCGCCAAATTATCCGATTCGTTGACATCGGAGCCGGTGATGGCATATCCCAAGGAATGTAAAATCTCCGCAAGCGGACTCATACCCGAGCCGCCGATACCGACAAAATGTACTGATTTTACACCGGGCAAGATGGTTTGATTCATAGGAATCCCTCCTCATTGTATTTATTATATTGGGTTTTGACGGAAAAATAAATACCTTTTCGCGATTTTTTATAAACTTGTCTTTGAAAAACAAAAACACCGCGGCCCTAAAGGAACCACGGTGTCGGTTGCGGTAAATGCGGCTGTTATTCGCCGTACTGCAAAACAAAGTTTTCCCAACTGTACTGTGTGCTGTTGCAGACAGGGAACAGGAGCGAGCTGAAGAATTCTTCCCAGTTACTTGAAGGCCACTGATGGTTGAGTCCACGCATTTTGGCATCAGTGAGGTTAAAATAGGAATGATACGCTTCATCAGGGTCACCGCCGATAGGATCGTCAAAGGTGATGTCACACATGTACCATTTTCCACCCAGTTGAACAGCATTCCATTTGTGTCCACCGCCTGCCGTGCCGACAATTCCGGTGCAAGAAATACCAACGGCGTTACACAGCGCTTGGAAAGCTTCCGCGTACGATTCGCAAACACCCGTGCGATTTACGATAATACCGTAGGCGGTCCAGTTGTCACCGGCAAGACCGTCCCACTTTCCGCCGATGGCGTCCGGATTGCCCATGGCTGCGGGCATGTTGTAGTAACTGGTTTTGAGAATGAGATCGTAAATCATGCGTTCTTTGACAACGTCCGGTGCATTGGCAGGGATGGTGTTGGTGATGGTATACATATTGTTTTCGAAAACCTCTTGTTTCGCACGAATTTTTTGACGTAAAGCGTCATTGACTTCGCGCAAAGCGGAACCGTATCGGCAATATTCCCCTTCCTTATTGCCAACGGCATAGGAGAACGTCAAACCGGTTTTGCCGTCCCCACTTGAATTGATCGTTACGGTAGAGCTTAAATAGAACAATTCCGGTGTATCAAACATGTAAATGAAATACAGATAATATTTTCTGTCCTGTGTGATATCACAATCAAACGTTACCGAAGCATCCAGATACCGCACGGCTTCGTCAATTTTTCGGTAATACCCTTTCCATTCTTCGTTTAACAGAGAATAATAATACCGTTGGTTTAATGAGATTGCGGTGTGGTGCTGATTCTCCGTATACTGATAGGCGAATGACGGGACGGTTGTGGTAGAAGCCGTTGTGGTGTTTGAGTTGGTTTTCGTAGCAGAGGTGGTGGTTGTGGTGGTGGACGGTATGGTGGGGATGGGCGCCGGCTTTTGAGTGGTAGTCGTTGGTTCTTGTGTGATGATCTCGGTAGTACCACCAAAGGTAGTGGAAGTCGTCGAACGCGCCTTGGTAGTCGTTTTCGGACGCGTCTTGGTGACAATGGGTTGTGAGGTGGTTTGCGTGGGAATGGCGGGGTTCTCCGTGCCGGTGACCAACGTGACGGTGGTGCTGCCGTCCGGATTTACGGTTGTTGTGGTATGCTCCTCTATGTAATCCAGAAGATCCTCCTGTGTTGTGGGTGCCGTTGTATGATCCTCTGAGTTTGCTCCACACGCACTCAGCGATAGCAAGAGCGACACACAAAGCAATAACACGGTGATTTTTTTCAAAGCAATTCGCCTCCAAACAGCATGATTCAACTTCATTATAGCACGAAACACAAAATAGTCAACGCAATATAAGCGGGCGAGCTTTTTTGGTTTTAAACACAAATAAGGATTGAATTAAGAACTGTAATTTGCTATACTATAAACATCTGTAAGTAAGTGAGGAAAACACATGTCTGACATTCGTGTGATCTCGCCGGAAGAACTGCAACAGCAGCAAGTCTTTATCCGGCAAATACGGCAGTTTTATGAACGGCGGTGTGCCGAAAGTGCGCCGCTCGCCTACGTGCGCACCTACGGCTGTCAGCAGAACGTGGCGGATTCCGAGCGGATGAAAGGATTGCTCGCGCAAATGGGCTTCGGTTTTACCGACACACCGGAGCAGGCGGATTTCATCCTGTTTAACACTTGTGCGGTCAGAGAGCATGCACAGGATCGCGTATTTGGCAACGTCGGGGCGCTCAAAGCCTTAAAACGACGCAAACCGCATCTGTTGATCGCCTTATGCGGTTGTATGGTGCAGCAAGAGCATATCGCCGAAAAGATTTACAAAAGTTACCCGTTTGTGGGGCTTGTTTTCGGCACGCACGTGCAACACCGCTTGCCTGAACTCATGGCGGGCGTGCTGCTCGGCAAACGCCGCCGAGTGGAGATTCCGTCGTGCGACGGTGTGATCGCCGAGGGGATACCGACGGTGCGTGACGGCGGATTTAAAGCGTTTGTGTCCATTATGTACGGTTGCAACAATTTTTGCACCTACTGCATTGTGCCGTACGTGCGCGGCAGAGAACGCAGCCGCCAGCCCGAAACGATCTTAGCAGAAGTTCGCCGGCTTGCCGAGCAGGGATATAAAGAAATTACGTTGCTCGGGCAAAATGTCAACTCCTACGGCAAGGGCGAGACGCACGGCGTAACGTTTCCCGAGCTGCTCAGGCGTATTAACGCGATACCGGGGGATTTCGTCATTCGCTTTATGACCTCCCACCCGAAAGATGCGACAAAAGAATTGTTTGATACCATTGCCGAGTGTGAAAAGGTGTCGCGGCATTTTCATTTGCCGTTTCAGTCGGGAAGCAACCGCATCTTAAAGGAAATGAACCGGCGGTATACGAGGGAGCAGTATTTGGACCTTATCGCGTATGCGCGGCAGGAAGTACCGGACATTACCTTTACCAGCGATGTGATCGTCGGATTCCCCGGCGAACAGCGCGAGGATTTCGAGCAGACGTTGTCGCTCATTGGCGAGGTGGGGTTTGCCTCACTGTTCACCTTCATTTTCTCGCCGCGCGAAGGCACCCCCGCGGCAACGATGGAGGACCCCATTCCCGCCGATACCAAATCGGCATGGTTTTCCGAAATGACGGCGTTGCAGGAGGAGATCTCAGCCGAGCGGCTCAAAGCCGTTGTCGGCACCACGCAACGCGCGTTGTTAGAGGCACAGGCAGGCAGCTTTTTGGAGGCGCGACTGCCGGATAACAGTATCGTACGCGTGCAGGGTGATCCCGCGCGCATTGGCGAGTTTGTCAAGGTGCGTATCACCGGCGCACGTAGTTACATCCTAACCGGTGAGATTGAAAACTAAGGAGTGTATCAGCAATGGAACAGATTTTGGAAATGGCAAAAGAAATCGGACACGCCATTCAGCAGGATGAGCGGTTTGTAAAGCTACAGATGGCGCAGGCCGCAGCGGATAACGATGCCGCGCTGCAGGAGCTTATCGGCGAGTTCAACTTAAAACGCATGGCGATCAACGCGGAGGCTGCCAAGCCCGAAGCCGAGCAGGATGCGGAAAAGGTGAAACAGCTCAACGTCGAATTGCGCGAGGTGTACACCCGCGTGATGGCCAACGAATCGATGACGGCGTACAATGCCGCCAAGACCGAGCTTGACAAAATCATCAACGGCATTGGTGCCATTATCAATATGGCGGCACAGGGACTCAACCCCGATGACTACGACGAGCATCAGTGCGGCGGCAATTGTTCGAGCTGCGGTGGATGCCACTAAAAATCAAAAATTCGGATGTTAAAAGGAGGTGAGCGGTATGCCCATAACCCCCATGATGCAACAGTATTTTGACATTAAAAAGAATTACCCGCAGTGCATTTTGTTTTACCGTTTGGGTGATTTTTACGAGATGTTTTACGACGACGCGAAGATTGCGTCACAGGAGTTGGAGCTTGTGTTGACCGGCCGCGATTGCGGGCAGGAAGAGCGCGCGCCGATGTGCGGTGTGCCGTTTCACAGCTGCGAGGGCTATATCGCCAAACTGGTTAACCGCGGGTATAAGGTCGCGATCTGTGAGCAAACAGAAGATCCTGCTACGGCAAAGGGCATCGTCCGACGTGACGTGGTGCGCATCATCACACCCGGCACGGTGATCGAAGGCAGTATGCTGGAGGAGGGACGCAACAACTATCTGTGTGTGGTACACGCTGAAAACGGTTTTGCGGCGGTCGGCTTATGCTTTGTCGACACCTCCACGGGCGAACTGCACGTCACCGAGCTTCGCGGACAGGATGTGGTGCCGCGCATGCAAAACGAATTGGGTCGATTTGCGCCCCGCGAGGTGTTGCTCAGCGACGTTGCCATGGCCGATGTTGCGGTGACGGAATTTTTAACAAACCGTTTGAGTGTGACACCGGAGCGGGCGGAGCCGGCTTGCTTTGACCCGCAGGCGGCCGTTTCACGGGTGCTTGAGCATTTCCGCAAGACGTCACTGGAGCAGTTGTCGTTGCAGGACAGTGCTTCGGCGGTACTGGCACTCGGCTGTGCGTTGCATTATCTGTACATGACACAAATGACCGGTATTGAGCGTATGACACAGCTTGACGTCTATTCCGATGCGCAATTTATGCGTTTGGATTTGACCGCCAGACGCAATTTGGAATTGCTTGAAACAATGCGCAACAAGGAAAAACGCGGCTCGTTGCTCGGCGTATTGGATAAGACGCGCACTGCGATGGGCAAACGCCTCATCCGCAACTGGATCGAGCAGCCGCTGTTACACCCCGCACAGATCTCCCGTCGTCAAAACGCGGTGGCGGAGATCGTGCATGATGTGGTGCTTCGCGAGGATCTGCGGGAATTGCTCGGTGAGATCTACGATTTAGAGCGTATTATGACCCGCGTGGTATACGGCAGCGCGAACGCAAAAGAGGTGGCGTCCCTCGGTCAGACCATTGAGCGTCTGGCGCCCATTAAAGCGCGTCTTGTCGGTGCGCAGTGTGCACTGCTCAAAGATATTCAAGAAACCATTGATCCCTTGCCGGATCTGTACAGCCTGATTGCCGAAGCGATTGCGGAAAATCCGCCGTTTTCGGTGCGTGAGGGTGGTATGATCCGTGAGGGTTACAGCGCAGAGCTCGATGAGCTGCGTCTGATCATGGACGACAGCAAGAGCGTGCTGGCACGCATTGAAGCGGAAGAAAAAGAGAAAACCGGTATCCGAACCCTGAAGATCGGGTATAACCGCGTGTTCGGGTATTACATAGAAGTGTCGCGCAGCTTTGCAGGTGACGTGCCGGAGCACTATATCCGCAAGCAGACACTTGCCAATGCCGAGCGGTATATTACAGAAGAGCTCAAAGAACTGGAAGCCCGCGTATTGGGCGCGAAGGATCGCGCCGTATCGCTTGAATACCAGTTGTTCTGCGAGGTGCGTACGGCCATCGCAAACGAACTTGTACGGATTCAATCAACCGCAGAGGCGATCGCTAAATTGGACGTGCTCACTTCCTTTGCACAGGTGGCGGCCTATCATAATTACGTGTGTCCGATCGTGGATCTCAGCGGGATCATCGACATCAAAAACGGCCGTCATCCGGTGGTGGAATCACTGCAATCCGCCCCGTTTGTGCCGAACGACGTGTTGCTCGACAA
Organism: Acutalibacteraceae bacterium; assembly: GCA_045649625.1. Lineage (GTDB taxonomy): Bacteria > Bacillota > Clostridia > Oscillospirales > Acutalibacteraceae > RGIG3009. The sequence continues at coordinate 13,182 of JAZRQG010000186.1, forward strand.
TCACAACAACCGTGTGGCGATCATCACCGGCCCGAACATGGCGGGTAAATCCACCTATATGCGGCAAACAGCCTTAATTGTGCTGATGGCGCAGATCGGCAGCTTTGTGCCGGCAGATAGTGCGACCATCGGTATTGTAGACAGCATCTTCACCCGCGTGGGCGCATCGGACGATCTGGCGTCGGGCCAATCCACCTTTATGGTGGAGATGAGCGAAGTGGCATCGATTTTGCAAAACGCCACGGCAAACAGCCTGATCGTATTTGACGAGATCGGACGCGGCACCTCTACCTTTGACGGTATGAGCATTGCCCGCGCGGTGCTGGAGCACGTTGCCGATCCGCGCAAAGTGGGCGCCAAAACGTTGTTTGCTACCCATTACCACGAGTTGACAGTGATGGAAGAAGAACTGGACGGTGTCAAGAACTATAACGTCGCGGTCAAAAAGCACGGGGACGACATTACGTTCTTACGCCGCATCGTCCGCGGACCGGCTGACGACAGCTACGGTATTGAGGTGGCCAAGCTCGCCGGTGTGCCGGACAGCGTGGTAACACGCGCCAAAGCGATTTTGAAAGAATTGGACAGCGGCGCACAACCGACGGCGGTTCGTCGCGGCGCGGTCGCCGATGAGGACGGGCAGTTGTCACTGCTCTCGGCAACGGACAACGAACTGCTCTGTCGACTCAAGGAGTTGGACGTCAACGTCCTGACGCCCATTGAGGCGATGCAGACGTTGTACGAACTGCACAGAGAAGCACAACGATACTAATGAAAGGGGGCGCGGATCATGGCGAAAATACAAGTGCTGGATAAGCATACCGCGGAACTGATCGCCGCAGGCGAAGTGGTCGAGAGACCGGCCTCGGTCGTGAAAGAATTGGTGGAAAATGCCATTGATGC
>JAZRQG010000187.1:0-11933 GCA_045649625.1 Acutalibacteraceae bacterium
AATCAGGTCCCGATTTCTTGTAATTGCAAGCACATTATAAAAATTAACCCTGACAACGAGTGTCAGGGTTAAAAATAGAAATTTTAAATTTTTCAGGATTTTTAAAATGGCATAAAAAACCAGACCTTAAAGCAGGCAAAATCCTGTTTCAAGGTCTGTTTTACGTCTTTGGTTTAAAATAAATCTCATAAATCTAAGATATGACAAAAATCATACCGACACCTCTAAAAGCATACCAAAGAAAGTGCAGTTAAAAACTTTGTTTTTAAGCAGTAAATCTGCCGAAAGTATGACGGTTATTCCTGCCTTGCCTAATAATTGATAGTTTAGAGCTTATTTTTTAACCTCTCTATTTGTTTGTTGAAATATTTTATATAAGTATCGAATTGGTTGTTTTTTATGATGGGTATGAGATTTAAAGCCTTTTCAGTTTCCACAATGGCTTTCTCTGCCTCTCCGTTTTCTTCGTAATATTCGGCTAACTTCCACATCATTTGAAGCAGGTTTTCAAATGAAATCCATTTTTGCTTTTCGGCGGCTTCAAATTTTGCTTTTCCTGATAAAAGGTATGCTTTTTCTGTTAGTTTAGTAAAATATATTTCGGGGATTTGCTCAATGGTAGCCTCGGCACTCTCATAATCTCCCTTTGCCTTATAAGCATAAGCAAGGAATCGGAGAGCATCATATTTCACATCGCTTTGGGCAGTTTTTTCAATAAGTTTACTGGCAACGATAATCGTTTCATCCGGTCTTTCAGAATAATTCAGAACATAAAGTAAGTTGTTTAATAAAATATCGTTTTCGGGATATTTCTTCAATCCGTCCTCAAGTATTCTCCTGCTTTCAGTAGGATTGCTCTCCCTGTATTTATATGCTTCATCGGTTATATTCTTAACTGCACATTCGATTTCCTTCAGATTGAAATCAAATAATTCATCCATCGACACACCGAAATAGCTTGCCAAAACAGGAGCAAGTGTGATATCGGGGAGAGCAATATTATTTTCCCATTTGCTCACGGCTTGAAAAGAAATTCCTATGCTTTCTGCTAATTGTTCCTGAGTTATCCCTCGTTGCTTGCGTAGTTCTCTAATTTTATTTCCAATATTCATTATTTGCCTCCTAAATCAAATGAAGCGCACTTATTTTTGAGCTCAATTAGAGTATACCATACGACTTTTATGCTTACAATAACTTGTCAAACGATATTTTTCAACCAAGAGTTGAGAAACAATATATTATATTTGTCCCTATTGTAGCACAAGCGTAACACAAAAGCGGCAAAGTCGCAACGATTATTCATTTCAAAATCCGTTTCTTTATCATGAATAATGAACGAACAACGAATAATACAAAAAGAGCGTATTTGTCTACCAAACAAATACAGTCTTTTTGTTGGAGCGGCTTACGAGGCTCGAACTCGCTACCTCCACCTTGGCAAGGTGGCGCTCTACCAGATGAGCTAAAGCCGCAACTCACTGTGCATTTAAGTATAGCACAGCAAATGACGCTTGTCAAGAAAAAGCCGGAGAATTTTTTGGATTCTCCGGCTTTTTTAAAAAATTACGCGCCCAGTAATAACTTCAGCATTGCCTCGGGATTGGCGGCTTTGATCGCCCGTTCGTTCACGGTAACGGTATCCGCAACTTCTTTTACTTTCGCTTCGATCTCTTTGTCCAATTCGTCGTATTTCATGTACTGCAACGTCTGGTCGTGACTGTCGGCATAGTAGTCAACGGCGTTTCCGTCCTTGTCCGTTCCGCGCTCCGCCTCGGGATCCATGCGCAGAATGAGTGCCATGGTCTTGGTAGTGCCGTTCTTCTGATACGTCTTGACGGCGGCTTCACCCTTGTTCATTGCTTTGAGCACCTTGACGAGTTCTTCGTCCATGTCTTCGTCGATCGCATCGTTGCGGGTAGCGGTTTTGAGTTCTTCTTCGGTTTCCTCTTTGGTGTCTTTCTCGTCTTCCTCTGTGGTATCCGCTAAATACTGACGGTAAGCCACGTCAAAGGCGTCGCCGTTTTTGCCGTTTTTATTATACAGGTCCAAATACCCGTTGAGCTGCGTTTGGATTTTGGCAACCTCCGCATCCGACAGTGCTTTGCTGGATTCGGAATCGACCAGGGGGATTTCGATGGCTTTGTAGCTGAAATAGTGCTCATCGAACCAAGCACGCTCGTCAGCATCGGATACCTCTTTGATACCGCCGTCGTCGTACAAGCCTTTGAACAGCGAGGACTCATTAAGCGCAATCGCTTTATACATATTGGTATAACGGGTGTTGTTAAAACCAAGGTCGAGGTAGGTATCGGGTTTCAACTCGGCAAGATCTTCCTCAGCCGTTTTGAGCAGTTCTTTATCCCACTCGAGTTTATACTGCTCCAGCAGTTCTTTAATCGCCTCTTGGCGGATGATGGTATCTTTCGTGAGCTGCTTGACATACTTGTCGAGCGACAGCTCTTGAGCGTCGTCACCTTCTCCGTAGGTAAAGGTTTGGTCGGCGATGTCCTCACTACCGTAGCCATAATAAGCATAGTAGATATACAACTGATAATCGGCGTTAATGGTTTCAAACATATAGGCGAGATAGTCACCCATTTCATATGTTGTACCATTCACCTGCATAGCGACAGACGGGGTAGAGCAACCGCCGAACAGCAAACAGGCAGCTGCGAGAGTGAGTGCAAGCATTGTGCACAGGATTCGTTTCATAGTCATCAACATATCCTCCTCTGAGTACAGTATCTACTATTCTACACGAAAATTGGAGATTTGTCCACCAAATTATGCACAGACAGCAAAAAAGTTTACAATATCGCGCTTTACTGCTTGACAACAGCCGCACAAGCAGTGTATAATACGGATTGTGTCACACGCCGGTGTGATGGAATTGGCAGACGTAGTGGACTCAAAACCCACCGCTGGCGACAGCGTGCCGGTTCGAGTCCGGCCACCGGCACCAAAAAACAAAGGGACTGTTTCGGCAGTCCCTTTGTTTTTTGGTTTAATTGTAAACGCTTGAACGATACGGTCCAAGTACCGTTTGTTATTTACCGATTATCACGTTGTTTACGCTGATGGAATCGGGTAATTCCTTGTCGGTAATGATGGTGCTGATATCCGCTGTGTTACAGACGGTGAAAGGGAACACGTTGCCAATTTTGTTGCTGTCAACGATCAGACATGTTTTTGCTGAATTGCGCAGCATGGTTTTATGAATGTCGTCTTCGGTGGAAGAAACGGTCACCCTGCCATCGAATCCAACCCCTCTCGCGGAAAAGAACATAATGTCCGCGTTAATACCGCTAATCATATTTCTGGCAAACTCCCCAACGTACGAGTTGGAATGATGTAGAAATTTGCCGCCTGTACTATAAACGATAATATCGGTTTCCGAAAGCATTTTCGGTACATCCGGGCTGTTCGTAATCACTGTTAAATGGTTATGCATTTTCAAATGCGGTACGAGATACTCCGTGGTGGTGGATGACGCTAAAAAAACGGTCATATTATCCTGTAAAAGCTTTGCGGCAGAATGGCAAAGCTTTTTCTTTATTTCCGCATTTTCATTGCGACGAATCGTAATCGGAACTTCGGAACTGTACGTATCAAAAATCACGGCACCGCCGAACGTTTTGCGAATTTTCAGTTCCTTATCAAGCATGTTTAAATCGCGTCGTATGGTTGCTTCACTGTAGTTGAGCAATTTCGCCAGTTTTGCTACGGAGCAGCTTTTTTCCTTTTTTAAGATCTCAAGTATCTTATCTCTACGTTCAATGTCGTACATGGTGAGCTCCTTTTGCTCAAGTTTGATTGATTATGACTTAATTATACACAAAAAAATCTTATTTTTCAACCATTTGAACAAACATTGAAAGTTTGTAAGGAGTTAAGTAGTATTTAGTTAAGTAGTTAAACAGGGAAGGTCCCTATCATTTTAACATTCGGGAGAGAGTTATGAAAAGAGTAGCAGAGAGATTTCAAGAAAAGAATTTCGATTTGGTGGTTGTCGGTGGCGGTATGTCCGGACTGTGCGCGGCACTCGAAGCGGCGCGGAACGGCGTGAACGTAGCGCTTGTTCATGCAAGACCGGTACTCGGCGGTAACGCTTCCAGTGAAGTGAGAGTACATATTTCCGGTGCGGATCATAGTCTTGAGAAAGCCGACTATGCCGAAAGCGGTATTTTGTACGAACTGATGCTGGAAAACAAGGCACGGAACGACAACTTCAGTTATTCTACTTGGGATTTGATTTTATTTGAAGCTGCTAAAAAGCAGGAAAATCTGACCGTTTACTATAACACAGTTATGTATGACTGTGAAACGGATGAGGATAAAATCACGGCCATTTTCTGTGTTCAGGAAACCACGGAAATGCGCTATCGGTTTACGGCACCGCTGTTTGTTGATGCAACGGGAAACGGAACGCTTGGGTATTATGCGGGGGCTGAATTCAGACAGGGCAGCGAATCGAAAGCGCAAACGGGTGAACTTGATGCGCCTGAAACTGAAAATAACGAGCGTATGGGAAACACCATTTTCTTCAGAGCGCGAAATATGGGGCATCCGGTGAAATTTACACCGCCGTATTTTGCCAAAAAGTTTACCGAAGAAGATTTGCGCCACAGAATGCATTGCGCTACACACAAAGTGGACTATTCCGGTTGTTTGGATCCCGCCAAGAATGAGCAAACCGGTGGTGTTTCCAGCAGAGGAATCGAATACGGACATTTCTGGATCGAACTGATGGGCGATACCGACGACATTATTATGGATTACGAAAACATCCGCGACGATTTGGTGGCGAGTCTTTACGGTGTGTGGGACCACGTGAAAAACGGCGGCGACCACGGCGCTGAAAACTACGCCTTGGAATGGGTCGGCATGTTGCCCGGTACCCGTGAGTCAAGACGGCTGGTCGGCGATTATTTGCTGGATGAAACCGACATTTTGAACAACCGCATTTTCGACGATGCGGTATGCTACGGCGGTTGGTGTGTCGATTTGCACACAGCGCACGGTCTGCTTGACCTGCATCGTCATCCGTCGGGTGATTGTCGTTATTTTGATGGCGTGTATACCATTCCGTATCGGTCCTATTACTCCAAAAACATTAACAACTTATTTATGGCGGGTCGAAATATCAGCGCAACGAAATTGGGAATGTGCAGTACCAGAATTATCGGTTGCTGTGCGATCGGCGGTCAGACCGTTGGTGCGGCAGCGGCTCTTTGCAAGAAATACAACTGCGATCCGCGTGAACTGATGCCGCATATTTCAGAACTTCAGCAACTGATTCTTAAAGATGACGGTTTCTTGCCCGGTTATAAAAATGAGGATATTAACGATTTGGCAAGGCAAGCAACCTTTACGGCAACGTCGTGCAAGAACGGTTGCGAACCGCAAAACATTGTTGACGGTATCTCGCGCCGTTTGGGTGACGACTCTCATGCTTGGATATCGGACGGCATCGGCAAAAACGGCGAGATCCTGACGATGGCCTTTGATTCGCCGACGGCAGTGCGCGAGTTGCGTGTAACCTTTGATTCGAATTTCAACTATCCCATTCGTGTGACGATGGCACCGAACCGCCAGAAACAACAGCGCCCCGGTGTACCCGAGGAGTTGGTGAAGGATTATACCGTGATTTTCAAAAACGGAGAGGATGTTGTTCGTACGATTGACGTGCGGGATAATCATCAACGGCATAACGTACATCGTTTTGAAGCGACGGTGTGTGATAAGGTTGAACTGCAAATCACAGCCACCAATGGCGGTAAAGAGATTACAGTGTTTGAAGTAAGAGCGTACTGATATCGTCAGGTTTCATAGCTGTCGATATATCTTGTGGGCGATACACCCACCATCTTTTTGAACATATTGGAAAAGTAATATACGTTATCAAAGCCGCACTTCAACGCTATTTCGGAGACGCTGTATGTGGTCCCGATTAAAAGCTTTTTAGCTTTTTTCATACGTTCGCTTAAAATGAATTGTCCGATCGACATTTCAAATTCGCGACGGAATTTGAAGTTCAGTGTTGATGCATTGGTGTTAACGGCATGGCAAATGTCGCCGATAAGGAGTTTCTTGTCAAGGTTTTGCCGTATGTATTCCGTTGCATCGGAAACAAGGCGATCCGTGCAAAGTTTCTCCTCTAATACGAGGTAAGGGGCGTTGTGTTCGTAAAAAAGCTGGAATAAAATATCCATAAGCAAGTGTTCGCGATATCCTGCCGATAATCTGTCGTCGTGGTCGATGTATTTTTCTATTGCATCGATGCTTGACAAAAATCGTTCTTTATCCTTAACGGAAACCTTGCCGAACGGTATATCGAACGAATACGGACAACTGAAATCGCGACAAAACATCACGTAAACGAATTCGATGGGATTTAGTACGGCGCGGCGGAAATATAGATTGTCGGGGAGCAGGACACAATCTCCCGCGTGCAATTGCTGTGTCAATCCGTTAATTTCCATTACGAAATCGCCTTTTTTCAGATAAAAAAGCGCGTAAGTAGGCTGATAGCCGTCGGATTGCACGAATTGTTTTCGGCTTGATATCTTGGATTCTATAATTTTATAAGGAAATATCATAGTTTTTCTCCTGTTTATTGTTGTATTTTATAAATTTGATTTTAGCATATTGTATTGTTAAGGTCAATGAAAACAGTATAATTGGAGTATAAATCGAAAGGGGAATAACTATGAATCGTGTAACTTTAGATGTTCAAAGAGAATACGAATGTGATGTTCTTGTCTGCGGCGGAGGCGTGAGCGGGTTTGCAGCAGCCGTTTCTGCGGCGAGAAACGGTGCAAAAACTATCCTTATCGAGTCCGGCGGGTTTCTTGGCGGAACTGCAACGAAGGGGCTGGTAGCGCCGTTTATGACGTGCTACGATGCAGAGGGCAAAGAACGGATCATTAAGGGCTTGTATTTAGAACTTGAAAAACGCTTGCTTGAGTTAAATGGTGCCGTTTCGGCAGACCAATGTTTGGGCTCGAACAGTTACAATGGTTATCGTCCGATGGGGCATAAGGGTGTTATGCCGTTCGACGGGGAAATCATTAAAATCGTTTTTGAACAGATGTGTTTGGAAGCAGGGGTACAGCTGTTGTATCACACTACGTTAATCGGTTGTGAAACGCAGGGGAAGAACGTTTCCGTTGTGTATGCTTGCGACAGCAACGATATTATTTCAATCAAGGCAAAAATGTTTATCGATACCACGGGTACCTCGGCACTTGCCTATAAGGCGGGCGCGGAAACGATGCGCGGTAACGAAGACGGTATTTTGCAAACAACGTCGATGTTCTTTACAATTTCGGGTGTGGACAAAGCGTATGTGGATGCCCATATGGAAAGAACGACGGAAAGACGCGAAAGATTTTATATGGATGCTATCGAACAAGGGAAGAAGGATGGTACTTTCCCTTGCGGAACGCCCACCATACGAATGTTTGAAAACCCCAACGGAACGTATAGTGTGAATATGGCGCAAATCGATGAGCAGGTCAATGAACTTGATAATGAAGTCATTACGCAGTGTGAGATAAGTCAGCGCTTACAGATTCAGCAGATAATCAAATTTATGCGTAACAATATTCCCGGTCTTGAAAACGTGGAACTGGTAGCGACTGCTTCGGATCTTGGCGTCAGAGAGAGTCGCCGTATGGTCGGTAAAACGATTTTCTGTTTGGAGGATATTCAACAATCCAAAAAATTTGATGATCGCATTGCGGTTTGCGCCAATTCCATCGATATCCATCAAAAGGATAGAGTGAACTACACAACCCACACGGGAAGCAACTACTACATTCCGCTTTCGTGTTTGATTTCGAACAATATAGACAACTTGCTTACCGCCGGTAAAAGCCTTTCTGCCGACAGATACGCTTTCGCCGCCGTTCGCGTGATGCCGCCTTGCATTGCTATGGGCGAGGCTGTCGGCATCACGGCTGCTCTTGCGGCAAAGAAAAACATTGCGGCAGCAGACGTTCCTTGCAAAGAGGTTCAGGATATACTTGTTGCAAACGGGGCACATCTGGGATAAGCTGAGATACACAGAGGAACAAGGTTATGAAGTTTCTGAAAACCTTATTACCAATAAACTATGGAGGGAATTCAATGAGCTTGGACTTTAATCCTAATGAAGTTTGTGCCTGTGGAAAGGTACATAAAACGGATGTTGAAAACTGCGTGATCGAAGAGGGTGCGGTTGATCGCATTCCGGAGTATGCCGCAAAATTCAATGCGAAAAAGGCGTTTATCGTGGCCGATGTCAACACGTTCCCTCTCGCGGGCGAGAAGATCGTGAACATGCTCGAAGAAAACGGTGTTGATACTTCTCAATACATCTATCCGCAAAAACGCTTGGAACCCGACGAGCATGCCATGGGTTCTCTTGTGATGCATTTTGATGCCGCGTGTGATTTGGTTATCGGTATCGGTTCCGGTGTGATTAACGATATTTGCAAAGTGTTTGCTTATCAAACAAAACGTCCGTATATTATTGTTGCCACCGCGGCATACATGGACGGTTATGCTGCCAGAACCTCGACGATGCCTGTTGACAGGATCAAAACGACGATCCCCGCTAAAAGTCCTGACGTCATATTGGGCGATTTGGACATTTTAACGGGTGCACCGAAACACATGGCGGCAGCAGGGCTGGGTGATATGCTGGCAAAGTATATCAGCATTTGCGAGTGGCGCTTATCACATCTTATTACCGGTGAATATTACTGCGAGCGTGTCGCGGAATTCACCAGACAATCTCGTGATGCCTGCGTTCAAAATGCCGAAGGGTTGATGAAGCAGGACAAAAACAGCATGAAACGGTTGTTTGAAGGATTGATCAACTGTGGCAAAGCGATAGATTACTCTGGCGTTTCCAGACCGGGTGGCGGAGATGAGCATTATTTCTGTCAGATGCTGGATATGCGAGGTCTGGAATTCGGCACGCCAACAGCCTCGCACGGTGTTCAGTGCGCGCTCGGCACGTTGTACGCGATCAAGTGCTATCAAGCGTTAAAGTACATTACACCCGACCGCGAGAAAGCGATCAAGTACGCGGAAAGCTTTGATTTCGAAGACTGGAGTCAACAACTGCGTGAATTTTTAGGAAAAGGTGCAGGGCCGATGATCGCACTTGAAGCAAAAGAGCAAAAATACAGTGCCGAAAAGCACAAAATCAGACTCAACGTTATTCTTGAAAATTGGGATACGATCCTGAAAATAATTGATGAAGAACTACCGTCTGTTGATGAGTTTGAAAGCATTTTGAAGGTTATTGGGTTGCCGACAAGCATAGAGGAAATTGGGGTGGAGAAAGAACTCTTGCCCATGATTATCAAGTCCACCAAGGATATACGCGATAAATATGTTTTGCCGAGACTTTTGTGGGATTTGGGTATTCTCGAAGACATTTGCTCGAGTTTATAACAATTCATCAAACATTTAATTTGACGAAGAAGCGTGCTATAATTATGGAAGAGGGAAGTGTTATTATTCGTATCGGTATCAATTCAGCCGTCTCAAGTGTATCGGGATATTGCAGAGGTTACGTAAAACATTTTGGTGAGGATACCTATAAAAAGATGAAGGAATTTGGTTTTTCCTGCGTTGATAACGGTGTTTTAACGGTAGATCCTGCCTTTTACAAAGCAGATGCCGAAACACAACAGCGTCTGCTTTTGCGTGAAAAAGCATTGGCGGATGAGGCGGGTATTTGTATTCATCAAGAACATGGTCCCGTTCTTTCTTTAGAGCGCGCACTTACCGAAGAAGAGATTGCGGAGCTGCTTGATAACATCAAGACGGCAATCCGTTCTTGCACGGTGCTTGGAACGGAGTATTTGGTTTTGCACCCGTTTATGCCGAATGGCTGGAGTGACAGAGGAACGGAGATTGCCAAAGATACGATTGAGAAAAACGTCAGTTATTTGAAAATGCTCAGTGAATATGCAGAAAATTACGGTATTACGCTCTGCCTCGAAAATTTACCTTGTATCGGTTTTTGCATCAGTACGCCCGAAGAGGTGTTAGAGATAGTCAAAGCGGTAAACAGTAACAACCTTAAAATCTGCATTGATACGGGTCACGTTACCGCCTTTTCCCCCTCGTTAAAAGTTGGCGAGGAAATGCGGAAATGCGGCGATTTGATTCAAGTGCTTCACGTGCACGATAATCACGGCCGTGCCGATCAGCACAATTTCCCCGGTATGGGTATGATTGATTGGTGGGATGTCATGGCGGCGTTGCACGAAATCAATTTCGACGGTGTTTTCTCATTGGAAGTTGTTCATCCTGACAGATTCTCAAAACCGATTTTCGAACATGCCTGCTGTCTTTCCTTTGAGATGGCAAACGAAATTGCCAACGGAGTATAAGGATAATTGCTGCGGGCGACCTTATGTTCTTGAATGCGAACGTGAAGGTAATAAACGGTTGATAAAAAAGCACATGCGCAGGCAAGTGCTTTTTTATTGTACACGAAAACCACGCGATAGTCGCGTGGTTCAAAAGAGCTTTAGCGATGAATAAAAAATGTAGAAGTCAAAAGTGAACGTGGGAAGTGTTTTATGCCTTGCCTCCCTCTGATGAGGTAGCGAAGCGACATCCCGCGGTAGTGAATGACAGTCCGGTGGACTGTCAGAGCCGCGGGTGGACCGAGCCGCAGCGAGACGGTGGATTTTTGCAGAGCAAAAAGACGGAGGGAGAGAAAAGTGAACGACTACCCCTTAGTCGGCTGCCGCCGACAGCGTCTCGCTGCGGCTCGGTCCACCCGGGGTTCTGACAGTCCACCGGACTGTCATTCATTGCCGCGGGATGTCGCTTCGCTACCCTGACAAGGGGAGCCGGCTTACAACCCGTTTACGGGTCGCCGATGACCATTGCACAGCTGGCAGGCCAACAAAAAGCGCACTTGTGCGCAGCCAGTATCGCATAGAGCTATGCCCGAAAATGAAATACCCCCCGCTATGCGGGGGGATTATTATTGTTAAGGTATCTTATTTGGACATGGCAGCAACTTCAGCAGCGAAGTCGTCTTCTCTCTTCTCGATGCCTTCACCCATAATGTAATGGATCGCATCTTTAAAGGTGATGGTGCCGCCGAGTTTCTTACCGGCATCGGCAATGTAACCGGCAACGTCACCCTTGAACAGATCGGAACGAACGAATTCCTGCTGCAGCAAGCAAGACTCTTTGTAGAACGCATTCATTTTACCGGCAGCAATCTTCTCTTTTACCGCGTCCGGCTTGGAAGCCATGTTGGGATCGTTGTTCATCAGAGCGATCTGGACCTGCAGTTCTTTATCCACATCTTCCTGCGGAACCTGTGCTTTGTCCCAATATTTCGGGCCCATAGCAGCGATCTGCATCGCAACGTTCTTACCGACCTCGGTCACGTCGATGTCACCCTCAACAGCGAGGTTGACGAGCACGCCGTGCGTGCCGCCCGCATGGACATACGCAACGGAGGTGTTTTCGGGGAAACGGTCAAAACGGCGAATCTGCATATTCTCGCCGATGGACATAACCTTTTCCTGCATGATCTCAGTCACGGTCAGATTGCTGTTCGGATAGGTGCAACCTTTCAGCGCCTCAACGTCAGCAGGAGCTTGAGTGGCAACGACCTCAGCCAAATTCTTAACCAAATCGACAAAGGCGTCGGTCTTAGCAGCAAAATCGGTTTCCGAGTTAACCTCGATCACAACACCGACACCGTCCACAACAGCGGCATAAGCAACGCCCATTGCAGCAACGCGGTCTGCTTTCTTAGCAGCCTTTGCCAAGCCTTTTTCACGCAGCCAGTCAACGGCCTTGTCCATATCACCGTCGGTCTCGGTCAACGCCTTTTTGCAGTCCATCATACCGACATTGGTCATATCGCGCAATTTTTTAACATCTTGTGCAGTAAAAGCCAT
>JAZRQG010000188.1:0-31335 GCA_045649625.1 Acutalibacteraceae bacterium
GTTTTGATGATTGTATTTTTCATCGGATCATCTGCACCTGATGCTATGATTGGTTTTGCTTTCGGTATGTTTTTGATCGGTGCCATTTCGCATATTAAAGGAATTCGAGCATATAGCAAAGCATGGAAAAACAGCACAGAACGAATTTGCAAATCAGTATACGAATATAAAATTTTTGAAAATTATATAAGTGTTAATATTTATCGCGAAAACGAAAAAATTCGCGAATCAAAATGTTTCTTTACGGATATTGAGCAAATTCAGCAGTTTGGCAAATGGCTTTTCTTACAATTCGGTGGGCAATCGTTCATTATACGAAAAAGCGATTTGAAAGAAACCTCCGCATTTTATTCATATATGTATAAAAACCCATCAAGGATAACGGAAAAACCTATGAATAACAAATGGAAAGTTCTTTCTGTTATACTTTTTGTTGCATCTTTGTTATCGATATTTGGTGCATTGGGTTTGGTTGCGATGGTGTCAAGTAAAAATCATTTATTTGTTGAGAATATGTGGTTGTTCTTTCTGCTAACTCCTATCCCTATTGCCTCTATAGTTTTAGGATTCGTATTAAAATTGAAAAACTACAAATACAAAAAGAACATAATAGTCGGAATAATTATGGTTGCGTTGCTTTGTATATATGGTTCATTTTCTTTTATATTTGCAAATGTATATGACCATAGCGAAGAGTCAATAGTTAGAGCAGAGCAGACAATAGGCATAAATATTCCTGAACACAAACAAATAAGTACACAGGATTGGACCAAAGGAACACAATCGGTTTCAAGAGGATATATCTATTACACTAGCGATATTTATTTTGAAAATTCGGCGGTAGCAGATTTTGAAAAACAACTTGCAAAGGATAACAAATGGTTGTCTTCCGTATCAAATGATTTAATAGGTATAACTTCACCTATGAATGATTACGGATTTTATGATTATGTTCTTGTTTACAATGTAGATACAACTGAGTATAATACATTACCAAACGGCAGCGGAAAATATCGCTTTATAAACATCCTGTATAGATTGGAAGAAAATCAAATGAAAATCGTAGAATATGATATTGATTATGTGAAATAATCGGATATCTTTTTCGGTGCAACTTGCCAAAGAAATCCGAGATCGCTTTTGCGGTTTCGGATTTCTTCTGTTATGGAAATGGTTTGCATTATTGATTTTGGGTTATGAGCCCGAAGGGCGAATAACTTGTGGGCGACTGCGAGCGCCGCCGGTGGCGGATGCAGCGAGCAGATTAGCCCTCTGCCGCGGTCGACAATCGGCAAGGCGGTTTATCCGCCGCAGCCGGAGTCGGGCACCGCAAAGGTGTTGTCGGTGGTTCGAATCTATTTCTTTTTTGTTGAATAGACGAACAATTTTTGATATACTATTAGTCAGAAGGTAGGTGCTAACAAGTGGAAGTTTTTGTATTAATCATGTATTTGATCATGATGGCTATAAACTGGGTATTAATTTATTCTAAAACTGAATTCAACCCGAATGATACTAATCGAAAATATATTATTATTAAAAACCGCACGCTCGCAAGCGTGCTTATAGATAACAAAAGCTCATATGTAAAATATGTAAAGGTTAAGGACCGACAAAAGCTTAATATACCTTGTTTTGTTTTCTATATTGCTTTTGCTCTTATTCTACTTATAACTATTATTCTTTGTCTTCTTCCTGAAATGCCTTGCCAACCAACCAGTTTGCCTTTTAGCCGTCATAACTCTATTGTATTAGATACATATAATGCCAAAGTGCCATATACATTATCATTTTTGTTATTTTGCGCACAAGTGGACTTTATGTTCGTGCCAGGAAGCATAAAAATTTTAAAAATGCAAGATCAAACTATTGGTTCAAAAATAGGAGTTGGGATATTGACCTTAGGGTTTCTATTATTGACGGGTTACTTTGCATATGTTTTATTTAAATAGTTTTGCATCTTAATCGGTGCAACTTGCCACAAAAATCACGGTACACAAAAGTGTACCGTGATTTTTGCTTGTTGCAGAAGAATGGTGAAACCATCTAAAAATAGAAAAACGGCTACTTTAATTGACTTTTTGACTATTTATGAGTATAATTTGTTGTGTAAGTTTAGATAGCATCATTTATTTGTGTAAAAAAACATTTTGATTTTGGAGAGAAAAACATGAAGTATTCACAGCAGTTTAAAGAAAAAAAGGAACTGGTACAGTCAAAGTATGTAAGTGTTGGATTTGACGGGTTTATTGATTATGTTGTAAAGCCTGTCAAGACACGTGCGGATGAGAACACTTGCACATACTATCCCACTATTGATAAATTCGGTGAAAAGGTATCGAGCCTTGCGGGGATAAGCGGCAATATTGAGCTTGTTTTTGAAAAGACAGATTTCGGCGGTTGCGGACCCCACTATATAAACGGACTTGCAAACATGGGCGTAAACTGTACTTGCGTAGGTACTCTCGGCTATCCCGAAACGAACCCCGTGTTTGATTTGCATAAAAATTGTAAGACGATAACTGTTGGTGAGCCCGGATATTCTTATCTGTTTGAGTTTGAAGACGGAAAGATAATCATGAGCAATATTAAGGAGATCAGCAAGTTTACTTGGAATGATTTGATAGAGCGTGTCAGCATTGACGAAATGGTGAAATATTTTGAAGATGCGGATATTATTACTCTTGTGAACTGGAGTTACCTCGTTCACTTCCACGAAATATATGAGAAATTTCTTGAGGTTGTAATGCCAAAACTCAAGAAAAAGGACAGAAAAATCTACATTGATATCGCAGACTGCGCTAAAAGATCTCCCGACGAAATAAAAGCGGCTCTTAAAATGTTCGGCTGTTACAGTCAGTATGCTCCCACATACCTTGGGCTTAACAAGAGCGAATCAATGGTAATGCACTCGGTTTTGTGTGAGGGTGAATACGAGGGTTCCTTGTCTATTGCAAGAGTAATTAAGGAGTTCTCCGGCATAGGTACAGTAATCATTCATCCGGTTGACAGCTCGGCTGCCGTATATGATGGCGGTGAGGTAGAGGTACAAGGGGTTTTGTGTGAGAAGCCCAAGAAGACCACAGGCGGTGGAGATAATTTTAATTCAGGCTTCTGTGCAGGCCTTCTTGCAGGTCTGGACGTAAAGAGTTGCCTTATAAGCGGTATGACAACATCATATCTTTATGTTAAGAATGGAAAATGTAATAGCTTTGATGACATTTCAAAAGCAATGGAAATGTATGATGACAAAGTTTGATCGACGTAATCTACAAAAAACTCGATGCACCGTTTGGCGCATCGAGTTTTTTGCTCTTAGATGCACAAGCTGCTGCGGTCGAAATTCGCCGAGCGATAGTGAGAGAAGCGAATTTCGCGCACCGCAAAGGTATGGTCGGTAGTTCGAATCTATCCTCCGCAACCACAAAAACACGGCACGCCAAACGGTGTACCGTGTTTTTGTTATTACAGAAGATAAGTTTGTACTTTTGCTCTTAGGATTATGAGCCCGAAGGGTGAATAACTTGTAGCGTTGCCGAGCGCCGAATAGCATATTTCGGGCACTGCAAAGGTTCGGATTTTACGATTTATTTCATATTGAAAAGTTTGAAACTTTTCGTAATTCTATTGCGCTTTTTACTGAAATGTTGTTATAATCATAGATAGAAAGTAGGTGCTATTATGCTCAATATAACGGTTGTGCAACCTCCATATTTCGCGGAAAAAAATCCTGATGAAAGAATTGCGAAATTTTTATGCGAAGAATTGAAAAGGGTAGAAGAGAACTCGTTAATTGTTCTTCCCGAATTTTCCAACGCCGGTGGACTTTCTGACGCAGAGAGTGTGCTTAAAGCGTTGCCACGAGCAAAGGAGATGCTACATAAAGCATCGCTCATAGCCAAAGAAAAAAGCGCTTACATTGCCATCAACGTTTTGGAAGAACGCGAAGGAACAATAAAGAACAGCACGTATCTGTTTGACAAAAACGGCGACGTATCGTTTGTTTACGATAAGATTCATTTGCCGCCTGCGGAGGTTTCTTTAGGTCTGGAACGCGGCAGCGGCGCTTGTGTTTGCGAGCTGGACGGCATTCGTTTTGGGTTTATGACTTGCTACGATGTTTACTTTAATGAACAAATCGAATTTATCGCAAAGTACAAGCCGGATATAATTCTCCTTCCGAGCTATCAAAGGGGGGAGCGTACAGATATTATTCGTGCACAGGCAAAACTTACGGCTTTCCGCACGAATGCATTTGTTGCGCGGTCTTCATATTCGATGGATAGTGATGAAAAGGGCGGCTGTTCTATGATAGTTTTTCCCGATGGTAAAATTATAAAGGATATTGGCAAAGAGATAGGCAGTATTTCGGTTGAGATAGAACCTAAGTGGAAATATATGCGTACAGCAGGATTTGGTGGCGGTATGATCCGTAATGACGATTTTATAAATAATGGTCTTTGTCCCGAAGTTTTTTACAAATGATATATCTAAATCGGCGCCACTCACCATAAGCAGGTACAACATATAACTTTACAAACTAAAACGATTTTGGTATAATGAGGAAGATGCATTAATAATGATTCTGCATGAAAACAACGTTCATAACAAGGAGGCTGCAAAATGAATTATCCCATTCCACGCCCTAAAAAACTCGGTTTTACAGGCGGTACGATTCCCGCTACATTCGAATTTATTAACACAGACCCAATTTTCACCCCTGCCATCCGTGTGTTTAGAGAGTATGCCAAGCGCATTTTTGGTTCAGTTGAGAAGTCATCAACAGCGATTGAACTGATGTTTCAAAACGGACTCGGCGATGGATATCGCATCTCCATTCAAGATCACGCAGTTATTTCAGCTTCCACAAACGTTGGGATGAATTATGCACTTTCCACGCTATTACAGTTGGTGCAAACAAACGACAACGGCGTGATTTTTCCGCAATGCGAAATTGTTGATGCGCCGGACAGTAATTGGCGCGGTGTTATGATCGATACGGTGCGTTGCTTTCACGCGATAGAATATCTGTATGCTGTTGCAGACCTTTGCTGGTTCTATAAGATAAACCGCTTTCAACTTCACTTGACCGATGATCAAGCGATTCGTTTTCCGCTTTCATCGTTGTCAAAAGCGGTTTCCGATGAGTACTACACACGTGAGCAGCTCTCAAGCTTGATCGAATACTGTCACGACCGCGGCATAACGATTGTCCCCGAAATCGACGCTCCCGGTCATTTCCGCGCGTTTAATACAGCTTACCCCGAACTTTTTGGAACGGTTAGCGAAAGAGAAGGTGCAGAGACGACCGCCGAGACCGGTGGTGTTTCCGGAATCATGAGAGCCCAGGAGAAAACCTTCGATATCATGCAAGACATTTTCAAAGAAGTGACGGAAGTATTTTATGATTCGCCGTGGATACATATTGGCGGCGATGAGGCGCAGATTGATCAATGGGCAAACTGCGAAGCTTCTATGAAATACTGCGCGGAACACGGGTTGTCCGATATTCACGAATTGTACGGTCACTGTGTTGCTCGTTTCAGCCACATGATCCTTGATATGGGCCGTACGCCTGTGGTGTGGGAGGGCTTTAGTGAAAAGACGAATCCCATGATACCTAAAGAAACCTTGGTGTTTAGCTGGGAGTCCTACTATCAAATAGCGCCGTCATTACTGCGTGGCGGTTTTAACATTATTAATGCCTCTTGGCAACCGCTCTACATTGTTCATCCACAGCGGATGTGGCCCACAGAGGAAATTTTGGACTGGGAAAAGAATCGTTGGACCCACTGGTGGGAAAAATCGCAGGCTACGAAAGCTCCCATCGTGACAGAGGAAAGCCCCGCCATTTTAGGTGGCCAAATCTGTGTATGGGGCGACAGGATGCAGCCGTCGAACGGCTACGCCCCACGCCCGCAAATGCTGCGTGATGAGTTTGCAAATCTAAAAAGCCGTCTACCTGCACTTGCAGAAAAAACGTGGACTTCCTATCAAACGGTTGATAAGGAAGAATTCATGCGTGAATTGTCTTGCTTGAACGCTGTTTACGACAAGTTGATCACATCTTACGAGCGTTGAATATAGGCTTAACAGGTGATGAACATGGTTTTAACAAAACATCTATGCACACAAACGCCTGAAATCAGGGTTCATGGAAGAACAAGCAACCGAAAGACAAACGGTATTCCGTTATTCTGGACGGCCTCAGCGATTGAAATTAACGTTACCGGCACAGAACTATGGCTTGAATACACTTGCACCGGAGATGCGTATCTTCGTGTGGAAATCGACGGATTCGATATGTACCGTTTTCCGATCGACATCGGCACGCATAAAGTATGTATCATGCGCGGGTTGAGTGCTGACCAAATCAAAAACGTTCGTATTTTTCGAGAAACGTCGGCGTTAGCTTCTACACAAATTACGATTAATGCGTTATATACGGATGGCGATTTTAGGCCGATCCCTGAGCGGAAATACAAGATTGAAGCCTTTGGTGACAGCGTGACTGCCGGCGAAGGCTTGGCAGGCGCCCCTTCCATGACCGAATGGTCGCCCGCTGTTTTCAGTTCTCGCGGACACTATGTTCTTACCGTAGCAAAAGCATTTGATGCCGATTGGAGTATTGTGGCGCACGGCGGTTGGGGCGTGTTTACTGATTACAAAAATAATCGTGAGCACGCCGTTCCGAAAGAGTATGATTATGTGTGTGGCAGTTATGACACGCCGGAGGCTATTGAACTTGGCTCGCGGGATATTTTCGATGTTGAAAACGATAAAACCAACATTACACTCATCAACCTTGGCGCAAACGATTCCAATGCCTACAACGAAAATGCGGAGGCTTGGGTAGATGAGAATGGTCTTTCGCACAAATTGAAGCGTCCTGATGATTTGCACTATATTGTGGAGGCTGTTTATCATTTCTGCTCCAACATCCGAAAACGTAATAAAAACACAATCATTTTAGTGTGTCACAACACGCTGACAGACGCTCTCGATCCGCAGATTATTGAAGGTGTCGAGCGCTTTAAGCAAGACACAGGGGAGGATAAGATCTACACCGTGTGCCTTCCGAGAGCAACTCCTGAACTGAAAGGTTCTCGACATCATCCCGGCGCAAAAGCACACGAACGTTTTGCACAGGCCATCATTGCTAAATTGAATGAAATTTTATAAAACAAACGGCTCAATTGAGCCGTTTGTTTTTTGTCAAAAGAGTTTATCAGGATGTTAATTTTGTTGAATTTGTCCATTTTTTGTATTAGACGATTAGCATGATTGTTTTTGCTTGACAGGCTGATTTTATGGTGGTATAACGAGGGTGAAAACATTGGGAAAGGTGTGGTGTTGAATGAAAAAATATTTCGATATCTTTTGGGAAATGCGAGATGAGGCTTTCCTGAAAGAGCATACACAAGCATTACACGCAAGAGAATTACCGCAGACGTACCGCGCTAACCATGATGCCATGGGTTATGCGGCGGATCTGCTCAAAAAACTGGGGTTTGAACCCGAAAGACCGGAAATTGATTTTGACGGCAAAACCGTTTTTCAGGATAAAGTAATGCCCTTATGTTGGGATGTCGATCATGCAAAACTGACCGTTTTGTCCGATTGGGAAGGGGATAGGGTAATTGCCGATTACGAGCAAGAACCGTTTTCCGTGATTCGTGGTTCCACCGCAACCCCGAAAGAAGGAATCACCACCCGCTTGGTAACGTGGGATAAGATGATGTCAGGGGAAGATGTAACCGGTGCTATGATCTTATTGCCGCAGCACATTCTTCCCACCGACAGAGCACTGCCACCCATATTGGACAGAGGTGCTATCGGTTTGGTAAGCGGTGGCACCATTGACGGTGGTACACATCCTGATTGTTTGCTTTGGGCAAACAACTGCACCGAAACCAATTGCTGGCATCCCATTGAAGGTGAACGCGATTTTGTTGCCTATTCCGTATCGCCGAATATGCAGCGCAAACTCGAAAAAGCTTGTGCTGCGGGCGAAGTTTTGGTAAAAGCAGAATGTGACGGACGTCGCTTTGCCGGTAAAATGCCGGTCGTTACCACTTACATTAAAGGCGAGAGTCCGAAAGAGTTTTGGATCTTGGCACACAACGGCGAGCCTTTGGAAAACGATAACAACGACGGCGTTTGCATGAGCATCTTCATTTTGCATTTGCTCAAACAAGCGATCGAAGCAGGGAAGATTAAACCACTCAAATATTCGATTCGCTTGATTTTGGCACCGGAGCTTTATGGCTTTGCCGCTTGTGCCAACTACTACGGTCCCATTCTTAAGGGGAAATGTATCGGTGCGGTCAGTATCGATGGCACGCCGGGTAACGCTCCGGAAATGACGCTGGGGTTTGCACCGACTGCCGTACCCTTCTATTCCAATGTGTTGCTTGAAGGTATGTGGCGCATTTATGAAAATACCATCAATCTGCCGCCCCGCATAGGTGCGTGGCACTATTCTTGGTCAGGAGATAGTTTCCTTTCGGATGCCGATATGGGATTACCTACCATTATGCCGATGGGAGTTCGTTATCCCGAGCGTTGCTGGCATAACTCGGCTCAACGCTTTGGTTATTTGAACTACAAACAATTCTCCCGCATTTCTGCGGTTTACGCGGCACATTTGGCAGCGACGGTTTGCCCCGATCCGGAGGCTATTGCTGCATTCTTACCGACAGCCGCGCAATATTCCATTGCTCGTTTGAGAGGAAAGGCGGAGATTTGCCCGCTTCGTCCCGCTACGGATGCTGTGGCACGTTTGCGTCATGCCGCGGATATTGAAATCGCAAACATCCGTGATTTTTCCAATGCCGATGTGGATCCGGCGGCGATTGAGGCTGCTTGCCAAACGATTAACGATTACGTAAACAACACGGTTCCGGTACCGGCCGCTCCCAATCCGGCAACGCTTATTCTGGAAAAATACACGGATATCCGTCCTTCCAGATTGACGGTGGGTATTCCGCACGATTTCGCTGCTATGCCGATGAAAGTGCGTTTGCGTCCGTATATCGTCGCGCTTTTGAGCTTCGTCTTCACCGGCATGGACGGTAAAAAATCTCTCAAAGATCTGTTGATTGAGGCAGAATGGGACCTCAATACCCGCTACACTGATGACGAAATCGAAGATTTCGTCGGTACACTTGAGTTGATGGCTGAATACGGCTATATCAAAATGTAATTCTGGAGGATATGGATTATGAAATTTGAAAAGTATTTTGCAGGACAACTGCCTAATGCTGCCTATGATGCGCTTTGGAGTATGGTTAAGGATGATAAGCCGGAAGTGGCTTACGCTGAAACCATCAGAAGACGCGTTAAGGGCGAGCTTGCCGACTTGTGTGTCGATAATTATTACATAGCATACGACGAGAACGGCTGTTACAACAGACTGTGGTCCGGTTGGGGTAAACATAAGGATGCCATCGGCAATTTTGGTCACTTTTTAACGATGCCGGAAGCTCGCGGAAAAGGTCTTGGCGACGAGGTGTTGAAAGTTTGGGCATCGGATATTCTGACCCGCGGTGACGTGCCGTTGGGACTGTTCTGCACGGCAGAACCTGCCATTATTGATCGTTTCTATCGTCAATACGGATTCCGCGAAATTGATCCCACCAAGCATGGCGGCTATCTCTACCTGCCGCTGGGCAATTCTCCCGAAACCTTTACAGAGTTCTGTGCAAAGTATTATCAACCGTCCAAAACCTTGATTCATAAACGCGGAAATTTGGAATACCGACACGAACTCGATTGCTTGCTCAGATTCGCCATGTCCATGATAGGGAAGGGCGATGACTTCTTAATGGGCGAATATGAGTTCGTTGAAGAATACCTTATCTGGTGTCCGGAACGTGTTGGTATGCTGTTTGCCGAAGACGGACACTGCGTCGGTTGGAGCCTTGACGGAAATATCGTCGTACACCCCTTGTACAAGGATTCTGAAATCATCAATAAGATTTATTAACCAATTATCAAAAGCCTCCGAAATTCGGAGGCTTTTGTATTACAATAGGGGAGGCATTTTCTATAATAGCTTTAAAACAAAATTTTATGAGGTCTTGAGCGGTGACATTTTCTATTCTCAAAATTTATGACGGTTTTTGTTAAATTTCTTTATCGTTATTGTGTAAAACTAATTTTATATAGCGAAAAGCGTTTATATTTTACTTAATGCACTATCTGAAATGGAATAATGTATAAAATCTTTATCGGGGAGAACAGATCAAACTACCCAATCCTATTGCGTCAACTATACAAAATGAATATTTTGTATAGTTGAGAGGAGGGGGTTAAAGTTAAAATATATGAATAAATCCTGGTTTTAGCGATTTTAAGACCTCAAAGAATTTGTTATCTGTTCGCGGTGACGATGTTGTATATTTTTTTATGTAAAAAAACGACACCTTGCCGCAGAGCTTATTATTGTTACGCATTTCATTTATATATCTTGTTTTACCTTATTTCCATTCTAATGCTCGGTTTTCCAGCCGATAGAAATTTTTCTGACATACACTTGTTCATTTAGAAAAAATTCTATCGCATGGTATTTTCGGTAGAATACAGCAAAGTAATAATTTTTGAACCCAGAACCGAAATTGGGTTGAGATTAGATGGTTTTTGCTTTTGATGGTTTAACAGAGTTAATTTTTCAAAATATCAGTTATCACCTATTGTTTTAATTTGAAAATTCCTATTTATTTTGTATAGTTAATGTGCTATACTTAAATTGTAATCGGTAAATTATTGTTGTGAAACATTGTTTCACAAAGGAGGTGCCGTATGCGCAAAGAGTACATGTCACAGTGTCCTCCGATTATGAAGGAATATTTGGGATATATGCAAACGATCAAGGGGCGTTCTGAGAATACAATCAACGAATACTTTATCGATCTACGCACATTCTTTCGATATATGAAGGAACTTCGCGGACTTGTCCCCCCCACCACATTGGTTGAGGAAATCTTAATTACCGACATTGACTTAGCGTTTATCCGTTCCATCACCACAACCGATGTTTATGAGTATATGAATTACTTGCGCAACGAACGTAGCAATTCCAATAAAACGCGGGCTCGCAAGACCAGCTCCGTGCGAATGTTCTTTCGATATTTGTCTGATTACTCTCATTATCTGGAGCATAATCCGGTTAAAAATTTGGAAACGCCTAAACCAAAGAAATCCTTGCCGCAATATTTATCGTTACAGCAGTCCGTTGCCCTTTTAAACAGTGTTTCCGGCGATTTTGCAGAACGGGACTACTGCATGCTGGTGATGTTCTTAAACTGCGGGTTACGGCGCGCAGAGCTGGTTAATATCAATTTGACGGACATTAACCATACCGAACATACGCTGCGCGTTCGCGGAAAAGGCAATAAGGAACGAATGTTATACCTTAACGAAGCGTGCCGGCAGGCTATACAACAATATTTAAAGGTTAGGCCTGTTGACGGTGTCAAGGATAAAGATGCGCTCTTTTTGAGCCGTTTAAAGAGCCGTATCAGCCTACAGGGCGTGCATTACATTGTGAAAGGTTATCTCGCGCAGGTTGACGGTGCCCAAAAGATGACGGCGCATAAGCTGCGACACACGGCGGCAACTCTAATGTACCAAAGCGGCGTGGATCTGCGTGTGTTGCAAAACTATTTGGGACACGAAAACTTGGGAACTACCGAAATTTATACTCATCTTTCCAGCGAGCAGATAGAAAACGCAGCCAAATTGAATCCTTTATCGCAGGTGAATTTGGAAAAGAAAGGAAAACGAAAACCATTGAACGAACAATAAAGAAAGCGCTTCCGCAAGTTGTGCAGAAGCGCTTTCTTAGTATGAAACGACGAAAACTTGTCAAGATATTTTCAACTGCAGTCGGAATTTATCCGAGATCATAGCAACAAACTCAGAGTTGGTAGGCTTACCGCGCTCGTTGTGAATGGTATATCCAAAATAAGAATTCAATACATCGACATCACCGCGATCCCAGGCTACCTCAATCGCATGACGAATAGCGCGTTCCACGCGCGAAGAAGTGGTTCCGTGCTTTTTCGCAACAGCGGGATATAAACGTTTGGTGACGGCATTGATGATCTCCTCATCCTCAATCGCCATCATAATAGAGTCACGCAAATATTGATATCCCTTAATATGCGCCGGTACGCCTATCTGATGCAAAATATCCGTGACACGTATCTCTAAATTGGTGTTACCGCTTGCACTACGACGAATCGGCTCAATATTTTCTTTGTTGGTCAACGATAAAATGCGCGCAGACATTTCGTTGGCGTCAAATGGCTTTAAAAAGTAATAGGCTGCTCCTGCTTGAATGGCTTCACGTTCTAAATTAGGATTATCAAATCCGGACATTACCATGAACTGCGGCACATACGGCAAGTTCATCGATCGAATGCTGTTCATAACACCGATCGCATCTAACCGCGGTAAAAAGAAATCCAAAATGACAACATCCGGTTTCTTTTGAGAAATGGCATCGACAACGCTTTTTCCGTCTTTCTCTGTTAAATCGACCTCTAATCCGTGACTCCGCATTCTTGTGGCACATGGTATTCCGAAACTTTCGCTGTTATCTGCTAACAGTACCTTGATTTTCTTCTCCAAGTTACATAAACCTCCCTAATATTTTTGCCGGCAACATTAGATTACCATAAAATGGAAAATATTTCAAGTAGATGGAAATTATTTTTTAATTTTGTGCAAAAGAATAAAAAAGAACGTAATTTAAAAAAGGAAAACGTAATTATCCATAAATTCCAATCGCGAGATTTGTCAGGTTGTGTCAGCTAAGCAGATAGCGGCATAAAAGCAAAGAGCAGGTGTTTACACCTGCTCTTTGCTAAACTAATTATTTAGTTTTCGTCTTCCCTATTTTTCTTTTTTAGTTGAACTGTTCCAAGGAGGAAACTGCCGCTTACAAACGCAACGGCGAACCACAACCACAAGGTGGCGTTCTCACCAGTCTGCGGAATATCAGGAACCGGAGCAGGTGGTGTATAGGCATTGATAAAGATCATCGACTCGGCCTTATCGGCGCCTACGGCATACGAATACGCAACCTTGAAGGTGCCGTCGAGATTGTCGGTAACGGTAACAGTGACAGTATATATCGCACGGTCGTATGTCACACCATCGGCACTTCCTTGCGTTTCCAGAACGGTGTAGACATAGGTACCTTCCTTTTCCACCGGAATCGCAGTGAAAGCGAAGCTACCGTCTGCCGCATTTTTGACAACCTCAAGCCTCGTATTGTCTTTGTCATACAGTTCAAATGAGAACTCGCCGGCAACAAGATCACGACCGGTCAACGTTTTTTGACCTTTGATAACGATCTCGGTGGATGCTGCTGTATAGGTGTTGTGGAACTGCACCACCTCAACAGTAGAACCGACGATCGGCTTATCATTCACCGTAACAGTTGCTACCAAGTCGCCCTGATGATTGTCAACAACCGTGATCTTAACCTTGTACTCGGTATTATCGGAGGTAATGCCTTTTTCATCAACCTCATCCTCACGGATCACATAGTAGGTTGTACCTTCCTCCTCAAAAACCATCGGCATAAAGGTTACCTTGCCGGTACCGTCATCATTCAAGGTGAGAACAACATCGTCTTGAAGAATGGTGTTGGCATCGTATGCAAAATCGGACGCGGTTTTGTGAAGATCAAATTTAAATTCACCGTCAACAAGGTCGCGACCGGTCAGGGTTTTTGTTGCCTCCAAGGTAACATAAGCGGGATCAGCCTTGTAGGAATTGTTAAAGACGATATTGCCGGTGACATCCTCGTAATGCACAACCTCTGTCAGAATACCGCCGACCTCTTCTTTGGTAACCGTTCCTTTGCGTAATTTTTTATCGGCTATGGAAAGTGTACCATTATCCGATTTGGCAACTTGAACGAAAATGTGATAGATCGCCGTATCATAGGTAACACCCTTCTCGTCGCCGACTACCTCCGAGATTCTGAAGTGATAGTTGCCGGCATCGGGCAACGTCACTGCCGGGAATTTGAAGATGCCGCTCGCGTCGTTCTTTACCGTTTCACCGATCTGAACACCGGTGATGGCGTTCATAAGCATGAACTCGAATTCATCGGCCGCAACAGGTCGCCCGTTCAGGACCTTTTCACCGCCAAACTCAGCATAGATGTCAAACTCTATGGGTGTTGGAACAAAGCCGTTGCGGAAAACAATACCGGTACCGACAACACCGTTTTTCACGATCTCAACATCAGCAGAAAGTGTACCGCGAGAATTATCGGTAACGGTCACGGTAACCTCATAAATTGAGGTGTCACAGACATATCGTACATCGCTTTCGGCTTGTTCTGTCACCGTGTAGGTGTAAACACCCGCCTTGTCGTACACGAGTTTGTCAAAGGTAACGCGGGAGCCTACGTTGGAGGCAGTGTAGTAAGACGCGTTCGGCAGGGTCGTGTTGCCGGTAGGTGTAAGAACGAATGTAAACTCGTTATCCTGCAGGGTCTTGCCGGTCAGGAGTTTTTCGGCAGTAAGAGTAACCTCGGCATCCGTTGGATCATATTTGTTGTCGAAAACGATATTCTGAACATTAGCGGCACCGTTGTTGATCGTGGCCGTTGCGGTAATGGTGTTGTTTCCATTATCCACAACGTTCACGGTTACGGTGTATACGGTTTGATCGTAAGTGAAGCCGCCAATCGGATTGGCTCTTGTTTCGGACACCGTATATTCGTACGTGTTACCTTTGTGCGTATCACCGAATTCAATCGCACCGAAGGTGAAGTAACCGTTTGCCGCATTCTTAACCGTAGTAATAGCGGGTAAAGGTGCATTAGCCGTAACAGCGTTCAACTCAAACGTAAACTCGTTTGCGTTGAGAACGCGGTTTCCGGTGGAAATGGTCTTCCGGCCGGAAATGGTGACGAAATCCGATGTTGACGGAACGTATTCGTTTGTAAAGGTGGGAACCGTCGTGCCCGTAGCAAGTCCTGAAATCAAGGTGTTGGCTGATACGGTACCGTTGCCGTTATCTTTCACGGTGATTTCCACTTTATAGACCGCATCGGTATACTTAATATTATTGATAAGTTGGCCGGCATTGATCTCGGCAAGATAATAGGTGTACTTGACACCTTCTATTGTTGCGAGATTTGCGGCATACGCAAGCGTGATAGTGGCCTTGCCCGAAGCATCTGTTAATCCCGATCTCACGACTTCTGTTGCAGCTGTATTCACAGACGGATCTGCATCATAAAGTGCGAACTGATATCCACTCAGTGCATGATTACCTGCTGCAAACGCTTTTTGAATCTCAATTTCCGCAACAGCGGAACCAACAGGAGCGTAAACATTGTTGAAGTTTGCGGCTACCGTATAGGCATTACCGGAGCGCGTGACGATCGTGTTTGATTCGTTGTTGACAGCTGTAATCTCAAGATCGCCGTCCATATCCGCATCCGCAACAACCACGGCAAAGCGACGTTCAATTGTATCATACGTGATACCGCCGATAGTGCCCTTGACCTCAGTAATACTGTAATGGTAAGTGCCTGCCTCCGTATAACGCTCGCCGGAGAGATTTAGACGGTACTTCTTGTCAGCATCGTTGGAATCAATCGTAAACTGAGCAACAGTGCTCATAGCACGGGTCGTGCTGATGTGTTTGACCTCGAAAGTATAGCTTTCACCATTTAACCACTCGGTACGGTTACCGGTTATTATCTTAGCAACATCAATCGTAACCGTATTACCATTTGTATCGGTAGGATCGTAGGTATTAACGATCAACGCCTGATCATTTGCCGTAGCATTAATAACACCGGTCAAAGAACTTTTGGCAGCATTAAATGAAAAACCGTTCGGAATCTGCGTTTCCACAACTGTGTAATTCGTATTTTCCGGAATATTGCGTATGACAAAGGATTCACCTTCGGCAAGCTGTATGGTAAAGATACCATTTGCCGGCACGTCAATATAACCTGTCGCATTGCTGGCTTCAAAGCGACCGGAGACCGGAGCTCCGGAAGCATTCGTCAGCGTAACCTGGGCGGTGAAGGTGACACTGTCACTAATATCGACAGCCGCGCCGTTTTTATCCACGACCTGCTTGGTGATAACGAGGTCTCCCTCCCCCAACGCCGTATTGACGAAGTGAACGTCATCGATGTAGTGGGCGGCAACCGTTCCGTTCGCAACCGTACCGGTGGATAAGCCGTTCACATGAACGGATTTTATCTTATAATCACTGTTTTCAGAAAGCTCTTCGATGATATACGTAGCCTCCGTCGGAATACCGGTAAGCCACACCGTTTGATCCATCGACAGATTTATGGTATACGTACCCGTTGCCGATAAATTGATTTTGGAAGCATCACCCAAAGGCACCACATCGAAATCGGTGATCCAGCTGTTTAGTGTTCCGCTATACGGTGTACCGTCAGCGTTGTGGACGGTGATACGGAAACTGAAATCTTTAGAAGTACCGGTCTCGTAAATATCCACGGTTTTCGATAGTTTGATACCTTGTGCAGGAGTGACCTCCAAAAGGCCGTTGTTACCGAGATTCATATCCACATAGAAAATATTGTTTTGCTCGGTAAGATACGGGTGAAATACCATATGGGCAGATTTGGTATCGATGCCATCCGTTTGACTCTTTTGCTCATCGTACATTTTTAATTCGCGTGCAGGAGTACCCGCGGGTACGACATACGCACCGGTATCACCGGTAAGCGTTTCAAACGTGTTGTCCCATGTAGCAGCAGCGATCGAAGCTGCCGACATTTTCTCATAAAGAAATACCGGCTTGCTTTCGCCTTCCTTGAAAACATATCGACGGTGATAGTATTCACCGTTTGTATTGAGCTTACCGTTTGTTCCCTCGTCTTTTCCTACAAGGACATACTGTTTGTCCACCAGCTTATGGACAGCCGAATCAAAAGTATAATAGAAACGTTCGTTTTCCTTGGACGGAGTAAACTCGGAAAGTGTGGTAATGTGCTCATCGTGAGTAGGTGCGGAAATATCAAAATAGTTGGTCCAGAACTGTCTGGTAACGCCATCTTCGGCAATGTGCTTGGAATCGGTAATGCGTGTGATGTTAAGCTCATTCAGGTCGGCACGCAGTCCGCTTTCGAAAAGAAGGCGGATGGGCGAAACATCTGTTGCGTTTTCGACCGAAAGGGTTACGTTGCGTGCTTCATCGACGTTAGTGCCCTCAAGCGAAACAAGATAGGTCACTATGGGAACGAGAGCGGCGGGAATCCTCCAGAGCAACGTCTGTTCACCGGTGGAAATATTCGTCCGCACTTGAACAGACATATACATCATATCGGAATTTTTAATGCTTCCCGTAGTTTCACCTAAGAAACCGTATGATTTGATTTTATAAACAGCGTCAACAGGAGCCGCGGCAGCGGAATTTTCGTCCCAGAAACCGGCATAGGTGCCATCCGCCTTCGCGTACCAACCGATATAGTTTGACCAATCGGTGGCAGAATTGTATTTTAACTGTCCTGCCGCAAAGGCGTTGGCAACCAACGCTTGCGCATCCGCCGTATTGGTGATGCCCAATCGGGTTTTAACCGAGCCGATGAATTCATTACCCAAAGCGGTCGGATTTTCAATAGTACCCAAACCGCCGCTGGTATTATCGGCAAGCTTGGAAGCCATCATATGACCGTCAAAAAGGGTGTCGCCAAGCAGGATTCCGTTAATGTGTTTGACCTCCATATACTCACCGAGCACATCTTTGAACTCCACATAGCCCGAGAAATCAGGATTACCACCCTCTAAGTGAGTCGGGTAGTAGCGGGATTGCAGAATGATCTCTTCAACGATAGAGTTAAACGCAGAACTGAGATCATTTCCGGAGGCTGAGAAATATTCGTCAACGTAGGATTTGCTTGTCGCATACGAGTTCTTTGCGATGGTAACGTCCGATGTTCCTCCGTTACGGTTCTTCACTCGTATGGACATATTGCCGGTAGTAAGATTGTTATAGGTGTTCCAAAGCGCATCGGTAAAGGTGGATGCGTCCGGATTCATAACGCTTTGTGCTACATCGTTGTTTCCGATGTTAAAGCCAAGGGTATAGAACAGACCGCGAACATTGGAATCCTCTTGCTGATAGTGCGCTTCGATCTGGTTCATCACATACGAAGCCGTCAGCTGTGTCAAGAACGCATTTCCTGCGGTAAGGCCATTCTCATTACCGTTACCCACATTGGATTCATAAACCGTAACAGTTTGGTTTTGGTTTTGACCGGGTCCACCTGGACCACCGGGACCGCCGTTGTTACCGCTTTGCGTGGTATATTGCGAATTCTTAACGTCGTCATAGTAGGTGGTACCGGTCGAGGGAGCGCCGTCCGACATTAAAACCAGAATGGGCATACGGTTATCACCGGACTGCCAGTTGTTCTCGCCGATGACGGTATCCATTTCCTGGAACATCTCCAGAGCTTTCCAAAGGCCTGCCTGAATATAGGTGCCGCCGCCAAAGCTCTTTCTGTTACCCAAATCCGCATTTGCGACAGTTCCTTCGACATCGTTATCGACCGAAACGCTACCGTTGCTTAGACGCAGATACACGTTGTCGCTGCCGGTGGTGTAGCGGTCAATAGGAAGAATCCGGGTAACGCTTTCCTCATAGGTGGATGTTCCGGTCGTGCCGGCAGCCGAATACAGCACCACGCCGACACGGTTATTCTCATTCACTTTAAGCAATTCGGTGATCGCGTTATTGGTAGCGGTAATCAGTGCACTTTCGGAGTTGGAGTTTTCCATGGAACCCGAAAGATCCAGCACTAATACGGTGTCGGTCGGGATGGTCGAATATCCTACCACTTCTTTATTTGCCGCCAAAGCAGAAAGAGCGGTAAGGAAATTCTTATCCTCGTCTATCATCTGCACGTTGTTTGGGAAAGCCGATGCATCCGTGAAGACAGATTTGTCGGTCCAAACACCGCCGGCATTCGAGGTATCCAGGTTTTCGAGATCGAAATACTTCTCCCAGTTGTCCATCGTGTTAGCATCGACGACGCGGTTATAATAGTTGTCCGTTGCGCCGTCAGCCGCCAGTGCACTAAACGGTACACAGGTCAGCATAAGTGCCACACAGAGTACAAGGCTGACAAGGCGTTTTGAGAGTTTTTGGTTCTTTTTCATACGGTTACCTCCTTGAATTCAACACCGCTTTGAAGGGTTTGGAAACTTAATTCGTTGGTTTGATCGACAAAATGTTTAAAATTTTCCAAGACAGTTTTTCCCAAAGATCGATAATCCATTTTCAAAACCTTTTGAATTTTCGCGTTGCGTAGTTCTTCGGGAACGTTATATATACGCATAATGTTATTTAAAGCACCGGTTATTCGCAATTCCAACGGAACGGTATGATCGGTTGTCATTAAGGTTGCATATTCAATGCCGGAAACAAGTGTTTCTGCTTCCAAAAACTGCTCTTCAGTCCATTCCAAACAGAATTCCGCGTAAACGGTTTTAGCACGTTCATTATCATTTTTGCGGATGAGTTCCAGACACATAGGGCTGGAATAGGAGGAAAGGAAGATATCTTTAGCTGCCTCGTTTTCCTCGCTTGCTGCTACCATGGTGACAAGTTCCAAGCATACCGCCAGCAGAGAGGTCTTCCCTTCATTAACGGCGTCTTGCAAGAGATTTCGCTGGAACTCACATAACATTTCGACCAAAACCAGCAACAGATGCTCTTTTGTCGGAAAATAGTAGGTTAAGTTTCCGGTGCTGATATCGAGCTCATCGCAAATTCGCTTTGGCGGCGTTGCCGAATACCCTGTTTCCAAAAACAGTTTCGTTGCGATCTGGATGATCTCATATTTCGTTGTGTTAACTCGCTTTCGAGCCACAACACCACCCCCTGATTGACGCATACTAAATTTAAGATGCAAAAATTAGCACGATTGCTAATTTGTACTAATCCTATATTAGCACAAGTCCAAAACAACTGCAAGAACTATTTGGAAAAATTTCTAATTTTTTTAACACTTAATTATATATAGGGTTAAAAA
This sequence comes from Acutalibacteraceae bacterium, assembly GCA_045649625.1. Lineage (GTDB taxonomy): Bacteria > Bacillota > Clostridia > Oscillospirales > Acutalibacteraceae > RGIG3009. The sequence goes on from JAZRQG010000188.1 coordinate 20,060, forward strand.
AAGATGCGAGGACTTAAGCAGTTAAGTTCTCGCATGCGGCAATTCGTCGTATTAAGATTATTTGTGATACTTTCCACCTGCCGAAATCTGCAAAGCACGATAGATTTGCTCCAGCAGCATGACACGCGCCATTTGATGGGGAAACGTCATACCCGACATCGACAGTTGAACGCTTGAAGTTTCTTTAACCAACGGCGACAAACCAAAGGAACCTCCAATGACAAAAGCCACGTGACTGATGCCGTTCACTGCCCATTGCGAGAGTTGTTTGGATAAGCCTTCGGAAGTATATCCTTTTCCCTCAATACACAATGCAATTATCGGAACACCCGCGGGAATACGGGATAAGAGTCGGTGCCCTTCCTCCTCCAGTGCCGCGGTGATTTGTGCTGCGGATGGGTTATCGGGTACGCGCTCCTCTGCCACTTCTATAATCTCCAATCGGCAAAAGGCAGGTAAGCGCTTTGCGTATTCGGCGCAAGCATCCCGCCAATAAGTTTCTTTTAGTTTTCCAACGCAGGCAATTGTCACAGTCAACATAGCTTATTCACCTTAGAAAAGAATATATTGTCCATCATGTTCGGGGGGCGCCACTTGCAGGACATAATCGATATTACGGGTCATCCCGCATGATTGAAGGGCAGATTCTGCGGTGGCTTCTGCTAAGGTCGGCAGATTGTTCTCACGACTTAAATGCCCTAAAAAGACGCGCGTTGTACCATGCCGAATCAAATTCGGTAATTCGGCAGCACAGGCCTCGTTTGATAAATGGCCGGTTGCGGATAAGATCCGCCGTTTAAGGATATAAGGATAAGGGCCGTTTTCCAACATACGAACATCGTGATTGGATTCAATATGTATCAGATCACAACCATGCAGTTGTCCGCGCACAGCAGCTGTCATCATCCCAAGATCTGTTGCAATCCCCACACTTCGACCATCGCGCAATGCCACGCGGAAACCGGTGCTTTCACGGCTGTCGTGGGACGTCTTAAAAGGCGTGACCAAAAATTCATCCAACTCAATCGCATCGGTTATGGCAAGGCAAACACTATCATACGCGGCAGCCTCTGCTATTCCTTCACAAGTGCCGGCAGAGGCATAAATCGGGATATGAAGGTGCTTTTGAAGTACACGCAAACCGGCAATATGATCGCTATGCTCGTGTGTAACAAATACGGCACGAATTGTTTTGAAATCAATTTCGCGGGCGGTAAGTGCTTGTTCGATTCGACGCGCACTCACACCGGCGTCAATCAAGATACCGGCAGTCGAGGTGCCGATATACAAACAATTACCGCTGCTGCCACTGAACAGCGGACAAAACCGTGCCATGTCATTACTCCCTTCCTGAAAAAAAGCGCACCGCCTACGAGCGGTGCGCCCATCCATTTATAACGCTTGTTGTAAACCGGGGTCATCCTCTGTCACTCGCTCAATGTCAGCGCCAAGTCCCTGCAATTTTTCTACAATATCCTCATATCCACGCTCAATGTATTGAATTTCCTCGATTTCAGTGACACCTTTCGCCGCCAAGGCCGCAATCACCATCGCCGCGCCGGCACGCAAGTCCATTGCCTTTACAGGAGCGGCTGTCAATTGCACAACGCCCTGCACAACGGCAAGCTTGCCGTCAACCTGAATATCGGCGCCCATGCGGCGCAGTTCGTCGACGTAACGGAAGCGGTTTTCCCAAACGCCCTCGTTGATAATGCTTGTCCCCTCTGCGAGTGACAACAGTACCGCGATCTGCGGTTGCATATCCGTCGGGAAGCCGGGATGCGGCATCGTTTTGACATTGCAATGATTAAGTCGTCCGGAAGTGCATACGCGGATATCTTCGTCAAATTCTTCGATCTCCGCGCCCATCTCCTGCAGTTTGGCAGTGATGGATTCCAAGTGTTTTGGAATAACATTGCGCACAGTCACGTCACCACCGGTTGCAACAGCAGCCGCCATATACGTGCCCGCCTCGATCTGATCGGGGATGATGGAATAGGTCGTACCATACAAGCGATCAACGCCGTAAATCTTAATAACGTCCGTACCGGCACCGCGAATGTCCGCACCCATAGAGTTTAAGAAGTTTGCCAGGTCAACAATATGCGGGTCTTTTGCAGCGTTTTCAATGACCGTAGTGCCTTCTGCACAAACGGCAGCGAGCATGATGTTAACGGTAGCGCCGACAGATACCATATCCAAATACACGGAACTGCCCTGCAGCTGATCGGCCTGTGCGTCGATCATACCGTTCTTCATCGGCATCACCTTGGCACCCAAACAAGAAAAGCCTTTCAGGTGCTGATCAATCGGACGAACACCAAAATAGCAACCGCCCGGCATCGGGACACTGGCCCTACCGAAACGACCCAGCAAGGCACCAATAAAGTAATACGAAGCGCGCATTTTCTTAGCCAGATCATGCGGAACAGTCTGTGTAACAATCGTACGCGAGTCGATTTCAACCGTGTGCCGATCAATCCGACGTACCGTAGCGCCAAGTGAAGCCAAAATCTCCAGTGCCGTAGCAACATCAGCAATATTCGGAATATTCTCAATACGGCAAATACCGTTTGCCAAAACGGTAGCCGGTAAAATGGCAACAACAGCGTTTTTAGCACCACTGATATCAACAGTGCCGGTCAACGGATGTCCGCCGCGGATAACATACTTATCCAAGAAACCCACTCCCTCGAATACAAATAATTGGGGGAATATGCCGAAAAATCCAAATAGGATGATACATTCAAAACACGTGGGTATATACCCACGTGTTTCAGTATACCATACTTTTCACAAAAATCAAATATTTTCTGGAAAAATGTTTGGATTTTTGATTTATAATACCATATATAGTATGGCGGTATTTTGTTTGCTTAGACATGAAAGGTTTTCCACGCTGAAAAAATTTTTAAACCGAGGGCATTGCTCACCAAAATGACGTCTTATTCAGCGAGTGACGTTTTGATATTATTCAATCACCTGTTCTTGCTCTAATTTGGTGATCAGATCGATACGGCGCTGATGGCGACCGCCGTCAAACGCAGTAGCCAAGAACGTCTTAACAATACATTTGGCGAGCTCCGGCCCAATAATACGAGCACCCATTGCCAACATATTGGCATCGTTGTGCTGACGAGTGAGTTGTGCAGACAGCGGGTCGTTGCACAAAGCACACCGAATACCATGCACTTTATTGGCGGCTATGCTGATACCAATACCCGTGCCACAGATGACAATTCCCTTTTCACAAGCCCCATCGGCTACCGCTTTAGCGGCTCTGGCTGCAAATATCGGATAATCACAACTATCTAAGGTATCAGTACCATAATCACGGTACTCTTCCCCCATCTCGACTAGCATTGCTTCTATCTCTCGTTTCAGTTCAAGAGCAGCATGGTCACACGCGATCGCAATCATACAAATTCCTCCTTAAAACGGAAAGGGCGACACTTCGGTTTGAAGTGTTGCCCATTTTACTTTCCGTAGATTATTCAGCGGCTTCCTCGGCGGTCTCAGGAGCAGTTTCCTCAACAGCGGGAATTTCCTCAAGGAGCGCACGGATGGACAGGCTGATACGCTTGCTTTCCATATCAACAGCCGTGATTTTAACCTGAACCTCTTCACCAACCTTCAACGCATCCTGCGGTTTGTCGATGCGGCGGTTTGCAATCTGCGAAATATGGATCAAACCATCAACGCCGGGAAGAATCTGAGCAAAGGCACCGAAAGTGGTCATGCCAACGATCGTAGCAGATACAACATCACCCACTGCATATTGTGCTTTGAAGAGCTCAAAGGGATTATCCTCTGCACGGCGATAACCCAGCGAGATCTTGCGTTTTTCAGCATCCAGATCGCGGATATACACTTCCACGGTATCGCCGATGGAAACAACCTCGGAGGGATGCTTAATATGTTTCCAAGAAAGTTCAGACACATGAATCATACCGTCTACGCCACCCAGATCCACAAACGCACCGTAGGTGGTCATAGACTTGACTACGCCGGTATATTTTTGACCGACTTCAGCCTGTGCAAAGAAAGCCTCTTCCTTCTCGCGGCGCTCTTCACGGGCAACATCACGGACAGAACCAACCGCACGGCGGCGCTGAGTGTTGATCTCTAAGATCTTGAAACGAACCGTCTGCTTGAGCAGCGGGCTCAGATCTTCCATACGGCTGACAGAAGCGCGGGACGCAGGAACGAATACCTTTACCCCGTGAGATGCGACCAAGATGCCGCCTTTGATGACATCCGTAACGATACCCTCAAGGATCTCGCCGCTTTCGCCGGCAGCCACAATGGTATCCCAACCTTTTTTGGCATCGACACGCTTTTTGGAAAGCACGATGGTGCCTTCCTGGTCGTTAGTACGCATGATGAGCAGTTCAAGCTCATCGCCCACTTTAACCAGCTCGGACGGATCCGTGCCTTCTGCGGAAAGTTCTTCAGTGGGAATGTAGCCGGTTTGCTTGCGGCCGATCACTTCCACCTGCACCTCGTTGGGAGCAATTCCCACGACGATACCGCGTACTCTTTCGTTTGTAGTTAAACTTTGAAGAGAAGCTTCAAGCGCCTCCTCAAAACTCATTTCGTCAAAGGACTTGACTGGCTCGGTGGCAACGGCCACCTCATTTTCTTGGACTTCGCTGTTGTTGACGATCTCGGACATGGTTGAAAGTACCTCCTTAATTATATCGGAAGGCGTTGAAGCTCCGGCGGTCAAACCGATGACCTTCGCATCTGCAAACGGTTCCGCCGTCAGCTCCTCTGCCTTTTCGATCAAAACCGTTTGGCAATAGGGCCGGCATACTTCTCGCAGTTTTGCGGTATTGGAACTTTGTCGCCCACCGACAATCACCATCACATCACTTTGTTGTGATAGGGCTATCGCTTCCTCTTGTCTTTTCGCGGTAGCACTGCATATTGTATCAAAGATTATGAGATTTGTATAGTGTTTTTTTGCAATTTTAGAACACTTTTTCCAAGTATTCATATGAAAAGTGGTTTGTGCGACTAAAATAATAGATGCATTTCGGTCCGGAATTCCACTTTTTTCCAATTTTAGCAGATCTTCTTCCGAAGAAAACACATACGAGGGCGTATGACAGTGTCCGCGAATACCGATCACCTCGGGGTGCCCCTCGTCACCTGCAATCAAGACAACAGCACCGTTTGCTGACTGTTCGGACACAATGTGGTGAATCTTCGCAACGAAAGGACAGGTAGCATCGTGGCAAGTAATCCCCAGACACTCTATGGTATTATATACGTCTTTAGATACACCGTGTGAACGAATCACCAGCGTAGCACCATTCGGTGTTTCTTGAGGCGTTTTGACGATAGAAACACCACGTTTTGTCAGTGTTTCCACCATCTGTGGGTTGTGAATAATCGGTCCGAGTGTACAAACGCTCTTGCCCTCATCCAAAAGCGTATATACCGCATCCACAGCGCGTTTCACACCAAAGCAAAACCCCGCCGATTCTGCAACCAGTATCGTTTTATCCATTCGTTTCGATCAACTCTCCGATCGTTTTCATAATGAGACGTGTGGCATAACGGATATCCGGGCGCTCCGAATCGGTCAGATGGAGTTCCTCCGGTGTCAGTGGCTTGCCGTATACAACCTTCACGCGTTGAAACATACGGATCTTCTGATCGCGCGTGACAACGGCCGCCGGTAAAACGCAGGCACCTGTCTGCGCAACGATTAGCGCAGCGCCGGATTTTGCACGTAACAGTTTGCCGTCCTTTGAACGCGTACCTTCTGGAAAAATACCCATCAATTTACGATCGTTGACCAACCGCTTGGCAGCATCAATGGCACTTGTGTCACCGGTACCGCGACGTACGGGAAAAGCTCCCATTTGCTTGCCGAGAAACCAGGAAAACAAATGGTTAGAAAACAATTCCGCCTTCGCCATAAAGTGAACGTGTCGTTTGTGGTTCGCGAGTATTAACAAAATCGGATCCCAGTTGGAAATGTGATTACAGCAAAGCACCAGCGGGGTATCCTCCGATGGGAAATTTTCTCTTCCGACTATCTGCACTCGCATAAAAAACAGAATTAAGGGTCTTAGAATATGTATCAGAGAGCGACCGAGCCACATAGCGCGTGTCATCCTTTCAAAGCATTCAATATCACGGATTTCAGTGTCTGAACGGATTTTTCCAGCGTGTTGCCGGTGGTATCCACTAAAACAGCATCCTCCGCAGGCTTCAGGGGCGCAGCGGCACGATGTGAATCGTTATAATCACGTTCTTTCATATCCGCCAGGACATCTTCATAGGTAACGTCCATTCCTTTTTCGCGCAACTCCAAGAAACGACGTTGCGCACGATCTTCTGCGGATGCCGTCAAAAAGATTTTTACCGTTGCGAACGGAAGGACAACCGTACCAATGTCACGGCCATCCATAATCACGTTGTTTTGACGCGCTGTATCCTGCTGCAGTCGAAACAAGAACTGGCGGACAAGGGGCATAGCCGAGGTCGCTGATGCGGCCATGGACACCTCAGGTGTACGGATATGCGCGCTGACGTCTTCACCGTTTAAATAAACGCGTTGCTCACCGTTTGCATATCCTAAGGAAACGGTAATATTCGGCAAGAGGGCTTCCACAGCCACCGCATCTTTAGGATCGATCCCACGTTGAAGCACTGCATATCCAACGGCGCGGTACAAAGCACCGGTATCCACATAGATATATCCTAACTCTTTGGCCAAAAAACGGGCGATGGTGCTCTTACCGGCACCGGACGGCCCATCAATCGCAATACTAATCGGTTTGCTCATTCTTTCCCCTACCCCTTTAAACGTTATTACCGGCGGCATAGCCGGTCGAAAAGGCAATTTGCAAATTAAAGCCACCGGTATAGGCATCCACATCCAGTACCTCACCGGCGAAATATAAGCCGCTGACGAGTTTTGATTCCATCGTCTTGGCGTTGACTTCGCGTGTATTAACACCACCCGCGGTCACGACCGCCTCCTCGAACGGACGAAGACCGGACACGGTGAGCGGAATATGTTTGAGAATCTCCACAATACGCGCTCGCTCTGCACGAGATACCGAATGACATTTGGCATCTCCTGCCGTATCACTCAACCGTAAAATAACCGACACCATTGAGCGAGGCATCAACGCCGAAAGCGCATTACCCAAACAAGCATTGGCGTTTTCTTCAAACTCACGCACTAAGCGGGCATCTAATTGTTCTGTTGTTAAAGCAGGTTTCATATCCAAGGAAAGTGTATAGCGTCCTTTGATCGCATCCTTCAAATGCGCACTGGCACTCAGAATGATTGGTCCGGATACACCGAAATGCGTAAACAACATCTCGCCAAAATCGGTATACACGGTTTTTCCCGTTTCCGTATCACGCACCGTGAGTGCACAGTTTTTGAGTGATAGCCCTTGCAGATCTGCACACCACGTTTCCACCGTATTCAAAGCGACCAAGGATGGACGCGGCGGGATCACAGTGTGTCCTGCTTGTTGTGCGAGCTTGTACCCATCACCGGTGGAGCCGGTGCCGGGATATGAACAACCGCCGGTACAAACAATGACTGCGTATGCCTCGAGCGTTTCCCCGGTTTCGAGTTTCACACCGCAGCAAACAGTATCCTCGAGCAAAAGCTGTGTCACTCGACCGGTTTTAAATCGACAACCCTGTCGGCGCGCAAAGGTCACCAGGGCATCTACAATATCCACTGCTTTATCCGAAACCGGATAAACGCGATTACCGCGTTCGGTTTTGAGTGATACACCTTGTTCCTCGAAAAAGGCCATCGTATCCTGCGGTGTAAACGCGGAAAAGGCACTGTATAAGAAGCGACCGTTTCCCGGTGTGTTGGCAACACAATCCTGCACCGAAGAGGCGTTGGTGACGTTACAACGACCTTTGCCTGTAATCATTACCTTGCGCGCCATGCGTGAATTGCGCTCAATAACGGTGACACGGTAGCCACGCTGTGCAGCCATGCCGGCAGCCAACAAGCCGGAAGCACCGCCTCCGACAACAATGACATCCATCACGGCGAATCCTCCTGCGCCCTGTCCTTTCCGAGCGGTTGATAGACCTGATAGGTTTCCCACAGTTCTTCCAGTTCGGTCAAACGCTCGCGATTTTCATTCGCGCGCTTAAGCGAAATTGCCACCAACAGTGCGTTAATAACGCTGAGCGGGGCTGCCAAGGAATCCACAACAGTTGGTAGATCACTGTGAGCAAGCAACAAACTGGAGCTAAGTTCCGCGACCGGCGATAAAATGCTGTCGGTGACGGCAATGACCTTTGCGCCGCGCGAGTGGGCAAAGTGAGCCGCTTTTACAGAACGTGAGGAATACCGCGGAAAACTGACAACCAGCAGCGCATCCTGTTCTCCTATGGCATACAGCTCCTCCAACACTTCAGTAACGTTTGAGGTATTTATCAGTCGAATATCCGGTAACAGCAGTTTGAGGTAAAACGCGGCGAACTGAGCGAGTGCACGACAGCTACCGGCTCCAAAAACATACACATGGCGTGAATTGACCAACGCTTCCACCGCTTCGTTGAATACCTCATGAGGCATTTCCTCCAACGTTTGTCGAATATTGGCCATGTCGTACGACATAACACTTTCCAACACTTCGTCATCCCGCATACGGGATCGAGACACCTCTACACGCTGCACACTCGTCAGTTTACTGCGAACGAGCTTTTGTACAGCCTTTTGTAACTGCGGATAGCCGGAAAAACCGAGTTCGGTGGCAAAACGAACGACCGTGGATTCACTCACTCCAACCGTTTCACCCAAACGATATGCTGTCATAAATGCCGCTTCATCGTAATGTTCCAAAATGTAGGAGGCGATGCGGCGCTGTCCTTTGGAAAAGCCAGGCATCTCATTCATAATATGTGCGATCAGATCCATACTCATCGACATTCACTCCTCTCAACACACCTATTTTAATGCTTTCATCCCAAAAATGCAAGATGATTCATCAAACTTGCAAAATCAATATTGAAACAATCGACGGATCATCGGTTGAAAGCGTGAGAAATATAACGGCAAGACCCGCGTGAGACCAATATCGTATATAACAAAAATAACGTTACCCGCGAACAAGAAGAGAATCAGAAATCCGTAGAGCGGCAATGTGACCCCCTCAATACGAAAATCATTCAGTGAAAATCCGATTAATGAAAGCACCGCATATCCACCGACAGCCGACGCGTTGAAAATCAGCAGTTTTAAAGCCCATTCGCATACGCGGTTGTTAATGGATTCCAACGTTGCTTTAATGATCGGGTAATAACCGAAAAAAGCGATAAAGAGTATTTTGGCCTCCATATCGGGGACAATAAATATAGCAACCAGTGACACGACAGCATAGGCACATAGTGCCCATTTTTTTCCGCATTCAATCACAAGTGGTATCAGAAACGCTCCCGCTAGCGGCGGGAGCGCATAAGTGGCAAATGGGACTATGGTCAACAATAACGCTAAGACGGCAACGGCGCTGAGAATACCGCCGAGCGCAATACGCGACGTGCGTTTCAAACGATCACCTCTCAGCAGCAGCGAATAAGATCGCCGCCCATACACTCACAGCAACAGTCGGCACAAATCAGGCTGTTGCACACATCACAGGCACTGCAGCCGCCCTGCTGCATCGGTGATACACGATAACCACCGGTGCGGCGTTGCATTTCCAATTGATTCATAGCTTGTCGATATTCGGCATTGGTAGGATCCATACGAGCAGCAGTAGAAATGTGCGAATACGCCTCTTCCAGCCATCCTTTTTTATACAGCACGCTTCCCTTAAGGAAATACCATTCAGCATCACGTGAAGGTGCGGGGATACCATCCAGCAATGCTTCGGCATCGATGGTGCGACCGGTACGCATCAAATCTCGAATATCGGCATAGCGAGACGAACCGCCCGTTCGGTATCCGGTGTTCCCGTTTGTAGAGCCGCCTTGACGCCGCATACGGATAATGGCGTCGTACGCCTCGTTGATCTCTTGCATTTTCTCCTCTGCCAGATCGGACAACGGGTTATTGGTATAATTGTCGGGATGATATTTTTTGGCGAGTTCCCGATACGCGGCTTTTACCTCGTCATCGGTGGCGGTGGGTTGGAGACCCAACACCTCATACGGATTTTGCATCGTTCAAACCTCCTGATCGGCGAGACGGTCGTTTCTTCCGTTCACCGGATAACACTTGTTTTTGCATCTCGGGAATTCCCCATTCCAATACGTTGCGGAGTATACCGTCAAATCGGCGGATCGCCAATAGCTCGTATGCGGCTTTACACTCGGCAAGCGAAGCATTGAGCATCCATCCTGCAGACACACGCGCTGATTGGATCTTGCCCTTGTCAGCGGGCTCCAACCTATTGAATAACGCAATCGGATTATACGATCTGTTTTTCAAGTCATCATCCAGATCATCTGCCGCATCCATTAAGTATACTACACGACCTAGACAATATCCAAATCGGGATAACACGCGCTTTTGTTTTTCATCGTTTGAAGCTTTGCAGCAAAGGGCACCTAACATCTGCGCCGTAGGTTCCGCTGCCAGATCGATCGAATGAGTTTTCATTTGTTCCAATTCTCGCTGATGAATCATTTCTCGTTTGATCAATCGGTCAAGTTCCGGTAATCGCCGTGCCGCACGCAGGCGATTACGGCGCATTATAGGTAGCAGTATCTTTACCGCTAACCGTTTTAAAAAGCGGTCGTCCGCAATGATGTCTTCTGCTTTATAATATGCAAGCAGCATGGCGGCATCGGCACAAAAGTCCAGTGCTGCACTATGATTACAGCAAGCGCATTTTTTAAGCGGGTTATACGGGCAGCTACCCTTTTTGAAACCGGTACACTCCTGAGAGATCGCCATATGCAACACAGCCAAAAACGTCATATCATAACTGAGCGTCATCTGTGCTGTAAAGCCGTATCGCTTGCCAAGCGTTTTGCACAACGAACAGTAAATGCCGCGGTATTGCTCGAATTCGCCCATCTTAAGCTCGGGTTGGTAAACCTTCACGTAGCCAAACATAGTGTTCCCTACTCACCTCAATATCATGATACAATAGTTTGTGTTTGTATAAATGAAAGATTTGTAAATATTCCAAGCAGCGATATCTGTATAATATTCGGAAAATTCGGCGATACTATGTTCGCGCATTACTGTGCGTGCTAAATGAAAGCAGCGTTCCAAGGAGGGAAACAGGATGATAGACAGAATCGCATTATTGCTGACAGTCATC
>JAZRQG010000189.1:0-7948 GCA_045649625.1 Acutalibacteraceae bacterium
ATACCGGCGCCGAACCCTTCCATGGCGCGCATCACGGTTTGCGGATCGATACCTAACTCCTCAGAAAAAGGCAATGCCACCGCTTGTGCGCAGTTATGCCCTCTTTCATGAAGGTCTTTTGCCTGTTCGAATTTATCACCAAACATCGTATCGTCTCCCATTTTATATTCCGAATTGCTTGCGCAATACACTTTCCACGCTTTCAGCAGTCGGCAAATCCCCGAACCCCATGCACAGCGAATCCTTCATGCGGTACGCATGCCCCACCGCGCAGAGTAACGGAATATCGTTTTCGCCGTCACCGAACGCGATCGCTTGCTCGGGCGATACCCCGAACTTTTGCATCACCACACGCGCCGCCGCACCTTTATCCGCACCCGCCGCGACCAGCTCGGTGGTGCGGTCGTTCTGATAGGCCACTCGGAACGACTCGTGCAGGTTGGTGACCGTGCCGGTGGGCAGCTCCACTTTTAAATAATCCTCGGGTATCTCCTCCGGAATGTGTACGCGTTTGCCACCAACCGGCGTATTACCCACACAATAGATCTGTTCGCGCCCGTAGATTGCCGCGCCGCCGTACCGTGCGATAAGCTCTTTGGTTTTGCATTTCATCAGCCGCTTTTTATACAGCACACAGTTTTTGTGCATCACAAGCGCGCCGTCCATACATAAAAACACCAACCGATAAAACAGCGGGCCAAACAAAGGCTTTAGCTGAGCATACGGTCTACCCGTCGCGATCACCACCGTGACACCGCGATCCAGCAGTCGGCGCAATACGCTCAGCGTTTCGCTCGAAATCGCGTTTTCAGTTTTGGGAAGCAACGTACCATCTACGTCACAAAACACCATGCGTATCATTCTTATTTCATCTCCACAATCGTCACACCGGTCTCGCCCTCGCCGTATAACCCTAAACGGAACGATTTGACACCGGAACACGATTTCAAATGCGCATGCACCGCCGCGCGCAGAGCGCCGGTGCCTTTTCCGTGAATAATGGTCAAGCGATCTAAGCCGCCGAGTCGCGCGTTGTCCAAGAATCGGTCCACCTCGAGCAAAGCTTCATCGGTGGTTTGCCCGCGCAGATCCAGTTCTGTCTGTGCGCGGCGGTCAGAACGCGACACGTCCGTATACACGCCGCCCTTGCCCTTTTTCGAGGTCGGGGCGGTTTTGGTCTCAATCAAGCGCAGATTATCAAGCGTCACGCGCGTGCGAATAATCCCCGCCTGCACCTCCACCGTACCGTTTGCATCGGGAAATGCGGCTACCACGGCGGTTTTATCAATATCGACGATCAGCACCTCGTCCCCCACCTTGAGCGGGCGCGGCAGCTGATACGTACCGCGCGCTTTTTGTGTGACGGGATCAATATCGTCCTCCAGTTTGTTCAATCGGCTGCGCAATTGCGACCGCGCCGCCGCGGCTTTTTTGGAAAAGTCGGCAGCGTTTTTCTGTTTGCGCAACGCATCCAATTCGGCGATCAGCTGCTCCGCCTCGTGACGGGCGCGCTCAACCACGCGGCGCGCCTCATCCTTGGCATCATCCAGCTCGCGCTCCTTCTCTGCCTGCAGTGCCGCCAACTGTTCGGTGGCGACTTCATTGGCACGTTGTGCCGCTCGTGTGGCTTCTTTCGCTTCCTGTAATTCTTTTTCCAAGGACAGCCGTTTTTCTTCCAGCACCACCACAACGTCTTCTAAGCGGCGGTCATCGCCCGACACGAGCGACTGTGCCCGCCGCACCACCGACGGCTCCATACCCAACCGCTCACTGATCGCAAACGCATTGGAGCGCCCCGGCACCCCCACCATCAACCGATAGGTTGGGCGCAGGGATTCCACATCAAATTCACAACTGCCGTTTTCCACGCCCTCTGTCTGGATCGCATAGGCTTTCATTTCCGCGTAATGCGTGGTCGCCGCGATACGCGCACCTTGTGCGCGCAAGCGTTCCACTATCGCGGTCGCGAGCGCCGCACCCTCCACGGGATCGGTACCGGCGCCCAGCTCGTCCAGCAATACCAAACTATGTTCATCTGCTTCCTCTAAAATGCGAATGAGATTCGTCATATGCGCCGAAAAGGTCGACAAGGATTGTTCAATGGACTGCTCGTCACCGATATCGGCAAGCACGGTGCGAAACACCGATAAACGGCTGCCGTCACGCACCGGCGGCATCAATCCGCACATGGTCATGAGGGTGAGCAAGCCGATGGTTTTTAACGTGACGGTCTTTCCGCCGGTATTGGGGCCGGTAATGATGAGCGTGTCAAAGCTGCCGCCGAGCTCAACGTCGATCGGCACCACTTTTTTGGGGTCAATCAGCGGGTGGCGCGCTTTATTCAGCAGGATGTGTCCGTCGTCGGTCACCTGCGGGACGGACGCTTTCATCTGATACCCGAGCCGCGCTTTGGCAAAGATCAGATCAATACCGACAAGCACCGTGTAATCCGCAATGATCGCGTCGGCAAACGAGCCTACCTCGGCAGACAACGCCGCAATAATGCGCTCGATCTCCGCGGCCTCCTGCGATTCCAGCACCTTCAGTTCATTGTTCGCTTCCACCGCGCCCATCGGCTCGATAAACACCGTCGCACCCGACGAGGAGGTATCGTGTACCAATCCCGCGATGGTCGAACGGTGCTCCGCCTTGACCGGCACGACAAACCGTCCGCCGCGAATGGTGATGATTGGCTCCTGCAGCGCTTTCTGCGCCGTTTGCGAATGAATCAGTTTGTCCAGCTGATCGCGCACTCTGGCAGATGCCGCCCGCATCTTGCGGCGAATGGTATAGAGCTCCGGTGAGGCATTATCGCTGATCTCGTCCTCCGATAAGACGGTTACACGAATACGCTCTTCTAAAAATTTGTTCGGGGAAAGCGATTGAAACCGATCGTCCAGGCAAGTACCCATCCCCTCGCAGTGCGCGTGCCACTCATGCACCGAACGAATCCCGCGCAGCGTCCCCGCCACACGCAATAATTCCGATAGTGTCAGCATCGCACCAGCCGCGGCACGGCGCAGCGCATTGGATACGTTTTTGACGTCACCAAACGGCGGCGCGCCGAACTTTGCCATCAGGCAAAAAGCGGCATCCGTATCGTTAAGCAGACGCTGTACCTCTGTGAGATACGGCGACGGCTGCAGTGCGCGCGCCGCCTCTGCCGCATCCTCGCAGATTGCCTGCGCCGCCAACAGTTCCAGCACCTTATCCAGTTCCAACGCACGATAATGCTTGTTCATGATACTGTCCTTTTTATAATACACTGTGATAAAACTCCAACGTGTGAAATCCACGATTTAACTGTGCCAATAAAAAACGCTCCACGGCATCGCCGAGCACCGCCATCTCTGCCTCGGGCAAGGAAAACGCAAAACACTTTTCAAACGGCGCGTATACGATATGCCGCAGTGCCGCGAGCGCCCCCGCCGAAAGCGGCAAGGTATCCGCACCACCGTGCTGCTCACAGGTGATTTCTCCTCTGAGCGGTGAAAACCGCGTACAATCCCGCGTACTGCACTGCGCGCACTGTGCCACCGCCGGCATATATCCCGCTTTGCATAACAACCGCAGCTCGGTCACGGCCTTAACAAGCGGCAACGACCGCGTGCCCACGGACAAATAATGCAGCGCATTGAGTAAGAGCCGCAGTTCTTCTTCGGCTTCTTCCTCAGCGGGTGCCAGCACACCCGCAAGTTCACAAAAATACTGTGCAAGGGCAAGCTTTTCCAAATCCCCCCGCACCTCAAAAAATACCTGCAATGGTTCGGCATCGTCCACTATGTATTTTCCCCGCCCCTTGTACAAGGAAAGACGGGAATAGCAAAGCAGTTGTGTCGCGCTGCCGTTGCGGTTTTTCAGTTGTCTTGCTCCGCGCACCGATGCGCGGATAATCCCCAACTCACGGGTCAGCGCCGTCACAAAACGGTCCGACTCACCAAGCGTATTATTTTCGCGTATGATCAGTGCGTCGGTCGTCAGTTTCACGTTTGTTTTCCTCCGCATGTGCTACAGAATTTTCACCGTTACCGTACACGTCCACCCCGCAATAGCGCAGATAGTCCCGTACCTTTCCGGTCTTCTCAAAGGTTGCCCATAATTTATCCTGATCCATGTCCTGTCGCCTCCGTTCATTCATAATGTGAACGAAAACGGGACGTTCCATACATAGGAAAATTTTACAACCGATACCCAAAACCGTTCAGAAGTCCTTGACGATTGCGCCAGTCCTCCTTGACCTTGACCCAGCACTGTAAATTCACGTGTGCATCAAGCGCTTTTTCCATTTCCGCGCGTGCCGTCGTGGAAATGCGTTTGAGCATCGCACCTTTCTTGCCGATCACCATGCCCTTGTGGGTATCCCGCTCGCAGAAGATCTCGGCGTCAATATCCAAAATCACACCGCGCTCGGTTTCGCGCTCTTCCATACGCTCAATGACGACGGCGATCCCGTGCGGGATCTCGTCGCGCAGCGAGAGCAGCATCTGCTCGCGTAAGAGCTCTGCCGTCAATACCTTTTCGGGCTGATCGCTGACAGCATCCGCCGGGAAAAAGTGCGGACTTTCAAAGGTATATTTCGTAAGTTCGGAGAGGAGCTCGTCCGCACCCTCACCCGTCAAGGCAGACACCGGCAAGATCGCCTCAAACGCAAACTCTTGCCGCCACGCATCGATGCACGTGAGCAGCGCCGCTTTATCCTCCACCGTGTCGATTTTATTGATAACCAACAGCACCGGCAGCTTTTGCGCGCGGAATTTTTGGAGTAACTCGCGCTCCGCATCCCGTACGGTGGCAGTCGGCTCCACAACCAGCACGCCAACATCCACACCGGTCATCGCTTCGCCGATGGATTTCACCATGAAATCTCCGAGCCTGGTGCGGGGGCGATGCGTGCCGGGTGTATCCAAAAAGACCAGCTGTACCGTGTCACGTGTCAGTACTCCCATAATACGGTTGCGCGTGGTCTGCGGCTTGTCCGACACGATGGCAACCTTTTGCCCCACCAAGGTGTTGAGCAACGACGATTTACCCACGTTCGGACGACCGACCAACGCGATAAAAGCAGAGGTTGTTTCCATTACTTTGCTCTCCATTTCCAAACAAACAGCACCGCCGGCACAGCGGACAGCGCCAGTAAAATAGGCTTAACGATATGCTCGCCCCAATCGGCAAAGATCGCAAGCCAAACATCCGGCTTCCAAAACAGCAAGACCGCCACCACCACCGAGACTACCGCCGTGATCAGCACCGCGCCCGCCGCCATATCCTTGGCGGCACCGGCAAGCGGATGTCGCTCGGTGGAGATGCGATCCATCGCGCGCTCCACCGCCGAATTGATCAGTTCTGCCATCAGTACACCGCCAATGGTAAGCACCAACAACGCGCCCTCGGCGCGGGACAGCGAAAAGTATGGCGTGAATGCGAGCACGTAACACGCGATCACCACATGAAAGCGAAAATGCCATTCCTCGCGCGCACAGCGCCAAAGCCCGCGAAACGCGTACCCGAACCCCTTAAGAATCTTCCAACACATAACTACTCCCGCGGGGCAAGCCCACCTGTTTCATCACGGTTTCTTCTTTTTCGCGCATACGAACGGCTTCCATGCCGCCCTGCACGTGGTCGTATCCCAGCAAGTGAAGCATGGAATGTACCGTCAGATACCCCACCTCACGGTTGAAACTGTGACCGTAATCCTCCGCCTGCTTCGCCGCCTGCTCCAAGGAGATCATAATGTTACCAAGCAACAGCTCGCCGGTTTCGGGGTGCCGATCGTACACACCGTTCTCCCCGAGCGGGAACGAGAGGACGTCGGTGGGGTTGTCGATGCCGCGCTGCTCCAAATTGACCTCGTGGATGCGCTCGTTATCTACAAGCGTCACGTCCACCTGCACGCTGCCCTCCACCTGTTCCAGCTCCAACACCGCGTGACAGCAACGGCGGATCAACATCCGAAGTCCCGTCGGGATCTTAAAGGCCTTTTGTTGGTTTTCAATGTCTACCCGCAGTTTTTTGAGCATTCCGAGTCCTCTTTTCTTCCTTGTTTTTCTCATAGCGTTCATACGCTTCAATAATGCGCTGCACCAACTGGTGCCGCACCACGTCTTTTTGCGTAAAGGTGCAAATGGACACGTCCTCCACCCCTTTTAGCACCCGCATGACCTCCCGCAGACCGCTCTGTTTGCCGGACGGCAAGTCGATCTGCGTAATATCACCGGTCACCACCATCTTGGAATTAAAACCAAGACGGGTCAAAAACATCTTCATCTGCTCGGGTGTGGTATTTTGCGCTTCATCCAAGATCACAAAACTGTCATCCAGCGTCCGCCCGCGCATATACGCAAGCGGTGCGATCTCAATGTTACCGCGCTCCAAATATTTCTGATAGGTTTCGGTACCCAGCATATCAAACAGCGCATCGTACAACGGCCGCAGATACGGATCGACCTTGGATTGCAGATCACCGGGTAAAAAGCCGAGCTTTTCACCCGCCTCCACCGCGGGACGTGTCAAAATAATACGGTTGACCTGCTTCGAGCGAAACGCTTCCACTGCCATCGCTACCGCTAAATACGTTTTGCCCGTACCGGCAGGGCCGATGCCGAGTACAACGGTATTCTCCCGAATCGCCTCCACGTACTGCTTTTGCCCCAACGTTTTGGGCTTGATGGGACGCCCCTTGGCGGTAATGCAAATACTGTCGCCGGTGAGCGCGGGCAGCTGATCATCCGTGCCCTCGCTGACAAGCATCAGTACGTACCGCACGTTCTGTTCAGTCAACTGTTCGCCGCGATTGAGAAGCTGCAACAGCCCCTCGATCGCGCGCGTGGCCTTGGCAACCGCCTCCGGCTCGCCGCTGACCTTCAGATCACTGTCCCGACTGAGGATGGTGACGTTAAACTGCTGCTCGATCAGCCGAATATTTTCATCAAAATTTCCGAACAAAGCTACCGCTTGTTCCATACGGTCAACATTGATGATCTGTTCTATGTCGTCCACTCCCTGCGTTTTTACTATTTTGTTATTATACCACAAAAAATCGCATTTGTCATTAGGAAAACTATCAATTTTTATTTCAAACAAGAAGGGCGGTCGGCTTTTACACCGACCGCCCTTCTTGGAGTTAATCATCTGTCAACACATAGAACCGTCCCCTGTGTTCCCTTGATCTCACCTTTTGTTTTTTCGCCCAACTCGCTTGGACTCTTTTCCTTGCGCCCTTTTTTCTCCTTTACCTCCCCGTTTTCACGCTAACCGTCCCCTGTGTTCCCCAGAGAACCGTCACCTGTGTTCCCTATTGTTTTCGAGGGATTTTTTCTCATACATAGATTCGATTTCTCTTATTCGAGCATCAATTTTTTTCATTTTTTTCTCAATGAATATATAAGGAATGCCTACCCATGCATTTAAAAAAATTCGATGAGAAAAAGGTAAATTTTGCTCATAAAAAGGAAGATCTACAATACCGAAACTATCTAATAACATAAGAATTAATAATAAACCAGCACAATACAAAAGAGAAGTATTGATTTTTTTGAAGATTTTATATTTTTTACTTAGCTTCCTTAATTCAATATTACGATCCTCTGTCAAAATGTAACCTCCATCAACCTCTATCAGTTATAATACGTACAGATAATTCATAAATTTATTATACTTTCCTTTTAAAAATTTACCTAATCGTTCAAGGATATCGAAATCTAGAATTTTGAAAACAATTTCTCTTATAATTCCAAGCCAATCTCCTGTGGTTTTATTTCTTTTTGAGATTGTTAACAAAACACCAATGAACACAGGGGACGGTTCTGAACACAGGGGACGGTTCTGTGTGTTAATAGAATTTTCTTACAATTCCAAAACTAACACCCGTCAGCCTGCTTATTTGTCGTATTGATAAACCGTTTTCGCGAAACTTAATTAAGCACATATCTCGTTGTTTAATATTAAG
>JAZRQG010000190.1:0-4494 GCA_045649625.1 Acutalibacteraceae bacterium
CAGTTGATTGTTGTTATTTCGTGTACCCGCATCCGGAACACGTGCCGCCAACCATCGTATGCGGCTCGATAATGGGATATAAATAATTGCGGCATTTATCACACATTTTTTCGTGATAATCAGGCTGCGAAGCGTCCAGTATGGTGAACGTCGCTCTCTCATGCGTGCAGGTAAAATCGAGGAACTCCTCGGGGTCTTCAAACGCGAACTTCCCGCAAGGACATTTCACGGTTTTGGTGGCCGCGTGATAGGTATACCCCTCAAGCGCATTGCTTGCCGAGCAACCACAGGTGTCGCCGTACGGCAACGAGGAGCTGTCACAGGAAAAACTAACGATCGAAGCGGCCGTCGGATCGTTCTCCCACACGTCGAACGTGATATAATAGTTGGGGGTATTGTACGTCAACCGATACAATTCCTTATTTTTGGGAGCGGTCGGTTTAGTGGTCGGATTCGGATTGGTGGCATCCGTCGTGGATTTACCGCAAACCGAACACGTCAGAATCTTCTTTGAAAGCAACGCCCAATGATCCGCATTGGAGCACGCTTTCACCGTCGGTTTCGCCGTGGCCGACGTCGACGTTTTGCCGGTGGTCGAAGTACTCGTGCTCGCGGATGCCTTGGTTGTCGTTGTACTCTCGCCAACCGTTGTCGTTTCATCCACGTCGGTGGTCGTTACCACATCATCCGTTGTCGTCGCATCGATATCCGTCGCTTCTTTCTCACCGCAAGCCGCCAGTGAGAACAGCATCACGATTGTCAGTAATAAAGTCCATATCCGTTTCACTTCTAATACCCCTTTTCTTTATCCTTTATATAACGTTCCCGCATACCGTACGCCTTCCATGGCGTCTTTTGCATAGAAATCCGCACCGATACGCTTGGCATACTCGGCGTTCAGCACAGCACCGCCCACCATCACTTTGCAAGCGGGTGCTTTTTCGTGCAACAGTCGCACGGTTTCTTCCATGGCGGGCACGGTGGTCGTCATCAACGCACTAAGCCCCACCAACGGTGCGTTGTGAGCGATAACCGCTTCGACGATCGCCTCAGGCGGTACGTCACGACCGAGATCAATGACGGTGTAGCCGTAATTCTCCATCAGCAATTTCACGATATTTTTGCCGATGTCGTGAATATCTCCTTTGACGGTTGCCAGCACCACAGCAGGGCCGTTCCCCTGCCCCGTCGGTATCGCCGCCTTGATGCGCTCAAACGCACTTTTTGCCGCTTCGGCACTCATCAGCAGTTGAGGCAAATACACGGTCTTATTCTCAAATCCCTTGCCGACACTGTCCAGTGCGGGAATGATCTCGTTGTTCACAATATCCAGCGGTTGCTCCGTTTTCAACAGTTCGCCCGTGATCGCCGCCGCCTCATCCTGCAACCCCTTGACGATCGCGCGTTGCAATCCCGGGTGCGTATCCTCCGTCGCACCAACAGCCACCGACGGCACTGTCGTCGTCACGGCGAACTGCTCGGCTGCGGCAATATACCGAGCACAGTTCTCATCAAGCCCTTTCAGCGCGCGGTAGGTATAATACGTCTGCATCATTTGCGCTGAATACGGATTCATGATTGCCGCCGACAACCCGTTTTCCAGTGCCAACGCAAAGAACGTGCTGTTGATAGCGTCCCGCGTCGGCAACCCGAACGACACATTGGACACACCCAGTGAAGTATGACAACCAAGCTCTGCGCGAATGCGCCGCAGCGCCTCTAACGTCACCAACGCCGACCGCCCGTCAGCACTGACCGTCATCGCCAACGTATCGAACACAATATCCCGTTTCGCAATCCCGTACTGCGCCGCCGTCTCCAAAATCTTGCGGGCGATCGCCACGCGTCCTTCGGCGGTATCGGGAATGCCGTTTTCATCCAGCGTCAGCGCGATCACCACGCCACCGTACTTTTTCACAAGCGGGAAGATCGCGTCCATGCTCTCGCGCTTGCCGCTCACGGAGTTCACAAGCGGCTTACCGTTCACGCGACGCAGTGCCGCCTCCATTGCCGCCGCGTCGGCAGTATCAATTTGCAACGGCAGGTCGATGATCGCCTGCAGCTCGCACACCGCGCGCGTCAGCATGTCTTTTTCGTCAATATCGGGCAGACCGACGTTCACGTCTAAAAGATGTACACCCTTTTCCTGTTGTGCCACACCCTCTTTCAGGATGTAGTCCATATCGTTTTCCATGTGCGCATGCTTAAATCGTTTTTTACCCGTCGGGTTAATGCGCTCCCCGATCAGAATCGGCTCATCACCGAACACAACGGTATGCGCATACGACGATACTACCGTTGTGGTTTTCGGCTCGATCGTTTTGAGACTGACAGACTTTGCCGTCAGCGCACGAATATGTTCGGGCGTTGTTCCGCAACACCCACCAACCAGCCGCACGCCCTCGTTTACCAACGTGGCGACCCCATCGGCGAATTCCTCAGGACCGACGGAAAACACCGTTTTCCCGTCCACCACCGTAGGCAATCCCGCGTTTGGTTTTAATACGATGGGCACGGATGCCGCATCGAGCAAACGCCGCACGACGCCTGCCAACTGGTTCGGCCCCAGCGAGCAGTTCGCACCCAACGCATCCACGCCGAGTCCTTCCAGCAATGCCACCATCGCTTCGGGTGAGGCACCCGTCATGAGCTTTTCATCCTCGCCGTATGCATTGGACACGATAATCGGCAACTCACTGTTTTCCTTTGCCGCGATCACCGCCGCTTTGGTTTCATAACTGTCGTTCATCGTCTCAATAAAAATGAGATCTGCCCCGTATTTGACACCCAGCTTGACCGTTTTGGCAAAAACCGCCACCGCATCCTCAAACTCCAAATCGCCGAACGGTTTTAACAGCTTTCCCGTCGGCCCGATGTCCAAGGCGATAAACTGATCGTCCCGCGTTTTGGCGGCACGCGCATTCTCAAAGGCAGCTTTGATAATTGCTTCTAATTGCGCATCGTCAAATTTGAGTGCGTTCGCACCAAACGTGTTGGCGCTCACCACATCGCTGCCCGCCTCATAATACGCACGGTGGATCGCCGTCACCGCATCTGCGTGCGTGATATTCCACCACTCGGGCAGTTCTCCGGGCTGCAGGCCCTGCGCCTGCAACAGCGTACCCATACCGCCGTCCAGCCGCACAATATTTGTTTTTAAGAATTCACGAAATGTCATGTTGCACCTCGAAATGCACACTCTGTTTTATCACACAAGCAGCACTTGTTCACCACTTTTTCTCTATCGTGGGACAATCCCACAAACGCCGTCACCGACTTGGACGGCGACATCAAAAAACTATCGTTGAGCGTCACACCGATACGTTTTTCCGCCTGCAGCAGCGTGATGACCTCCCGCTGAACCTCAAGCGGCAGATCTCCGTACCCCGGTGAAAACCGCTCTCGCGGTGTCAATCCCGTTTCTGCCGCCAGTTTCTCGCAAAACGCATCGCACAGTGCTTCCGCGCGCTCGGTGCCGATCGCTTGCAACATGAGTGCTTTCGCAGGGGACAACCGCCCGTATTTGGCAATCAGCCGATCCATCCCCACGCCCACCGTTGCCGCCATCAGCACCACCCGCTCGCAACCCTCAAGATTGCGCCGCAACTGCTGTGATTGCGTGATAAACGGTGCGGGATTGATCTCGTCAAAACACACCGTATAAGTAAGGCGCGGCAAGGCTTCCGACAGACACTCTGCCAGCAACCGACCCACGCTCTCCTCTGCCTGCCCGCAACCGGCATATCGCAAAATCTCGCGCTCACACACGGGTGGCGGCGCAAGTGTTCTCACCGCCGTCATTTGCCGAGCATATCCGAAAGATTGCTCTGAATCTTTTCGGCAACATCGGGTTTGTTCATGGAATACACGTGTACGTTGGTGATGCCGTTGGCAAACAGATCAATGATCTGATCCGTCGCGTACGCGATACCCGCTTGCTTCATCGCGGCGGGATCACTGCCGAACTTGTCCACCAGACTCTTAAACCGTTGTGGCACCGAAGAACCCGACAACCGGATCGCCCGCGCCACCTGACCGGCGTTAGTGATCGGCATAATGCCGGGGATCACCGGCACCGTGATACCGACTTCACGTATTTTATATAGGAAATTATATAGTAAATTATTGTCGAAGAACATCTGCGTCGTCAAAAACGCGCAACCGGCATCCACCTTTTCTTTGAGCCGCTTAATATCTTCTTTCTGATCGGCGCTTTCGGGATGAATTTCCGGATAGCACGCCCCGCCGATGCACAACTCGGGATCGGTCTCTTTGAGCTCGCGTACCAAATCCACCGCATAGCGATAGTCCCAGCCCGAACGGTCGGCATGCTCAAGCTCGGCAGGAATATCCCCGCGCAACGCCATCACGTTTTCGATTCCCGCCGCCTTGATCTCTTTGATCTTCTCGGCAACCGTCTCACGAGTGGAAGAAACGCACGTCAAGTGCGCCAGCGTCGGCACACCGTAACACTCTTTGATGTTTTTGGCAATG
>JAZRQG010000191.1:0-9194 GCA_045649625.1 Acutalibacteraceae bacterium
GATCTCCAGTTTACGTTGTTTACCATACGGCAGGTTGCAGGAAAGATTGTTACGTTCTTCTTCCAAATCAAAAATACGTAGGATTTCTTTAGCACGCTCGCGCATTTTACGCTCACTTTTGAAGAATGCCGGCAAGCGGAACATACTGGTAAACGGATTGCACTTGAATTCCGGCTGATTGTGAAGACCGACCATCACGTTGCGAATCACGCTCATATTATTAAATAGACGAATGTTCTGAAAGGTGCGCGCAATGCCTTTATGGTTAATGAGCTCTTGTTTTTTGCCCGTGAGATCCTCGCCTTCCAAATAGAAAGAGCCCGTAGTCGGCGCGTATACGCCGGTCAACATATTAAATACCGTTGTTTTGCCGGCACCGTTCGGGCCGACCAAACCGTATAACTGCCGTTTTCGAATTTGCAGATTAAGATTCTGGACAGCGTGCAGGCCACCAAAGGAAATCCCCAGATCTTTCGTTTCCAAAACGATATCTGACATCAGTCGTCCCTCCTATCTTTCGAGCCTTTATCCGGTTCGTAATTCGTCGGTGTGATGTCAACCGATAACAGTTCATCCATCTGTATCTTGGTCGGTACACGATCCCAAGCCGCATCATCATCTTTGATTTTTCCCGGTGAATGTTTTCTTTCAAACAAGCGACGGAAATTGAGTTTTTCCTTAATCGGACGGAAAACCGGCGCATTGTTGAAGAGGACCACGACCACCAAAATGATGGCATAGATCAACAGTTTTAACGCAGCCAAATTACCCGTCAGCTCATTCTGCAGCACAAAGTTCACGTAGGTGATAAGCGTAGCAGCCAAAATCGAACCCGTAATGTTACCCATGCCGCCGAGCACAACCATAACCAAAATTTCAATGGAATAGTTGTACGAGAAGAACGAATACATAACGGGGGTCGTTTGATGACCGTACAGCACACCGGCAACGCCGGCAAAGAACGCCGCAAAGACAAACACAAACAATTTGTAGAAAGTAACGTTGATACCCATCGCTTTTGCAGCGATCTCATTATCGCGAATAGCGGTAATGGCACGACCGTGCTTACTGCGAATCAAGTTCTGTGTCACGACCAGCGTGATAAGAACAACAATGAACGAAATAATCAACAGCGTAGGCTTTGTGGAGCTGAAAATCTTGTTCACCATCAAACCTTTAGCGCCACCGAAATGCGGCAGATTTTTAAAGATGTTACGGACGATTTCACCGAATGCCAATGTGGCGATCGCCAAATAGTCACCTTTGAGGCGGAGCGCCGGCAAGCCGATAATGAAGCCAAAGAATGCCGCTACCAGACCGCCGACAAGCATCGTCACGATCAAGACAAAAACGGGACTGTCAACAACACTGTTTAAGTAATTGGCAAGATAACAGCCGATGTATGCACCGACACACATAAAGCCGGCATGTCCCAGACTGAGTTCACCCAAAAAGCCAACGACTAAATTGAGAGAAACTGCCAAAATAATGCTATACGCGACACGATTTAACAGAGACACGTCGCTGCGTCCGAGCGCATCGGCAAAGCTGAGGATGACGATCAGAAAAAGCGCCGCCGCGGCGATGATCCAGTTGATGTGGTGATGCAGCTTAAAAGAAGTTCGTTTTGCTTTTAAATTCCCCATCGCACATCACACCTTCTCTCTTCTTCTTACACCCATCAGACCGATCGGTCTGACAAGCAGAATGACAATCAACAAACCAAACTCTATGGCTGTTGTGTACGGGTTAAGTGCCGGAATACCGGTACAAATCTTTTCCACCAAGCCCAACAATACACCACCGACCACCGCGCCGGGAATGGAGCCAATACCACCGATAACCGCCGCCGCAAACGCTTTGATACCGGGCATCGCGCCAAGCGTCGGACTCACGGAAGGAATCTGTAACAAGTAAAAGAAACTGGCACACGCCGCCAACGTGGAGCCGATAGCAAACGTAATCATAATAATGCGGTTAACGTTCACGCCCATCAGCTGTGCCGCACCTTTATCCTCCGATACCGCTAACATGGCACGACCGGTACGGGTGCATTTGACAAACATGGTTAACCCAACCATAAGCAGGGCGCCCACACCCAGTGTAATCACCGTGCGAAGTTCGACCTGGAAATTTCCAATTTGAATACTGCCTAACGTGGGCAGTGTGATCGGCTGCGATTTCGAGCCGAAAATCAATTGAGCAGTGCCTTGCAGAAAATAACTGACACCGATTGCGGTAATCAGTACCGCCAACGGAGACGCCGAACGCAACGGCTTATAGGCAAGTTTTTCAACAACCACACCCGTGACTGCGCAAAGAAGGATAGAAACAACAAGCGCGAGCAACAGATTGGTACTTGCTAACGTCACAAAAATAGCATAAGCACCCACCATGATAATATCACCGTGGGCAAAATTCAGCATTTTAGCAATGCCGTATACCATAGTGTAACCAAGTGCGATCAACGCATAGATCGCACCAAGGCTGAGACCGTCTAATATAGTACTCATAACACGCTCTCCTTAGACGAGATAAGACAATATCTGACCGGGAGGGGCTTCCCCTCCCGGTCAGACGAAACAATAGGAATAAACTTAGTTAACTTCCACGATTTGGGGAACCTTGGTGCAAGCACCGGAAGCATCCCACTTCATCTCACCGGTCGCACCGTTCAGTTTGAAGGAAACATCGGTGATCGCCGTCTTCACGGCTTCGCACAGCTCGCTGGGCTCAATGTCAGCGTCGGTGATGTTAGCAGCCTTCATTGCCTCAAAGATGGCATAGATGGCGTCATAACCGTCAGCAGCAAACTGGTCGGGAGTTTCATTGTACTTCGCTTTGTAAGCCGCAACGAATTTCGACGGAACTTCATCGGTGCTGTTCACGTCGAAAGGTGTGACATAGGAAATCTTATTGGTAACGGTCGCATCGATCTGATCGGCAACGCCGTCCAATCCATCACAACCGAAGATGACCGCTTTGCAGCCCTTGGCAACACAAGCCTTCGCAATGAGGCCGGCCTCGGTGTAGTAGATGGGCAGGAAGATCGCATCGCAATCTTTGAGTGCTTCCACCTGAGTGGAAAAATCCTTTTTGTTTTCCGCGTCAAAGGACTGCTCAATGTAAGTGATGTTCTTCGCCTTCATCGCATCTTTGAATGCCGCATAGATACCGCTGGAATAATCGTCACTGCTGTCATAAATAGCACCGATCTTTTTGTAACCGGCTTTCACCAACTCGTCGGCAGCCAAAACGCCCTGATCGGGATCTCCAAAGCAAACGCGGAACGCATTGGCACGATTCTCGATAACGTTGGCAGCGGAAGCGGAAGGCGTGATGAAAAACAGGTTGTCTTCAACCGATTTTGCCGCAAAAGACTCGCAAGAACCGGAAGTAACACTACCGAGCGAGATCTGCATGCCTTCGTCCATCAAGCTGTCGTAACCGGTAGCAGCATCACCGGCAGTGGCTTTGTCGTCTTTCATCTCAAACTTGAGATTGATACCGTTCAAACCACCGGCGGCATTGATCTCTGCCACCGCGAGCATAGCACCATTGTTAACGGAGATGCCGTAAGAAGAAGCATCGCCTGTCAACGGACCGGTTGCACCGATAAAGATCTCATTTGCCTTTTCCTCACCGCAACCGGCAAAGCAAGTCACGATGAAGAGAGCTACGAGGAGCAAACTAACGACTTTTTTCATAATTATCACCTTTTCCTAAAAATGATAGCTGTATTATACCACTGTGGATTAGCACTGTCAAGCAATCGCCTTTGATTTTTTGGCGTAAAATGCAAGAAAACCGCCCCGAAGGGCGGTTTTTGAAAAGCAATTAGTTCTCGCCTCTCATGCTTGCGAAGCACTCGCTGCAATACACGGGGCGGTCCTCACGAGGCTTGAAAGGCACTTTCGCCTCTTTGCCACAGTTGGCGCAGATAGCCGTGTGCATCTCTCTTTCAGGTCTCGCAGCGTTCTTCCGAGCGTCGCGGCAAGCCTTGCAGCGCTGGGGCTCGTTCACAAAGCCTTTCTCAGCATAGAATTCCTGCTCACCGGCGGTGAACACAAATTCTGCGCCGCATTCCTTGCAGATCAGAGTCTTGTCTTCGTACATGTGTCTTACCTCACTTGTAATAATTGTTTGCCCTGCAACGGAATAAGATCGGCACCTTTTAAAAAGCAACGCTCTAATTTGGCTGCCCGGCATATTGTGAAACGGTGTACATCCGTTTACAATCAAAGTTAAATGAGCGCAGTGGCTAGTTTGCGGCGCAAGCGCTGATGCGCATTATCCACCGCTTTTTCGGTGATATTCAAGCATTTCGCGATCTCACGGTACGAGCAACCGCTTAACCGCGCCATCAGCACGCGGTATTCGAGCGAACTGAGGCCATCACGCAATTGTTTTTTCAACCGCTCCGCCTCTTCTTGACGCACCAAAAGTGAAGCAGGATCCGTGCCGCCGATAAGATTGGAAAGCTCGTCCTCTTCATCCAATGACTGCAGCGGCGTCCCGTTACGGCGCCGCAATGCAGATACCATACGATTGCGCGCACACGCATACGCATACGTGCGGAAAGCGACTTTCGAAGAAGGACGATAGGTCTGTACAGCAGACAAAATCCCCAGCAATCCCTCTTGCACCAAATCTTCGGATTCGGAAAAATCACGGCAATATTTTGCCGACAAAGATTTAAGCATTCCCGAACACCGAGAGACTAAGCGTGTAAATGCTTCCTCGTTTTTCTCGCGTGCCAGAACAACCAACTGTTCATCGCTGAGATCGTTCAAGCTTGTTACAAGGGCGTTCAAGCAAGATCACCTCAAACCAACACACTCCATAACAGGATACAGTATAGCGTACCTTTCTTAAAAAGTCAACACTTTTTTAAAAAAGAATTAGACAAATTGTGGAAAAATTGTCAAAATAGTCAAAACAATTACTCAATATTGCATAAATTGACTAAAATCGACTTTATTCCCCCATCAAATATTCATGTATGGACGCAGCAGCCTTCTTCCCCGCCCCCATGGCCAGGATAACGGTAGCAGCACCAGTCACCGCATCGCCGCCGGCATATACACCCTCACGGGTCGTTTGGAGTGTATCCTCGTTCACGACCAAGCACCCGCGACGGTTCGCTTCTAAGCCGGGGGTAGTCGTGCGAATCAACGGGTTCGGTGAATTACCGATTGCCGCAATCACCATATCCACTTCCACTTGACGATTACTACCCTTAATCTCGCAGGGACGTCGTCTACCTGACTCATCCGGTTGGGTGAGTTCCATAGCTACACATTCCAGCGAGGTAACAAAGCCATTTTCGTTACCATGCACCGCAACAGGCGCCGTCAGCAACAGGAATTCGACGCCTTCTTCTTTCGCATGGTGGATTTCCTCCAGACGTGCCGGCATCTCTTCTTCACCGCGGCGATACACGACATAAACCTTTTCCGCGCCCATACGCTTGGCACAGCGCGCTGCATCCATGGCAACGTTACCGCCACCCACCACCGCTACACGTTTTGCACGCGGAACAGGGGTATCGTAATCCTCACGGTAACCTTTCATAAGGTTGATACGAGTCAAGAACTCGTTTGCGGACAGCACTCCCAGTAGGCCTTCACCCGGGATCCCCATAAAGCTTGGGAGTCCTGCTCCGCTCCCCACGAATACCGCTTCATACCCTTGCTCAAAGAGTTCGTCAATATCTAAGATCTTGCCAATGACCATGTTGGTTTGAATATTAACACCGGCATCTTTAAGGGCGGCGATCTCCTTTTGAACAATATCCTTCGGCAAACGGAATTCCGGAATACCGTACATTAACACACCGCCCGCCGTGTGAAACGCCTCAAACACCGTGACGTCGTAACCGAGCTTATTTAAATCACCGGCGCAGGTCAGTCCGGCGGGACCGGAGCCAACCACCGCTACACGATGCCCATTGCGTGACGGCACATCAGATTCTTCCACCTGCGCCTTCATGTGCGTATCCGCAGCAAAGCGCTCCAACCTGCCAATCGCCACCGGCTCACCTTTGATACCGCGCACACACTTTGACTCGCACTGTCTCTCTTGCGGACACACACGACCGCAGACGGCCGGCAACGCGTTGGTACCGCGAATAACCTGATACGCCCCCTCAAAGTCACCGCTGACAATTTTTTCAATGAAATTCGGAATTTGAACGTTCACAGGACATCCCGATACGCACGGCTTATGTTTGCAATTCAAGCAACGTTGCGCCTCATTGACTGCCATTTCCTCCGTATAACCGCAGGCAACCTCGTCGAAATTCGTCGCGCGGATTTGCGGATCCTGCTCCGGCATGGGCGTTTTTTTTAGTTGATTATTGATCGCCACTACGAGTCCCCTCCATAAAGGCCATGCGGCAAGCGTGTTCCTCTTCCTTGTACATTCCTAAACGGTGCATCGCCTCTTCCCAATCCACCTGATGCGCATCAAATTCCGGACCATCGACACACGCAAACTTGGTCTCACCGCCGACAGTCAAACGACAACCGCCGCACATTCCCGTACCATCTACCATAATCGGGTTCATGGACACGATGGTTTTGATAGTGTACGGTTTGGTAACATTGGCAACCGCGCGCATCATAGGCAACGGCCCGATCGCGATCACCAGATCATATTTTTCACCGGCATCCAACAATTCCTGCAGTTTGACGGTGACAAAGCCCTTGTTGCCGTTGGAGCCGTCATCCGTCATCACAAACAAACGCGAACTGACAGCCTTCAATTCATCCTCCAACATAATAATATCGCGGTTACGGAAACCGGCAATCATATCTACACGAGCACCCAAGCGATGCAACGCCTTCGCTTCCGGATAAGCAATCGCGCACCCAACACCGCCGCCAACAACAGCAACGTGCTTATATCCGTCAAGTTCGGTTGCTTTACCCAGCGGACCGACCACATCAAGAATGAAATTTCCTACGTTCAGTGTATCCAACAAGTCGGTGGTCTTCCCCACCTTTTGATACATAATGGTAATAGTTCCGCGACGGGGATCTTCGTCCGCCAAGGTCAACGGAATACGCTCCCCTGTTTCGTTAACACGCAGGATGACAAACTGCCCCGCTTTCCCTTTGGCAGCAATCAGCGGTGCCTCAATTTCCATCAACGACACAAAGGCGTTGAGCGCCCTTTTATTTACGATTCTATACATGGTCTCACCTCAACATTCAGTATGATACCACACGATTTTGGGAAAAGCAAGAAAAGATACACGTGTATAAAGCAGAAAATTGAAAAAAGATAATTTTTTTCAAAAGAATGCTTGACAATCCCATCACGACATGATATAGTAACACTTGCGTTTCGACGCGGGGGAATTCCCGAGTGGCCAAAGGGGGCAGACTGTAAATCTGTTGTCAGTGACTTCGGTGGTTCGAATCCACCTTCCCCCACCAAAACAATGAGCACCGCCAGTAGGCGGTGCTTTTTGTTTTAGTCAAACAAAGAAGGTGGATTCGAAAGACCGTTAAGAAAACAGTCCGGTGGACTGTTTTTAGACCGTGGGATTTCACCGCTCTACCGCACTGTACCGAAACTCGCAGACGAGATCAAACTGCCGCTCTGTACCAAGACCACCTTTCTCCACCAAAAACGGGATACCGACCCAACAGGGTCGTTTTTAGATAAGAAAAAAATTTAAAACAGATAAAACCCAATCCTTGTGTGGGTATGTGCATTGTGATAAAATACAAGTGAGAAATTTTCTATATTTTCCGTCAAATATTTTAGGAGGAAATATTTAGTTGGCGAGTTGAGGAGGACCGTAAAAATGAAACGCTTGGTATCTGTAATGTTGGTTGTTACTATTTTACTTGTTTTTTGTTTAGGTATTACTGCTTATGCCGAGAACGCCGATGCTTCTTACCGTGATTCTGTTTATCACTTTACGCGCCGGTGGCGGCGGAGGAAGTGGCGGTGGCGGTTCCGGCGGTGGAGGTAGCAGCAGCGGTTCTTCACATCATTCCGTCACAGGCCGTCAACCAACGTTTTTTGAATCGATAATTCAATTTATTATGATGCCATTCCTGTTGTTTTCTTCCTCAATCCTTTTTTATTATAAACTTACAAAGCATTCCCGAAAATGCAAGAAGTTAATGAAACAAATGATGCAAGAGGATCATGCTTGGAAGTTTAAGGATATCGTGACAACGGTCGAAAACAGTTTCTTTGCCATACAAACCGCCTGGTCAAATATGGATATGTCACCGGCAGCAGAATATATGTCTGACGAACTATACGAAAGCTTTCAAATGAAACTAAGTTGGATGGAATATCGAAACGAAAAAAACATTTTGGAGAGAATACAGTTATTACACGCTCTTCCCGTAGCAGTATATGATGACGTGGATAATTCTCAAGACTATGTATGGTTCTACATAAAAGGTAAGATGGTAGATTATACGATTAATACAAATACCCGCTTAAAAATCAACGGAAACACATCACTGACCGCCTTTGTTGAATACTGGCAATATACGAGAAAAGACAACCGTTGGGTTTTAAACAGAATCCTGCAAAAAAACGAATCGGGACAAATACCGTTCAATGAATAGAGGGTTGCTATCATGCAAGCACATTCACGAAAAATATATGCCGTATTGTTTTGCGTCCTACTACTTATCGAAATAGGTATTGCTTTATTTGTCAAGGATCGTTTTATTCGCCCTTATGTCGGTGATATGCTTGTTACCGTACTTATTTGCTGTTTTTGCAGGGTGATTATCCCGAAAGGTGTTCGGGCTTTACCGCTTTATGTCTTTATATTTGCAGCAATTGTCGAAATAGGACAATGTTTTGATTTTGTAAAACTGCTCGGGCTCGATGGCAATCGATTCTTTTCTGTTCTACTCGGGAGAACATTTTCAGTCTACGATTTACTTTGCTATGCCGTTGGCTGTCTTACTTTTTCAGCTGTTGACCATCTCATACAAGTTTGGAAACATAGTCGTTCATAACAACCAAACAGGAAAGACCAACCATCCATGTTGGTCTTTTCTGTTTTTTGGAAACGAAAACCACGCGATAGTCGCGTGGTTCAAAAGAGCTTTAGCGATGAATAAAAAATGTAGAAGTCAAAAGTGAACGTGGGAAGTGTTTTATGCCTTGCCTCCCTCTGATGAGGGAGGTGGATTTTTGCAGAGCAAAAA
>JAZRQG010000192.1:0-4678 GCA_045649625.1 Acutalibacteraceae bacterium
AACACCAGCAGCTCCTGCTCGGTGAAGCCTTTGAAAGAATCAAGATACACGTGCGCGCCGTCAAACAGGGTACAGTCCGGCAAGCGCTCGGCGAGCACCGTTAAGTCATCCTGCGGGTCAACCAGTTCGGCGTCGGCAACAAGCGCCTCGTAGGCTTCGAAGATCAGTGCTGTCTCCTCTGCTTTGGAACGCAGCACTCCCTCGGGCAACTGCTTTGCTGTTTCCGAGAGCAGTTGAGGGGTGATGGCGCACTGCTTGCATTCGGATAAGAAATCGAGCAGGGTGCGCAGATAATCGGGGTTGTCCACGTGGCGGCGGTACACATTTAGCGAATCGGCGATGCTGTGCAGTGCCTGACTCATGATCAAGAGCGAAACGGTCGGATCCATCCGCTTCCCTGCAAGTCCGCCGATTTGACGGAAGACGGCGTTTGCCATGCGTGTAAAACTAAGCACCTGCACGCGCTGCGAAAGCAACGGACCAAATTCACACAGCAGGCGTCGCTCGTTGTCGAACGATGCCTGCTCCGGGACCAAAAGGAACAGCGGCGCATCGCTGTTCTCGGCATCTTGGCGCATCCGATGATACAACTCGGTCGTTTTGCCCGAGCCGGAACGGCCGACGATCAATTTCAGCATACCGCATCCTCCTTTTGTAGATTACTTTATAGCTTCCCAGTCCTCGTCGGTGAGTTCGAATACACCTTTAAGCTGACGCACTATCTTGGCTTGGCGATCGTTCAGATAATTGCGCATATAGGTGATCTGTTGTTCAAATCGTGCGGGCGACGGAGCGCCAAATCGTGTCTGTTGGCGCGGAATCTCCGAACGGATTGTATCGGCAAGCTCGTCCAAGATCGGGATCAAACGGTCGGCAGAGAGAGTTTCGTCCATCAAACGCTTGTATTCGCGTACGAATTGCTCGGAAAAGTCCTCGTTTTTGAATAGGGCGGTGATCAGCGGATAATAGTAATTCTGGAACGTGTTTTGCCCCGTTCCGTTGTACAACTGTCGGATAAATTCGTGATTACTGTAAAAATTTGTGCAAGCCCAGTCCATATCAAAAATGATCCAGTTCCATTTCCCGCCGCGCGCGTCGCGGTAGCAGGCGATGTTGTTGATCATGTCGCCGTTGCCAAAAAAGGTCTGAATGGTGAAGTACCGGATCAGTGACTGGTGATCGATCTGTGACAGCACATAGTCGTAATGCTCTTTTTCAGTCAAATCGTGAGTCTTGGCATACTCAATGAGCGCTTCCATATCGGGATCGCCCTTGACGCCCCACTCGAACACAGCGGGCATCTCGGCTAACTGTACGTACTCCTCGGGAATGCCGGTGTAGGCGGCAACAAACGCCTCGTTGCGCTTTTCACGCAGATAATAGAGTCCGTAATACGTACCGTTAATGTACAGTGCCACCGGACGGGCAGATTGTATTACCAGTTCCTCCGTGTTCTTCAGTGCCGTGGCGGTAAACTCGTCGCGAAGTTTCGCGTTGCTCCAGTCCGAACCGGACGGGCGCAGCAGCAGATCCGAAAAGGTGTCAACAGTGCTGTCCGCAAAGAACGGATAGGTCACCGAGGACACACCTGTTGTTTGATTGAGTTTAAGTGAAAAGGCCTTTTGCGGATTTGCACGGCTCATGCCGCCCGAAATTTTTAAGAGGCTGTCAAAGGCGATTTCCTTGGTGCCGTTTTCGGCGAAATATTCCGTGTGTACAAGGGCGGACAGTGTTTCATCGTTATAGCGCGTAAAGGTGCCGTTCGCACCGAACAGCGCGGCATAGTCGCCCGACACGCTAACCACCGGCAGCTCGTGCTTGTCGGCTGTTAGGAAGGTCTGTGTAACCACGTCACTCGGCAGATAACCGTCGCGGTAGGCTATCGCGCGCAGTACGGAGGTATTCGTAATCGTCACGGTTTGTCCCGCCGTGTACGAATGGGATGCCGTGGTGGGGGTAGAGCCGCTTAAGGTGTAATATACTCGACTGCCGTCCGGTACCGTGATGGTGATCGTCGTTCCCGACTCCACATACCCGCCAATCTGCTGAATGGCGGGAGCGGGAGCAAAGCCTACGTACGCGGTGCCGTTTTGAGCGTTTTTGGTGGGGGTGTCAAAATACACGCGTGCCACGCGGTTATCACCGTCGCGACCGCTCGTGACGTTCACACGCTGCTTGCCGGTTTCAAACCAATCACACAGCACGCCGCTCGGTGTGTACAGATACAGCGTATCCCCGAACCGGTTCAGTGAAAACGGTGCACAGGGGGAGACGCCCTCGGGCAGCTCGCTATCACATGCAATGGCATAATATCCGCCCGCCTCAATGGTGACGTTCGGGAAGCGATAGCCCTCTTTCTCGGGCGCTTCGGTCAGACGATATCCATCAAGCGACAACGGCTTATCGGTGGTGTTGTGCAGCTCCACCCAATCGGTATCGGTGGCGGCGGATACGGCACATACCTCGCTGATCATCACGCCGGTATAGCAGGCAGTGTTCAGCTTGTCTACCGTCTCGGCACAGATGCCGCCGTTCGGTTTCCCCGGCGTGGGCACGGCAAACCAAACGTCGTCGGCTCCGCTTCGTCCGTAGGAGAGGTTTTCGGGGGATTCACCGACGGTCAGTTGATCCAAAACGGACTTCCCGTCACACAGATACACCGTATCGCCCGACGAGGCGAGTCCGAACGGCGCGTATAAAAACCGCGATTCACCTTTCTCACCGGTCAGATGAACGGCAACACATTCATTGGGTTCCAATATCACGTTTTCAAACACGTACTTGTCCGGCTGTTCGGGATCGTCGGTGATCGAGAAGTCGTCCAGCGATACCGCATAATTGCCCGTGTTTTGGATCTCCACCCAATCGTGATAACGGCCGTCGTCGTCCGCATAGACCGAGCGATTGTGATTCATCACTTCGCTGATACGCAGTTGCGCGGCGGGGGCGTCCTTGGGGTTGCCCCACAAGAGCGAGGCGAGCAACAACAGCGGGATCCCGACGGCGCAAATGCCGATCAGCAGATGGTGGCGTTGTTTTTCAGTCAATTCTTTCATTGCGTTACTCCGTATGGTGACGCGACTCATTCGAACCCTGTTTTAAAAAGGTCGATTTTCGCTCATCCTTCGTTAAAATACTCGCGAATACGACAGTATTCGCTGCGTTTTTGCCTTGGCTGAACTAAAATCGCCTCTTCTTAAAATCTCCGACCGCAAAGCGGGAGATGAGGTGTTTTAAATTCATTCGGGCAAAACTTATGAAATCAAATGGGATGAAAACATCAGCTATCAGCCGCTTTGCGGCAGGCTCGAGTGGGTCGTGTCACCATACCCGGGTGTGGGATAACGGCAGACGGCATAGTCGCCGCCCTCCGTGTAGGCAACCGACTGATCCTGCTCGGTGGGAGAACAGGTCACGCCCGAGCAAAACGAGCCGTTTTTGGTGTACAGTCCCAAAAAGGAATCTGTTTCGCCGAGCTTAAACGACGCGTGCAATTCGCCTTGTACGCTCGTCTTGCCGGAACAGAACACGATGAGATACCCGCCTGCGGGGAGAGTGGTGCCGTCGGGGAATTGCCACTTGTAAACGTCGTCCTTGGAATCGGTGAGAAAATACCCCGACAGATCGATCGGGTCATCCGAGAAATTATGCAGCTCCACCCAGTCACCGTAATCGCCGTCGCGGTCGTACAGCACCGAGCGGTTGCGGGACATATATTCGTTAATGCGCACACCGTTTTGGGCGTTGACGGATTGCTCTCCGAGGAGCATACCGTTTTCATTAGAGGTGCCGGGAGTGGGGGAGGCATACCACGCGAAGCGGTCGTTCGCATCGCGGCCGTAGGACACGCCGGGGATGCTTTCGGGAACGGTGACCTTGTCCAGCGTGTTGCCGTTCGGATCGCTGAGCACCACCGTCTCGCCGGAGGATTTGAGTGCAAAGGAAACCGAGAGCCGTTCGGCGGTGCTGTTCGCCCGATCCGCATACAAGAGCAGGTAGTCGCCCGCCGCCAAGGTGACCTTCGGGAACATCCATTTACCGGGAGCCCCCTCGTCGTCGGACAAAAAGCAACCCTCGAGATCCGCCGCGACGGTGCCGGCATTGTACAACTCGATCCAATCTGCGTCACCGCCGGCGGTCTGTACCTCGCTTATGCGAATCGAAACACCCGTATCCGCGTTCCCGTCGGCACAGCCGAACAGCGGCAAGCACAGCACACAGACCGCCAACAACAACACCCCTGCACGGCGCATTCGAACCCCACTCCTTTGTGTTCAAAATAGACACAATCAGTATATCAAATTTGTAAACTTAAATCAACTTATATTTCCGACAAAAGAAATTCTCTAAAGACAGTTGACAAACGTGGTGAAAATGGTGTACACTAACATCGAGCATTTTTATCAATTAAGCACATCGTGCTGAATAGGAGAGAGTGTCATGAAAAAAGTACTGTCTATTGTTTCTGCATGCTTGGTTCTGGTCGGCGTTGTGGCCATGATGGTAGCACCCGTTTCCGCGGCTACCCCCAAAGAGGAAATTATCGCGAAAGCGAAAGAGTTGATCCCCGCGGCATATCAAGCGGAATATCTGCCGATGCTGGAGAACGTGCTCCAGCAGGTCGAGGTCGACGCTGCGCAAGCGGCTGCCGTTATCGAAAACATGGAAACCGCAAAAA
>JAZRQG010000193.1:0-5673 GCA_045649625.1 Acutalibacteraceae bacterium
AAATCCATTCTTTCGTTTTCTCCAATCCCGACCCGTATGCCAAGGTCGAGCCTCGCCCCGATGATGCCCCCAAGCGTGAGTTTACTTTCGATGAAAAGGGCAACATCGTTGTAAAAAATCCGTCCGCCTTTTGGTTGCCCAAGGTTGAAATCGTGGACGAAACAGGTGGCACGGAATACACAGTAACAGGCAGCTACGATGGCGAGGAAACT
This sequence comes from Acutalibacteraceae bacterium, assembly GCA_045649625.1. GTDB lineage: Bacteria > Bacillota > Clostridia > Oscillospirales > Acutalibacteraceae > RGIG3009. Next base: position 213 of record JAZRQG010000193.1, read on the forward strand.
CTCGACAAGAAGCTCAAACGCATTATGGAGCAGAACGCATTCGATGCTGCCGATGATGAATTAGGTATCACGGAGGATGGCGAATGAACAACGACACCTCTTTTGATATAATCCAAGAATCCAATCCTGTTCAGACAGTTGCCCCAACTAAGGAGGATAACGAAATGTTAAGGGCAACAGAAAAAATCACAGCGCTTTATTGCAGACTGTCCGTAGAGGACACCAAAGACGAAAAGAAAAACGGCAAGGAGGATCCGTCGAACTCCATTCAGCATCAACAGGTCATGCTTATGCAGTATGCCAAAGCCAACCGCCTGCCGAACCCGACCTACTTTATTGACGATGGGTATAGTGGTGTTACCTACGACCGCCCAGGTTTTCAGAAAATGCTCTCTGAAATTGAAGCCGGTAATGTAGGTACGGTCATCACCAAAGACCTTTCAAGACTTGGTCGAAACTCTGCACTGACGGGACTTTACATCAACTACACTTTCCCTCAGTACGGCGTTCGGTATATTGCCGTTAGCGACCACTTTGACACCATCGACCCCAACAGCACAGACAACGACATTGCAGGTATCAAGAACTGGTTCAACGAATTTTTTGCCAAAGATACCAGCCGCAAAATCCGTGCGGTCAACAAGGCAAAGGGCGAACGAGGCGAGCGATTGACTACCAATATTCCCTATGGGTATAAAGCTAACCCCGACAATCCGAAGGAATGGGCAGTTGATGAAGAAGCGGCAAAAATCGTAAAACGGATTTTTACACTCTGTATGGAGGGCAAAGGACCGAGCCAGATCGCTGCACTACTCGAAAAGGAAAAGGTGATGAACCCCACCGCCTACAAACAGCGTGAGGGCAGAAAGACACCGCATCAGACCCCGGAGAATGAATGCCGATGGCACGAAAGTACCGTTGCTTACATTCTTGAATATATGGAGCACACAGGCTGTACGGTCAATTTCAAAACCTACACCAACTCCATTTGGGACAAGAAGCAGAGGGACAATCCGATGGAAAATCGAAAGATTTTCTATAACACCCATCAAGCGATTATTTCTTTGGAAGTCTTTGATAAGGTGCAGGAAATCCGACAGCAGCGGCATCGCAGGACAGCGACAGGCAAGAGCAATATGTTCTCCGGTTTGGTGTTCTGTAATGATTGCAAGCAAAAGCTCTACTACTCTACCACCAACTACTTTGAAAAGCGGCAGGACTTCTTCTTTATCTGCTCCACCCATCGCACGAACAAGGACAAATGCAGCGGTCATTATATCCGTGCCGTTGTGCTTGAACAAGAGGTCTGGAAACACATTCAAGAGGTCATATCGGTGGTAACTCGCTACGAGGCATACTTCCGTTCCGAGATGGAAGAAAAGCTCCGTGTGCAGAGCGAAGAAACGCTTCGGATACATAAGAAGCGGTTGGCACAAGCGGAAAAGCGTATCGGTGAACTTGACCGCTTGTTCATTCGTTCCTACGAGGACAATGTATCGGGAAAGATTGACGATGAACGCTTTGCCATGATGAACAAGAGCTACACTCAAGAACAAAAAGACCTCAAGGCTGAGGTCGTAAGTCTGCAACAGGTTATTGAAGAACAGGAACGACAGGCAGAGAATTTAGAACAGTTTATCCAAAGGGTAAAGAGAAACAGCGTACTTACGGAGCTTACCCCTTACGCTCTCAGAGAACTTGTGAAGGCGGTTTATGTAGAAGCACCCGATAAGTCCAGCGGGAAGAGAAAACAGAAGATTCATATCTCCTACGACCTCATTGGCTTTATTCCCGTAGATGTACTGACAAAAGCAGAACAGGCATGACCGAAATCATGCCTGTTCCAAGAAATTCAAATATTACTGTTTTACGACCACCGAGCATTGGGGCACCTTTTGTTATTGGCGGAAGAGTATACATTATTTCACAATGTCTCCGACACCGTCAAAAATGTATTTCGGTCTGTAAGGGTAACGATCGATTGCCTCTCTATCGGTAACGCCCGAAAGTACCAACACGGTATCGACGTTCGATTCAATACCCGCGATGATATCCGTATCCATACGGTCGCCGATAAAGGCAATTTCCTGCGAATGGCAATTGAGTTTATTAAGCCCGTGGCGCAGCATTAAGGGATTGGGTTTTCCGACAAAATACGCTTTTTTACCGGTTGCCATTTCAATGGGGGATATCAAAGCGCCGGTTGCGGGCATAATCCCCTTTTCGGTCGGGCCGGTAATATCAGGATTGGTACCGATGAGTTTAGCACCTGCCAAAACAAGGTTAATGGCTTTTTCAATTTTTTCAAAACTGTACGTACTGGTTTCACCCACAATGACATAGTCGGGATTGACATCATTCATATAAATACCGTGGTCGTAAAGGGCTTTGGTAAGCGCAGCCTCGCCGATGACGTAGGCGGTGCTGCCGGGCGATTGTGAATGTAAAAATTCAGCAGTTGCCATGGCGCTGGTATAAAAATGAGAAGCTCCCACGTCCAGCCCCATTCTGCCAAGCTTCATGCTGAGCTCATGAGGTGTCTTTTCGGAACTGTTTGTCAAAAACACGAATTTTTTATCGTTATCAATCAACCAGTTGATAAATTCCTGAACCCCGTCCAGTACTTTATTGCCGTGATAAATAACACCATCCATATCGCAAATGAAGCCTTGTTTCTTTCTTAATTCATTCATCATTTTCACCTCAAGGATGTTTTCTTCATCAAAGTTTATCACATTCATTAATAAATAACAAGAGAATTTTGATAGTGTTTGGCTGATCGCACGGCAGAAAATGACGAAAAACGGGCATAATAAGAGGCAACGCGCGCTGATAGGCGATTGACTTGTCCGCACTTCCTTGTTATGATACTGATAGAAACGATGGTGGCTTATATGCAAGAACTCAATTTGGTAATCAAAAAACATGTGGAGCGGATGTTGGAGGCTGAACGCTTTATCTGGCAACATCCCGAAACCGGATATAAAGAACTTGAAACGTCTGCTTATATGGCTCAAACCTTTAAAGATCTTGGATATGAACCGATTATGGCGGATGGTATTACCGGCTTTTATACGATTCTCGATACCGGTAAGCCGGGACCTGAGGTTATGATTTTAGCGGAATTGGACGCGGTCGTTTGCCGTGAACACAAAGATGCCAGTTCTCAAACGGGCGCTGTACATTCCTGCGGTCATAACGCCCAGTGCGCTGCACTGGTGGGTATTGCGGCGTCGTTGAAAGAGCCCGGTGTGTTAGATAAGTTTTGCGGTAGGATCCGACTTTGCGTTGTTCCGGCGGAAGAACTCTTGGAGATCGACTATCGCAGCAAGCTGAAAGAGGAAGGAAAAATCAAATACCTCAGTGGAAAATGCGAGTTTTTATCGAGAGGATATTTCGATGGTGTGGACATTGCCTTTATGGTTCACACTTCGTCAGTATTCGGTGTTCAAACGGGATCTGTGGGCTGTTTGACCAAAAAAATTATTTATAAAGGTGTTTCTGCCCACGCAGGCTCGTCGCCGTGGGAAGGCAAGAATGCTTTATATGCAGCGAATTGCGGTCTAAACGCGATCAATGCCATTCGTGAGACTTTCATGGAACGCGACATTATACGTGTTCATCCGATCATGACTGACGGCGGATCGATGGTGAATGCCATTCCGGAAAAAGTCGTTTTGGAAAGCTATGTGCGCGGTTCCGATTTTGATGCCATTTGCAGTGCCAATCGCAAGGTGAACAGGGCGTTGTGTGGAGCGGCACTTTCTATCGGCACAAACATTGAAATTGTGGATATACCGGGGTATGCACCGCTCCGGAATGACCCGAATATGATTCGTGTGGTATCCGAGGCGGCACAACTGGCGATTCCGGAATATGAGTTTATTACGTATGATGGTATAAGTTCCGGTAGCACGGACATGGGGGATCTGAGTTGTGTGATGCCTGTGGTGCACCCTTATGCGGGTGGTTCGACTGGTAGGATACATGGCGATAACTATGAGATCAAAGACCCGATGGCCGCTTGTGTGGGGAGTGCCAAACTGCAGCTCGGTATGCTTTTGATTCTGCTCTCCGACAATGCCAAGAGAGCAAAAGAAATTATTGCGGAATTCAAGCCGCCATTTGCCTCAAAGGAAGACTATTTAGCGTTTATTGATGGTTTTAACAGAATCGGCAACCGCATTGTGTACAAGGATGACGAGGCAACGGTAACAGTCGATATTCGATAAACGATTTTAAGGGAGGGGGAACCCCGGTGAGTTATATTACAACCTATTCCAAAAAGCCGCTCGATCCCGTAAATGCTGCCCCTGAGGAGATTCAAATCGTCGATATTGCACACGCGCTTTCGCTGATGTGTCGGGCGAATGGGCATTTTCCGTACTTTTATTCGGTTGCTCAGCACTGTGTGAATTGTGTTCACGAAGCGGCGGCACGAGGGTATTCCGAGCGCGTACAATTTGGGTGCTTGTTGCACGATGCAAGTGAAGCGTACCTGTCGGACGTGACGCGTCCGATAAAGCAGTTGTTACCGCACTACCTTGAGGTGGAAGAACGGCTGCAAAATATTATCTTTGACAAATGGATCACACCAACGCTGACAGGAAAAGAGCGCGCACAGATATTTGAGGTGGATGATGCGCTTTTGTATCATGAGTTTATGGAGATCATGGGGGAGCGGGTAACTGAAACACCTCCACCGCTGTATGCGTCACTTGATTTTTCGTGTGTTGAGTTTTCTCTTATGGAGAGGAAATATACACAACTGTTCAAGCAATTGATTATCTGCGAAACACCGTAGCTGTTCGACAAAATTTTGTTGCGGTTTTTGTTTATGATACTTGAAAATTTTAGCAAAGTGTACTATAATACTTATAATCACTTGGATTGTTGAAAGAACGGAGGATCTTTTTATGTTAGTAACCATGAACGACGTGTTGCCTCAAGCCAAAAAAGGACACTATGCCGTTGGCTTGTTCAATGCCGTAACGTTGGAACTGGCACAAGGTATTATTGCGGCGGCAGAGGAAACAGGATCGCCGGTTATTTTCGGTACGGCGGAAGTCTTGTTGCCGTACAATTCCCTTGAAGATTTGGCAATGATTTTAATTCCGATGGCAAAACGTGCCAAAGTTCCGGTGGTTGTGCATTTGGATCATGGTCTGCATAAAGAGACCTGCTTAAAAGCTCTTAAGCTCGGTTTCTCATCTATCATGTACGACTGCTCGACCGATACATACGAGAACAACTGTGCCCGCGTTAAGGAAATGGCGGATATTGCACACTCCTACGGTGCTTCTATTGAGGGTGAGATCGGTCACGTTGGCGGTGCGGAAGGTGCTGCAACAGCGGAACAGCAGGACGATGCCGCGAAATTCTATACCACACCCGAAGAGGCAAAGGATTTCGTGGAGCGTACCGGTGTGGATGCGCTTGCAATCGCCGTTGGTACTGCACA
>JAZRQG010000194.1:0-8442 GCA_045649625.1 Acutalibacteraceae bacterium
GCTTTTATGGAGCCGAGCCGCATTTCAAAAGCGGACGGAGAGGCGTTTGATCGGGTCGCGGCGGCAGTACGTTCCACCTGGAAGGGCTGTATCGTATCGCCGTATCTGATGGTGCAATGCTCCGACTGCCGCCACTACGGACGCCTTTCGGACAAGGTATACCGTTTCTCGGCAATGGATTTGACGGCAGAGGAACGCTCTACCATCCACGGTCACAATGAACGTATCCGTTTAGAAACACTGTACCGATCGGTGGAGTTCTTTATCCGATTGATGAAACAGTGTTAACATAATAATAATCCCCCCGCTATTGAACAGAACCAGTAAAAACGGACAATAGACAAAATACCCCCTAGTGTAGGATAATAACTACACTAGGGGGTATTGTTATGAGCAAACGCGGATACACACATATCAGGGAATTAGTACCAGCGATCAAAGCAATGGTAGCAGAAGGAAAGACGCAACGCGAGATTGCCGAACACTATGGCCTTAAGGACTCAGAGGTCGTACGGGAGGCACTAAAGCGGGATCGACGTAAAGAAAAGAGAATTGCCGCAGGCATGCACGCTAAGCCCAAGGGCCGTCCAAGGAAGGATGGGCAACCGCCAAAACAGGACATTCAAAAAGAACTCGAAAGACTTCGCATGGAGAATAAATTATTGCGGGATTTTCTGCAATCCACAGAAAGGATGTGAGGCCCAAGGTAAAGTATGCAGTTATCTATCGACACCGAGACGAGTACCCGGTATCTGTCATGTGCAAATTTTTCGATGTGTCCCGTAGTGGCTACTACGACTTTGTAAAGCGGCTTGGACAACCTGAGCACGATGCAGAACTGGCTAAGAAAATACAGGTGTGTCAGGAAAAGTCGGACAAGACCTACGGCTACAGAAGAGTTTGGAGATGGTTGAAAGATAGAAATATTCGGAGAAATCCGAAAACTGTGCTTAGAATCATGAAAAAGTACGGTTTATTGTCAGAGATTCGCCGTCGTAGAAAGTGGGTCAACCTTGGACAGCAGATACATAAGTATGAAAATCTGCTGAATCGACAGTTCCGGGCAGACAGGCCGAATGCAAAGTGGGTCACAGATATTTCCTATATCCACACCAAGGAAGGGATACTGTACCTCTCTATGATCCGAGATCTGTATGATAACAGTATCGTGGCATACAAGACAGCAACACAACAAACGGTGAATCTTGTCTTGGATACGATTCGGCTGGCAATGAAGAATGAGAAAAAGAGAGTCGCTGCGGAGTTGCAGCTCCACAGCGACCAGGGCTTTCAATATACCTCACACGGATATTTTAAGCTAACTCAATCTTACGGCATTACGCCGTCAATGTCAAGGAAAGGTAATCCTTATGACAACGCAATGGCAGAAAATTTCTTCTCCATACTTAAAACGGAGTGCATCTACCGGCATAAGCCAAAAACATTCCGTGAAGCAAATGATCTAATCGACAGATACATTCACTTCTATAACCACGAGCGCATCCAGAATAAAACTGGAGTGGCGCCGCTGACGCTGCGCCACTCCGCATAAATTGAATATTTCCTACATAGGGGTCTTTTTGTGCCGTCCGCACAATCTGGGGCAGTTCATATGCGGGGGGGGGATTATTATTCGTGTTTATTTTACGATTTCTACTTTGAGAACACAGGGGACTTTCGCGCTGTTCAAATTATTTTTTTAACCACTCAAGAAGGCTGGAAAAACCGTCTTCATATGCAAGAATATTACGACCATCTACCGATAGGGAAACAATCGGCATAACATAGCCATCTCCATAGTATTTAGGTGCCGTAACAAACGTTGCAGTTACTCCAATTTGTATATATTCCTTATTAGCCATCACTATAGAATACGCGTCACCGACAACTTTAAAGCAATCATCATCCGTTTTTTGAGATAAACTCGAAAACCCCAAATACAAAACTTTCTGTTCGTCATCAAAAACCACATGATCTATAGTACCAGTAATTTCAATATAGTTCTGCTCATTTGAATAATACTTGATTTTCTCCGTATTTGTATTAGCACAAGAAGTAGTTGCTAAAACAAGTAAACATATTATCAAAAACAACAATATTTTGTTACGATATTTCATAAACACCTCAATTATAATAACACAATAACACAAGAGAACCACCTCTTTGCCCCTAGTCGTCACCCCTTGTGTTAGGTGTGTTTAGTGCCATCTAAAATCATATATGTCATTATGGATGTTAAGAGTATGACCATTGATATTAACCGTTTCGTCGTCTATCCAGTTTACAGATGCATCTCTCTCGTGATAGTTCCAATATATATTTCTTCGAACCCCAGTTGCTTTTGTTAACAATTCCCCACGAATAGAGAAATCTACTGTTGCTCCTCCATCACACAGATATATATTTATTCTATATTCACCGGTTGGTGATTCATATGATTCCAACAAATTTCCAGTTGGAAGTCCATTTATATTATTTGCAGATGAAAAAGAAGTTGGAACGCAAGACGTTAGAATAAGTAGAAAAACTAACAGAAAAAGAATTGTTTTTTATCATTATACTTCCAACCTTTTCAAATTAACATATCAAGACAATATATATGCTAGGAAAACAAGGAGACGGTTAGCGTGAAAGTCCACCATTTTCATCCGTTGTGTGTGACGCAAAATCATGCGGTGTTTTCTCGGGTTATGTGAATCCCCTTGCAACATGAAAACCTATTTATTCCAATCTATTTAACTGCAGTTTACCTTATTTTTTCAAAAAGGTCAATAACCTACCCAAAAGCACCTGACAGCGCGCTGTCAGGTGCTCTTTTTCGCATTTGTTTTACGATTTCTACTTTGAGAACACAGGGGACTTTCACGCTAACCGTCCCCTTGTGTTTCTGTGGTAGTAACAAAGCAATACTAATTAACAATCACCTTGACTATATCCTCCACCCTCTCGCTTAACTCTGCCAACACATCCCAAATCATCTCCGGTTCGCACCCACCAAAATCAATGTGAATCTGAGCAACATATTCATCTTCATCGGAACATTCTGCCTTGCCTATATAATGCAGTGTTGTTTCATCCTCATCGTCGCACCCATCCTGCTGCCGGCGCATATATGCATCCAAAACGGCATTAAGTTTTTTTAATTGCTTTTGTGTCACCGGATGGGAAAAATGAACATTAAAAATCGTATCAGGATAATCTTCACCAATGATCTCACAGGGGAATTCAAAATCTTTTGGACCCTGGGACGGTTTCGAGGATGACTCCAATTTGTGCAACAGAGGTACGATATTTAGATCTAAAACTTCAAACTTACAAATAGGAGATATCAACAACTGCGTCATATTCCCGTCCACAATGAGTTGATTTACTTCCTCCGCGCTGTACTTATCGTTAAATTTCCAGTAGGCACTTATACCACCGGCGATAACCCAAAAAAACTCATTACATGAGGGGTCTCCGTTCGGATAATGTTTCCGATAAATCGACCCCCAAAAGCGAATTTCCTTTTGTTCAAAAACGTGGCACGGACGAATTGTTCGAATCTCATCCGAATTTAACTTCCACATTTCGTGCGAAAGATCAATTCGATATTTTTCAGGCTCATACCCGGCCTTTCTGAGCTTTTTAATTATTTGCGGGTACAATTTTTTCTCAAAATAAGACACGATCTCAGTGGGAGCCATTACGCCTTCACGGTTATTAGCAATCAACTCAAATGTGTACATTTTAAAACTCCTCCTCAAGAAAAACTTCACATAAAACGCCTACACGGGCCACATTAAGCGGCGGCAGCAGCGGAAAATTCGATTACTTTTGCAGCAACCTGCTCTAATGGAATAATCAAGAACACAGGGGACTGTCCCCTGTGTTCGTCCCCTGTGTTCTCTATCTATTCAAAATTTCTTAACTATTATTATAATTCGCGCCTCAGTTTTATTCAATTGAATTTCAGTCAAAACTTAAAGACAGATAAAAAATAATTAATAATAGACAAGTTCTTCAAGTGCGAACATAATATCTGCTTTTTCATCAAACATTAGTATAGCAAAATTTAACCTGCTCCCCAAGATATAAAAAGGGCGATCGGTTTTCACCGACCGCCCCCGTTTGGGTTTTGTTAAAACACCAGGTTGCGCGTTTTTGTTAGGAGACAGGAGAACCGTCCCCCTCGTATAATGAAAAACACAAGGGGACGGTTTTTGTGTTATCCGCATTTTATCACAATATTGAAACTTACCCCTGTTAGCCGACTTACAACTACATTTTAGCGCATTTTTCGAAAATGGTCAATAACCCCAAAAAAGCACCTGACAGCGCGCTGCCAGATGCTTTTGTTTGGATTTATTTTACGATTTCTACTTTAAAACCGTTGCCGATGCCGGCGGCATTCGCGTCGTCGGTGTCCACGTGCATTTCCAGACGGAAGGCTTTATTGACACGTACTTGCACATCGTAGAAAGTGGTACGGCGTTCGCCGTTCACATTTACGGTGACGTAGTCGCCGTCCTTAACGCCGAACGCGGCGCCGTCTTCTTCGCTCATGTGGATGTGCCGGTTCGCAATGATACAGCCCTCGGCAAGTGTGACAACGCCCTTGGGACCGATAATGGTGACGGAGGCGGAGTCGGCAATATCGCCCGATTCACGCACCGGCGGTTTGACCTTCAGCACAAACGAATCGGTGCGGGAGATCTCCACCTGCGAAGCTTTTCTCACGGGGCCGAGCACGCGTACGTTTTCAATGGGGCGCATCGCAGGACCGACGATGGTGAGCACCTCTTTGCAAGCGTACTGGCCGGGTTGTGACAAATCCTTTAAGGGCGTGAGCTCATATCCCTTGCCGAATAAGATCTCCACGTGTTCTTTAGAAAGATGAATGTGACGGTTGGACACACCCACCGGTACGGTGTTATCCGTTTTGGGAGCGGTGCCGACCTCCGCGATCACGCGGCTGACGATCTCAGATACTAATGAAGCATCGTATGCCATAGTGAACTCTCCTTCTTAGATAATGCGGAAGCTGTCCGCCATCACGCAGCGACGCTGACGCGTAAAGCTGCGTGCCGAGGTGATACCCTCACCGGTGGGGCCGGCGATGGTAAAGGTGGTGTGGCCCTCGCCGCCGAAGCCGATGCCCGCATAGGACGGAGCATTTTTGACAAAAATAGTGGTTTCCACCGCTTTGGCAAAGCGGGACAGATGATCGATGTTCTTGGAGTGCATATGTGCCGTGTGGCGATTGCCGTGCTCTGCTTTGCAAGCAAGCTCAATTGCTTCGTCAATGTTGTCCACGCGCACGATGGGCAGAATGGGCATCATCAATTCTTCTTGCACAAACGGGTGATCGAAATCGGTCTCGCAAATGATGCAGCGAATATCCTTGCTTACGTTGATGCCGATCTTGGCCAGCAACACGTCCGCATCACGGCCGACGCAGTCGCGGTTGACGATCAACCTGGTTTTACCGTTCTTATCGGTTTTGTTGACAAGCACGATGTCAGCAAGCTGTTTGGCTTGGTTGGCGTTGATTTGGTAGGCACCGTTGCGCAACATGACCGAAATCAATTCATCGGCGATGTTGCGGAATGCGAACACTTCTTTTTCCGCAATGCAGGGAAGATTGTTATCAAACGTGCAGCCGTCCAAAATATCCTTGCCGGCTTTGGCAATGTCGGCGGTATCGTCTACGATGACAGGGGGGTTACCCGCACCGGCACCGATGGCTTTTTTACCGGAGGACAGCACGGCGCGCACAACGCCGGGACCGCCGGTGCATACCAGCAGGCGGATCGACGGATGCGACTGCATGATCGCCGCAGATTCCATCGTGGGTTTTTTCATAGAGCAGACCAACACATCCGGACCGCCCGCCGCCTTGCAGGCACGGGTGACGAGGTCAACGGCGTAGTTGGAGGTCGCGCTCGGGTTGGGGTGGGGGTTGAATACCACACCGTTACCTGCGGCGATCATACCGATGCTGTTACAAATAACGGTTTCACTGGGGTTGGTACTGGGGGTGATCGCACCGACAACGCCGAACGGCGCCATCTCGACCAGCGTCAGACCGTTGTCACCGGTTTTGGCGGCAGGAACGATATCCTCGGTGCCGGGTGTCTTATCCGCTACCAGAAGATGCTTGGCACGCTTGTGATCCACGCGGCCCATACCGGTCTCCGCGACACCCAGTTCCGCCATGATCGACGCTTCTTCGCGTGTGCGCTTGCGGATCTCGGTAATGATCTTTTCGCGTTGTTCCACGCTCATTGAGCGAACGGCGCGGTAGCCGACTTCCGCCGCTTTGATCGCTTCGTTCATATCCTCATAAACGCCGATCAGCTTACGGCCGCCGTATTGAGTGGAATCCCACGATGTAGCGGGGGCGGTTTGGATGCGGTTCAGTATTTGGCTGACAACCTGACGGATTTCGGATTCGGAAATTGTTGTTGCCATTTTGCTCACTCCTTGCAGAACTTTAATAGTCATATACGTTTCATCGGTCGGAACGACTATCAGTAGACCAGTTCAACGTCTTTATTTCTCAGATATTCTACCCAGCGGTCGTTGGGCTTTTCATCGGTTACCACGGTGTCGATCTCATTTACATCGCACACCTTGACAAACGAAATTTTATCAAATTTCGTGCCGTCGATGGCAAGCACCTTGCGGTTGGCGGCGGAAAAGATTGCTTGCTTGATTTGAGAATCCTTTTCGTTGGAATCGGTGATACCCATCGACATATCGATGCCTTTAGAGGAGCACACCGCTAGGTCAACATGGAAGCCACGGATCATTTTTTCTGCCGTGGTACCGACCATGGCCAGCGCGCCCTCTTTCAGAGCGCCGCCGGTGGATAATACGTTCCAGCCCTCTTTGTCGGCAAGCTCCAACAGGATCTCAACGGAATTGGTGATCAGGGTAATGTTCTTGCGGGATTTGATATATTTTGTCACGAAAATGGCGGTGGAACTGGCATCCAGCATGATATAGTCACCGTCGTGGATCATGTCGCCGATCTTTTGAGCGATACGCTGCTTGCGGTCCACGTTGGCGCGCTTTCGAACGCTGAAAGGCAGGTCGGTGTTCATGGTTTGGGTTGCTACCGCACCGCCGTATGTCTTTTTCGCGAGGCCGTCTTTATCGAGTTTTTCCAGATCGCGGCGAATGGTTTCTTCCGTTACACCGAAGTCACGGCTCAGGTCCGCAACAATAACTTTTCCATCTTGCGCTAATTTCGAAAGAATGACATTCCGCCGTTCAATTGCGAGCATCGCCATGACCTCCTTTTCTTCAGAATATATCGCGCACGTTTACAGAATACTGCGCCACATTTTCTCGTCGGGGTGAGGAATGATCGCGCTGTCGAGGTACATACCCGCATCGCCGGCACCCTTTTGTGCGTTGTTGATCGCAGCCTGTACGGCGGCGATCTCACCGGTAAGCAGGAGGTAGGACTTGCCGCACATACCGCGTGCGAGGCGAAGCTCTACTAAGTCAACCTGAGCCGTTTTGGCGGCAAGATCCGCAGCGACGATGGCGGCGGCAGCGGTGAAGGTTTCCAAAACGCCGAGCGCGTTCGGAGTGCCGATTTCGGTTGATCCGTACAACGCACTGAAGATGGATTCGTGCGGATTACCGAGTACAAAGCTGTCGATGAGGGAATCGGGATACTGTTTCCCGGCCGCATCCACTGCTGCTTTCACGGCGCTTAGGTCACCGCTGATAATTACCATATATTTGCCGGGGCAAACAGCGCCGGCTTGCAAAATATCTACTTCCGAAGTCTTGACCATCCGATCCGCCGCCATCATACCGGAGGATACGGTTTTATATTCGACCATGCCAAGTGCTTTTTTCATTATGCATCCTCCTTAATCAGTGTGACGACCGTGTCGCTGACGGATGCGACCGTCGCATTTACCGGTGCGTGAATGTTGACACTGAGAGCGTTATCTGCGGCTTCGGCAATCACCTGACCGGCGGTCACCTTATCGCCTGCGGCAACCACTGCTTTAGCGGGGGCGCCGATATGCTGCGAGAGCAGTACGCGGAGCTCCTTGCCGGACGGCACGGCATCCGATAAGGGTGCCGGCCTGTCATATTGGGTCAGGTTCAGCCGTGCCATCAAACGGTTCATCGGTACGCGGCGGTAGTCGCGGGCGGGATTCACCGGTTGGACTTCCGGTACAGGTGGCTTCACGCCATTTTGCCGAAGTCCGCTTTTGCAGGCGGCGAGCAGTGTGCGGGGAGCGAGCCCCTGATTGCAGGAGTACAGTTCACACAGACCGCAGCTGACACAATAAAACGAATTGAGATACGGGGTGGCGTCATTGGTGATACCGTTCGACGCGTACAGCATGAATTTGTGGGGTTCGATCGGGTGTCCCAGCATATGGCGAGGGCATAGATCGGTGCAGTAGTTGCACTGGCAGCAAGCCGCCA
>JAZRQG010000195.1:0-4170 GCA_045649625.1 Acutalibacteraceae bacterium
CGGCACCTGCCGCCGGACCCAACAATACCGCGCCCAAGACGATCGGGATGAGAACCAGGCTGACACTCGTACCTAAGGCAGTTAATTTGATGGCAGTACCGGTCAATTGTAAGACCACGATAACGGCGGTCAAAATCGCCAGTTCTACCATGCGCAGGGTTGTAGCCATCGTTTTCTTTTGCATATTTCATTTCTCCTTGCTGCTGCTCACCAAACGGGATGCAGCGCATAATATTTCAAAAGCCGTCAGGGACGGTTTTTGACGTAGATCAGGCGCAGACCGTCAAGCAACAGTCTGCCGTCGTACACGGTTTCGTGCCGACAATGGGAGGCGATCTCCTCTCCCAGGCCGCCGGTTACCACCACCGTGGCGGTGGTGCCAAGTTGTTCTTCAATGCGATCGCACATGCCGTCCAGCATAGCAGCGGTGCCGAACACCACACCCGATTTCATCGAATCGGTGGTGTTGGTACCGATCACTTGTGCGGGTGCTTCCACACGGATACGCGGCAACAGCGAGGCACGGTTTACCAAGGAATCCAGTGAGGTGCCGACGCCCGGCATGATCGCGCCGCCGCGGAACGCTCCCTCACCGTCTACCACCGATACGGTGGTGGCGGTGCCGAGATCCCAAATAATGCACGGCGCGCCGTATTTCGCCACTGCTGCCACCGCACCGACCAACAAGTCTGCACCGAGCTGGGCGGGGTTGTCAATACGAATGTTCATACCGGTCTTCACACCGGGACCGACGAGCAACGGTGTGATACCCGTCACGCGTTTGACCGCGTCACCGAGCACCTTGTCCAGGCCGGGAACGACCGAGCTTAAAATCGCGCCGTCGATCTCGGACTCCGAAATACCGTACAGTCGCAGTAAGGAGAGCAGCTCAACCGCATATTGGTCTCCCGTACGTGTACGGTCGGTGGCAATGCGGCATTCGCATACCAGGGTATCGTCACGGAAAGCGCCGACGGTCAGATTGGTGTTACCAAGATCCAATGTCAACAGCATGACTCATTCCTCCTCGGTACGGCGCGCAATAATGTAACGCGGTCGGTTTTTGACTTCATCATAGATGCGGGCGATGTAATGCCCGATGATTCCCAAACTGATCATAATCGCACCGCCGATGAGCAGCAACAATAAAATAACGGTGGTAAAGCCCTCCACGGCAGAGCCCATAAAGAAGCGGATCAAGGTTTGAACGCCCATCACAAACGAGGCGATAATCGAAATCGAGCCGAGCACCGTCACCACGCGCAGCGGTGCGGTAGTAAACGACGTCAGATTATTGATGGCATATTTGAACAAGCCACTGATCGACCATTTGGACTGACCGTTGGCGCGTTCGGCAACCTCAAACTCCACCGTTGCGGTGCGAAAACCTGCCCAAAACGACAAAGCACGGAAAAAGGTGTCTTTTTCCTGCAAGGTGTTCATCACGTCAACCACTCGGCGATCCAACAATTTGAAGTCCGATGAGGACTGCATGTCCATGCCAACGGCTTTGCCGATCAACCGATAGAATAACCGCGCACATACACCGTGTGCCGCCTTTTCGTTGCCGCGGGCGCTCTTTTTGCCTTCCACAACCTCGTAACCTTGCCGCCACAGCGCCCACATTTTCGGGATGACCTCCGGTGGGAACTGCAGGTCACAGTCGGTTACCACACACGCATCGCCGCGGGCTTCTGAAAGCCCTGCAAAAATCGCAGCTTCCTTACCGAAGTTGCGGCTGAACGACACACCGCGCACCGCGGGATGGCAACGTGTTTCTTCACAAATACGCGCGTAAGTTTGATCCTTGGAGCCGTCGTCCACAAAAATCAGCTCGTACGGAATATTCGCCGTTTCCAGCACCTCAGCGATACCGGCAACAGCCAGTGAAATATTCTGTTCCTCGTTATAGGCGGGAATGACCACGGATAACAAGCTCATTCGTCAAACCTCCTTTTGGCGCATGGCGCGCTCTGCTTCACGTTTCATGTCGCGGCGCGCCGCATCTTCTCGCTTGTCGTACAGCTTTTTACCGCGGCACAGTCCGAGCTGCACCTTGACACGCGAGCCTTTAAAGTACAGTGACAACGGGATCAAGGTGAGACCCTGTTGCTGTTTTAACAAGCCGTACAAGCGCATGATCTCCCGCCGATGCATGAGAAGTTTACGCACTCGCATCGGATCGCGGTTGAAAATGTTGCCCTGTTCATAGGGGCTGATATGCATTCCCTTGATGAACAGCTCTCCGTTATCCACGGAGCACCAGGAATCCTTCAAATTCACAGCGCCCTTGCGCAGGGATTTGACCTCGGTGCCGCACAGCTCAATGCCTGCCTCCATGGATTCCTCAACGAAATAGTCATGGAAGGCTTTTCGATTTTCCGCAATGGTTTTTGTCGCGACGCGTTCGCCTGCCATAACCGGATCTCCTTCAACTGAACGTTATAATTCGCTTCGCCCCTCAAACGAGCGGCTGAGCGTGACTTCATCCGCATATTCCAACTCACCGCCCACGGGAATACCGTAAGCGAGCCGTGTTACCTTGATTTCAAACGGTTTTAACAATTTGGAAAGATACATAGCGGTTGCCTCCCCCTCTACGGTGGGATTGGTCGCCATGATCACTTCGGTGACATCGGTATTTGCCACGCGCGTGAGCAGCTGCTTAATGCGCAGCTGATCCGGCCCCACACCGTTCATCGGCGAAATGGTGCCGTGTAACACGTGATACAAGCCGTGGAATTCGCGCATGCGTTCAAACGCGAGGACGTCCTGCGGCTCTTCGACCACACAGATCACACTCTCGTCACGGTTGGAAGCGGAACACACTGAGCACTGTTCACTGTCGGTGAGATTGCAACAAGTCTCACATTCGTGAATGTTCTTTTTCGCGTTGACAATCGCTTCGACAAAACGGTTGCTCTGCTCGTCCGACATGGAAAGCAACGAAAACGCCAGCCGTACAGCCGTTTTATGACCGATACCGGGCAAGCGCTCCCATTGTTCAATTAAATTGTCAAGCGCCGGTACCCGATACGCCATAGGCTCCTGCCTCCTGCTTTGATTTATGCCATACATGTACGGCCACAACAATCACGGTGCCAATTACCGTTCCCAGCCAATCTCGCCATACATCGGACAATTGAAATTGGCGGTTAGCCGCAAACAGATGCTGTAACAATTCGTCTACGCAGCCAAACACTGCACATACCGGCACACTAATACCGTACCACCATTTGCGGTTGTATGTACGAGTGAGCATACCGACGCACAACGAGAGTGCCACATAGATAACGATGTGGGCGGCATCTCGTACTTCCTCGTGCTTTTCCATTTTTGCGTTCGGTTGCTCTGCGGGCGGCAACTGTTGGATCGACTGCTCCTGCTCAATGATCCAATCCGCGACAGGAGCACTGATTTTTGATGATTGCGCTGCCGGCAGCAGCGATAAGGTTAGGATCGCACATGCACAGCAGACGGTCAGAATCCACCAAACAATACGGCTTTTCATTTTTTAAAACGGTAGTTTCATGCCGCCGGTGATCTGACCCAGCGTTTCTTCGGAATCCGCTTGTGCCTTGCGCACCGCTTCGTTGACTGCCGCCACGATCAAATCTGCCAGCATTTCCGTGTCCTCAGGATCGACCGCTTCCGGCTGCAGTTCGATAGAACGCAACAGATGTGTGCCGTCCACAGTCGCTTTTACCATGCCGCCACCGACAGTCGCACTGTATTCGCGCTGCTCCAAATCGGCTTGAGCAGACGCCATATCCTCCTGCATTTTCTGTGCCTGCTTAAGCATGGCTTGCATATTGCCGCCTCCGGCATTGCCGTAACCCTGCGGTAACCGTGCTTTCATACAAGGATCATCCTTTCATTTCAATCGAAATACCCGCCTCGGCACTTTGCTTTAAAAATGCCGACAAGGGATCGTTTTCCTGCTTGTTATCCGTCGTTTCCTGCTTGACCGGACGGCCGCGGCTGATACGCATCGGCTTGCCGGCAACCGCCTGCACAGCGTTCATAAGCGTAAATTTATTGCCGTCCGTTTTCACCAGCGATACAAATAAATCGTTATCGGTAACGACCACCAGCCGCTCACCGTCGGTCATGGCTTGCGAATCTATCAAGACACCATACAGCGGCGGGCATTGGGTAGCCAGACGCCCC
>JAZRQG010000196.1:0-8209 GCA_045649625.1 Acutalibacteraceae bacterium
CGGTACGCACCAAATCACGGCGCGTACGTTCGCCCAAAACGGCGTTGATCGCATCAATAATGATGGATTTACCTGCACCCGTTTCACCCGTCAAGGCCGTGAAGCCCGCGGTAAAGCGAATGTCTGCCCGCTCAATAACGGCAATATTCTCGATGTGCAAGCAATCCAGCATGGTGTGTCACCTCTACAATAAAACGCTCGAAAATCTCAGCCGCGTTGTAATTTTTTGAGTTCTTCCACAAGCTCCACGGCACTCTCGGTCGTACGGGTAATGCAAACAAAGGTATCCTCACCGGCAAGCGTACCGACAACCGATTCCCATTGCAAAGAATCCATTGCCGCACACGCCGCCTGCGCCATACCGGACATACATTTGACGACCACCAAGTTGCCGGCGAAATCAATGCTACTGACGGCATCCTGGAAAATAGACATAAATTTAGTCGCTACCTTTTCGCCCCCTGCCTTCATCACGGAATAGCAATACTTGCCATCACTGTTCAAAATTTTGATCAGGCGGAGTTCCTTAATATCGCGAGAGACCGTAGCCTGGGTAGCGATGTAGCCACTCTCCTCGAGCGCACGGATCAGCTCATCCTGGGTTTCAATGCTACGGGTTTGTATAATCTCCAAGATCTTCGCTTGGCGTTTGACCTTCATATCGTTTATACCTTCCTGTTCGTCAGTTTATCGTCCAAAACCTGATAGAACGGTTTTTGCTTGAGTTTAATAAGCTTTGCGCAAGTATCGGAGCGCGATACACGCACCCATCCACCTTCGCCAATACAGATCGCTTCCTCACCGTCCACCGTAACAAACACGGACGATTCCGATCGCTCAGGGGTAAGCGTCAACACGGCATCCTGATCGAAAATATACGGGCGACTATGTAAGGAATGCGGACAAACGGGTGTCAACAACAAACAGCGCAGTGCGGTATCCACGATAGGGCCGCCTGCCGACAGCGAATACGCAGTGGAGCCCGTTGGGGTCGCAACGATCACGCCATCCGCCTGATACGTGGAGACCGGTTTCTCGCCGTTTTTCACATGGACCTCGATCATGCGGGACAAAGCACCGCGGGAAATCACCGCCTCGTTGAGGGCACTGTATTGCTCGGTACCGCTTTCGGTATCCACACAAATGTCCAACAGCATCCGTTCTTCAATATCGTAATCGCCGCCGATAAGGCGATTAAGTTCCGAAAGCTCCGACAGTTCCAGGCCCGCTGTAAAGCCCAGACGCCCGCTGTTGATACCGAGCACCGGCTTTCCGAAAGCAGCGGCACTTTTCGCCGTATGGATAATGGTCCCGTCACCGCCAATGGCGATGGCGACGTCGCAGTTTTCAAGAAGTTCCGCCATATCCCGCGGGGGGAACGCCTCATCACACGGCACGGTAACCGTCACGTCCATCGCCGACAAGGCTTGCTGCACCTGCAAAAAAGCCTCTTTGCCGTCAGCCGTTTTGGTGTTGGGAATTACGGTAATATTCACGAAACGCACCTCCTGTCAGTGCATGGAAAATGTGGTATCCACCAGTTGCCGAACATCCGGCAGTATCGTTTGCTCGCCGCCGTAGATCAGGGTGGCGACATATTCAATATTCCCTTCATTTCTGCCGGCACCACCGATAATGGGCGATGCCGCAAGCGCTTGCAGCACGCAACCGGATGTTGAAAAGAACTCACACAGTTCACGCAGCACCCGAACGTGAACACGGCGATCGCGGACAATGCCGTTTTTGCCGACATCGGCTCTGCCCGCTTCAAACTGTGGCTTGATCAATATCAATAATCGCGCACCTTCGCGCAAATAGTCAAATACCGCCGGCAGTACCGTGCGGATCGAAATAAACGACACGTCCATGGCAAGCAGGTCAACCGAACGAGGCGGGATCACCGCCAACAGGGTGTCCCTGTCGCGGATATCCGTCCCCTCCAAATTTACCACGCGCGGATCGGCAAGAAGTGTTGGATGCAATTGTCCGTGACCGACATCAATCGCATACACCCGATCCGCCCCACCGAGCAGCATACAATGCGTAAACCCTCCCGTCGAGGCGCCGACGTCCATCGCAACACACGGCTGCGGCAACGGCGAAATTGCCTGTAACGCCGCTTCCAATTTCAAACCGCCGCGACCAACGTAGCGCGGCGCATCGGCTGTGCAAGACACCACGGTATCAACGCTTACAACTACAGATGGCTTGGTGACGGTTTTACCGTTGACCGTAATCGCGCCCGCCCGGATCAGTTCCTTGGCTTTGTCTCGGCCCGTCGCATAGCCTTCCGCCACGACGCGGGCGTCCAAGCGTTCACTTTCTGCCACCGGGTAAGCCCTCCTGCAACAGCGTTTTAACCATACTGCTCACGTCCAACTTGCACAGCTTTAAGCCGTCCTCCACCGAGCAAGTGGGAACAAAGCCGTCTATCGCGTGGATCTCGTATTTGCCGCGATAACGCGTTTGCATAAGGCGGGCACCCAGTTGCTGGGCAATACCGCCGTTTTTCGAACCCTCTTCAAAGAACACGATACGCTGGTACTGACGGCTGAGTGCCAGCACTTCCTCCGGGATCGGGTGAATACGGGTTAATTTAATAACCGATACCGGCATCACTTCCTGTACCTTCTGCACCGCCTGCAACACGTTGGAGAACAGTCTGCCGTAGGTGATGACTACCGTGCGCGCCGAGGCATCACGAAAATGGGTGAACGGCTTATAATCCGATTTATACAGATCAAGATGCGGGAACTGCCCGCCTTTCGGGTATCGCACCGCAGCGATTCCCTCCGTTTCGTACAAGGCTTGCTTCAGCGTAATGCTCAGTTCATCGTAGGTCGATGGTGCAAAGATCGTGGTATTCGGTATGGTAGACAAAAACGGAACGTCAAAGATGCCTTGGTGTGTTTCGCCGTCATCCGGCACCACACCTGCGCGGTCGATCGCAAGCACGATGTGATTATTCATGATGGCGGTATCGTTCAAAAGCTGATCATAGCTGCGCTGCAGGAACGTGGAATACACCGCAAACACCGGTAAATACCCACCAACGGCTAGTCCCGAAGCGAAGGTAACAGCATGCTCCTCCGCAATGCCAACATCGAAAAAACGTTTCGGAAACTGTCTGGAGAAAGTAGTCAGTCCCGTACCACCGGTCATGGCAGCGGTAGCAACACAGATCTTTGGATCCTCTTCCGCCAATTTGCACAGCTGATCGCCGACAACCGTGGAGAAATTGGGGCCCGACTTGGCAGTAGTCATACCGGTTTCGGGATCAAATGCGGAAATTCCGTGATATTTATCGGGGTTTTGCATGGCAGGGGTATACCCCTGCCCTTTAACCGTGTCCACGTGCAACAAAACCGGACGATTGAGGTTCTTTGCCGTTTGCATGGCTCTGGTAAGATCGTGAAGATTATGGCCATTCACGGGGCCCAAATAGTAGTAGCCCATATCCTCAAAGGTGGAGCTGCTGTGATATACGCTGTTTTTCAGGCGGCATTTTATACGCACCATCAAGCGGTACAACGACTCACCAATGAGCGGGATCGACGAAAGAATATTGCCGAAATTATTCTTCGCCTGCACGTACCGCGGGCCGGAACGCAGCATAGCTAAATGTCGCGCTATAAAGCCAACATTACGGCTGATAGACATTTGATTATCGTTGAGAATCACGATCAACCGATCGTGACTGCGTCCGGCGTTGCAAAGTCCCTCATACGAAAGACCGCCCGTCATGGCACCGTCACCGATCACCGCTACTACATAGCCGTCATCTCCCGCCAATGCCTTTGCCTTGGCGATGCCGTTTGCAGCAGAAACCGAAGTGGAGCTGTGACCCGCGACGAACGCATCGTACGGGCTCTCTGACGGGCGCGGGAATCCGGATATTCCACCGGTTTGGCGCAATGTATCAAAGGCTTCAAGACGACCGGTGAGCAATTTATGGCAATAGCATTGATGCCCAACGTCCCACACGATTTGATCGTGCGGGAGAGTAAACATCTTGTGTAATGCCACCGTCAGCTCAACGACGCCTAAATTGGAGGATAGGTGTCCCCCGTTTTGGGATACCGTATCGACAATGATGCGACGCAGATCATCACACAACATATCAAGTTCGTCTAAGGACAGCTTTTTGACATCCTCAGGTGCGTGGACAGTTTCTAAAACACTCATGCTTTGATCCAATCCTTTTTAGTGTGTTCGGGTAAGCAGGGCATCCGCAAGCTGACACAAGTCTGCGCTATCCGCAAAATGCCCCAGTGCATCCTTTGCCTGCGCCGTATACGACGCGGCAAGTGCTTGTGCTTTATCCAGGCCAAGCAGAGAAACGTAGGTGTTTTTGTCGTTTTCATCGTCACTGCCGACCGGTTTGCCGAGTTCTTCAGCGGTGGCGGTAACATCCAGAATATCGTCAACGACCTGGAAAGCGAGTCCCAAATAATAGCCGTACCGACCGGCACATTCAATCTGCTCGTCCGTACCGCCGCCGAGGATCGCGCCCATACGGCACGCGGCAACGAGCAACGCCGCCGTTTTTCCCTCCTGCAACCGTTTGAGAGTGTCAAGGTCGATTTGCTTGCCCTCACTATTCAGATCCAACACCTGACCGCCAATCATACCGTACACGCCGGCATTGTCCGCCAGCTGAGCGGCAGCGCGCAGCGCCGTACGCGGCTCCACGTTTTCAGCCAAGAGCATGATCTCAAACGCGCGGTTGAGCAAGGCATCACCCGCTAACAGCGCCATCGTTTCACCGTATTTGGCATGTGCGGATGGCTTACCGCGGCGCAACGGACTGTTATCCATACACGGGAGATCGTCATGCACCAACGAATAGGAATGCACACACTCGATCGCTGCCGCAAACGGCATCACCGTGTCGACCACGCCGCCACACAAGCGGCACCATTCAAGCAATAAAACCGGTCGAATACGCTTGCCGCCACCTTCACACGCGTAACGCATGATCTCACCGATGCCGTCATCCGTCGGCAAAAAGTCGGCAAGGCGACGTTCCACCAGTTTGAGATGCTGCTGTAAGCGTTCGGTATACAGCGCCATCAGACTTCCTCCTGTCCGTTTTCGGCTGTGAGTTTGATGATCTTCTGCTCCGCATTTTTAAGCGACGCGGAGCAAAACGCGGTCAATGCCGTACCCTCTTCAAACAATTTCATCGACTCATCCAATGTTTCCTTGCCGCTTTCCAGCACGGAAACGATTTCCTCCAGGCGCTCCATTGCCTGCTCAAATGTTAATTCTTTCACGATAACACCTCTTTTTCGGTTACCCTGCATCGGATCGTGCCGTCCGACACGCGTACGGCGAGCGGTTGATCGACAGTTACGTCGTTCACCGAATGAACAAGTCCTGCATCGGTATGCACCGTGGCATAGCCGCGGGAAATCACCTGCAAGGGGCTGAGCACATGCAACTTGCCCGCCGCAGTCGCCAAGCGGCGGTCGGCACGGGAGAAATTAAGCTTTGCGGCGGCAGAAAACCGTTTGACCGTTCCGTCGAGCCGCATCATACGCTCCTCCACTGAATACAGCGGTGAGGTTAGGCACCGTTTACTCTTGAGAAGCGATAATTTGTTTTGTTTATGCGTAAGGGCTGTGTTGAGTGCACGTCCGGCAGCGGTACGCAACAGTACGATACGTTCCATAAGTTCCCGACCGTCCGGCACGGCAAGCTCGGCTGCCGCCGACGGTGTGGGAGCACGCAGATCGGCAACAAAATCGCAGATGGTAAAATCCGTTTCATGACCGACAGCGGAGATGACCGGAATATGGGATGCCGCGACGGCACGCGCAACCGCTTCATCGTTAAACGCCCACAGATCCTCCAGTGATCCGCCACCTCTGCCGATGATGATAACATCCGGCGCGCTTGACGGTTCCATGGCGTCGAACGCAAAAAGGGCTTCAACCAACTGTTTCGGGGCGCCCTCCCCCTGTACCAACACGGGAAGCAACACCACTTCTGTGAGCGGGTACCGTCTGCCGAGCACATTGAAAATATCGCGCACGGCGGCACCCGTCGCGGCGGTAATAACGCCTACTCGTTTCGGATAACGCGGTAACGGTTTCTTGCGCGATTCGTCAAACAAACCTTCAGCGCTCAGCCGATTCTTCAGTTGTTCAAAGGCGACCTGCAATGCACCGGCACCGTCCGGCTGCAACTCATCGATATAGACTTGAAACGAGCCGTCCTTTTCGTACAGCGATACCCGCGCCCGCACAATCACCTTCATGCCGTTTTCCGGCACAAAACGAAGGTGCATCGCCTGCGAACGGAACATCACCGCTTTGACAACAGCGTTTTCGTCCTTGAGGGACATGTACAGATGCCCCGATTTATAATGATTAACAAAATTGCTGATCTCGCCGCTGAGCAGAACTTGACCCAAATGCGCATCACTTTCAATCAACGAACGCACATAGCGGTTAAGCTGACTGACGGTAATGACTGTCATATGGATTGGTCACCTCCTGCACGAAGCGCTGCCAAAACGGCAATTCCGGCGGCGTTGTCCGCCGAATACACAGGCGATGCAAAAATGCCGCCAAACCGTTCCTTCAAGGCAGTGCGCAACAGCGTGTTGGACATGACGCCCCCCGCATACACCACCGGCAGATCACCGTACCGTGCAAGTAGGCGCTCTGTCATGCTAACAAGTGCCGATTGAATACTCAACAGACAAAAACGTGCCACTTCGGCGGGTTGTGCACCATCACTGAGCAAGCGCCGGCACTGATTCTCCACACCTGAAAGATGGCAGCTGGCCCCCTCCATTGACGGCTTCGGCAAGCGAGTGGTATCCGCTTTTTGTGACAGCTTGTCCAATTCAGGGCCGGCCGGAAACGGCAACCCCAGCAGACCGCCGACGCGGTCGATAAGCTGTCCCGCCTTAAGATCCATCGAACGCGCCACCGAGGCGCAGGAAATAACGGTTTCAGGATGCGGCTTAACCAGCAGCGCTTCAGTCGTTCCGCCGGATACGTGAAATGCCAAAAACGGCTTGTGCCGCAAGGACAACCGCTCGGCACCGTACAGTGCCGCCATCACATGACCTTGCTGATGGGTAAAGCGATACAGCGGTTTATCTGCAGCAGCCGCAAGCGCACGTGCCGTCCCCTTCCCTGCCAAAAAGCAGGGCATATACGAGCCGTCCGCCTCCATCGGTCGATCCGACACACCAAAAGCATCGGGCGATACTGCTCCTACCTCGGCAAACAGCTGCTCCAAGAGCGTCGGCAGTTGCTTAACATGATGAAAGACCGCGTCACTCTGACGAAGTCCTAACTCTCCCGCCTTGATCGGTAAAAGTTGTTTTACTTGCCAAAGCGCCCCCGTCGCTGCATCAAATGCCGCGGCGGAGGTCGTATAATTGCTGGTATCCAGCCCTATATAAAAGCTCATATTACGCCTCGTTTCGGCGAGCAATACCACCTAACACGCCGTTGATAAACGAGGCATCGGCGTCGCCGCCATACCGTTTGGCAAGCTCGACCGCTTCATTGATAGACACACTGACGGGAATTGAACTTTCCCACAGCATCTCATAGATCGCAAGGCGCAAAATCGCCAAAGAGACACGAGACAAGCGATCCTTACTCCATTTATGGGAAAATTCCGAGATCTGTTCATCAATCTCCTCAGTATGTGCCAAGACACCCTCGGTGAGCGACAGCGCAAACGGATCACGCACGATCTCTCTGGCTTCACCCGCATTTTCTAATAGTTCATCAAGCGGTGTGTCCGAAAAGCTCTTTTCGAACAGCAACACAAACGCAAGTTCTCTTGATTCCCGTCGCGTCATACTACGCCCTTGCCTTTCCTTAGCGTGACAGCGCAAAAGCCCTCCACAAAATTGCAGAGGGTTGCACTCTTATTCCGCTGTTTCTTTCTTTCCTACTTCTTTTTTCTCTTCCAATACGATACCGGCAATGTGAACATTGACCTTGGTAACGGGACGCCCCGTCATGGATTGAACCTCATTCTTGACAACACGTTGCACTTCACCGGCAACATCCGGAATACGCACGCCCGCTTTCAAATTGATATACACATCCACGATGGTTTCACTTTCATTATTAACAACCGCCACACATTTGGTAGCAGCATTGCCGACCAGTCCGCGCAGGTCCTTGATACGGGGTGCCATACCTGCCACGCCCGGCACCTCAACAGCCGCAGT
>JAZRQG010000197.1:0-10018 GCA_045649625.1 Acutalibacteraceae bacterium
TTTGATGAGTTTTACAGCCACCTCAATCAAGTGGTGTTTGTGAGTGCGACACCGGGTGATCTCGAACGCGAACGCGGCGGCAAGCCGGTGGAGCAGGTCATCCGCCCGACGGGGCTTGTAGATCCGGAAGTAACGGTCAAGCCGGTCGAGGGGCAGATCGACGATCTGCTTTCCGAGATTCGCTTGCGTGCCGAGCAATCGGAGCGTGTATTGGTGACCACACTGACGAAAAAGATGGCAGAGGATTTAACGGCGTATTTGGAAAACGTTGGTGTCAAGGTGCGGTATATGCACCACGATATTGATACCATGGAACGCATGGAGATCATCCGCGATCTGCGGCTGGGCGAATTCGACGTGTTGGTGGGTATCAATCTGCTGCGCGAGGGGTTGGATATCCCCGAGGTCTCGCTGGTAGCGATATTGGATGCGGACAAGGAAGGCTTTTTGCGATCCGAAACGTCGCTGATTCAAACCATTGGTCGTGCGGCGCGCAACGCGAACGGGCAGGTGATTATGTATGCCGATGCGGTCACACCGTCGATGGAGCGTGCCATCACCGAAACGAATCGCCGCCGCGAGATCCAAATGCGGTATAATGAGGAGCATGGTATCGTGCCGCGCACCATCACAAAGCAGGTGTCGGATATTTTGCAGATCACGCCGACTGCCGAGTCTGCACGCAACGAAAAGGGGCGTAAGCTGACCAAAGCAGAGCGTGCGCAGCGTATTGAACAGCTGACACGCGAGATGAAGCATGCAGCAAAACTATTGGAGTTCGAACATGCTGCGTGGTTGCGTGATGAGATCGAGAAACTGAAAAAGGATAGTTCGATATGTTAGATAAGTTGGTCGTCAAAGGCGCCAGAGAACACAATTTAAAAGATATCGACGTGACGATTCCCAGGGACAAACTGGTCGTGTTTACCGGCTTGTCCGGATCGGGTAAGTCGTCGCTTGCCTTTGACACCATTTATGCCGAGGGACAGCGGCGGTATATGGAAAGTTTGTCCTCCTATGCACGGATGTTCTTGGGGCAGATGGAAAAACCGGAGGTGGATTCCATCGATGGCTTGTCACCGGCTATTTCCATCGATCAAAAAACCACCTCGCACAACCCGCGTTCCACGGTGGGAACGGTCACGGAGATTTACGATTATTTGCGCCTGTTATATGCGCGCATTGGCGTGCCGCACTGTCCCGTTTGCGGGCGGGAGATCCGTCAGCAGACGGTGGATGAGATCGTGGACCGCCTGCTCGAACTTCCGGAGGGGACACGTATTCAGGTGTTAGCTCCTCTTGCTCGTGGCAAAAAGGGTGAGTATCAAAAGGAATTTGAACAGGCGCGGAAGGCGGGGTACGTCCGCGTGCGTGTGGACGGAGAGATCTACGATCTGTCCGAGGAGATCAAGCCCGAAAAGAATAAAAAGCATACCATCGAGATCGTGGTGGATCGTCTGGTCATCAATCCGCAGGTGCGCAGTCGTCTGGCGGATTCCATTGAAACCGCGACAGGGCTGTCCCAGGGACTTCTGTGCGTGAACATTCCGGGTGGGGAGGATCTGTTATTCTCACTGAATTACGCTTGTCCCGAGCATGGCTTCAGTATGGAAGAATTAAAGCCGCGGATGTTCTCGTTCAACAATCCGTTCGGTGCGTGTCCGAAGTGTACCGGTATCGGCATTTTTATGTCGGTTGATCCTGCGTTGGTGGTTAACAATCCGAGCTTATCCATTCGCGAGAATGCCATCACGGCGAGTGGGTGGGGGTATCACGATTTCGGTACCATCGCACAGATGTATTATGAGGGATTGGCAAAGCATTACGGATTTTCTTTGGATACGCCGTACGGCGAGCTACCGGAGAATATCAAACAAATTTTGTTATATGGCAACAACGGCGAAAAGATCCGTATGTACCGCAAAATGGAGTACGGCTCGGGGGAATATTTCACCGCGTTTGAGGGAATCGTCAACAATTTGGAGCGGCGATACCGCGAAACGAGCAGTGATTGGGTGCGTAGCGAGATCGAGCAGTATATGAGTAAGGTGCCCTGCCCCGATTGTCACGGAAAGCGCTTGAAGCCCGAAAGCTTGGCGGTGACGGTAGGGGGCTTGAACATTGCGGATCTGTGTGACAAATCCGTGACGGAGATGCTCATCTTTATGGACGAGCTGTATGCTTCCCTGTCACAACGGGAGCATTTGATTGCAGATCGTATCTTAAAAGAGATTCGCGAGCGGCTGGGATTTCTTAACAGTGTGGGATTGGAATACCTCACCCTATCGCGCTCGGCGGGAACGCTGTCCGGCGGTGAGAGTCAACGCATCCGATTGGCAACGCAGATTGGCTCGTCGCTGATGGGCGTTTTGTATATTTTGGATGAGCCCAGCATCGGCTTGCATCAGCGGGATAATCAAAAGCTGCTCGAAACGCTTTGTCGTTTACGTGATCTTGGCAACACGCTGATTGTAGTGGAGCACGACGAGGATACCATGCGTGCCGCGGACTGGATCGTGGATATCGGACCGGGTGCGGGTGTGCACGGCGGCGAAGTCGTGTGCTCGGGCACGGTGGAGGACGTGTGTGCGTGCGAGAAATCCATCACCGGTCAGTATCTCAGCGGAAAACGGAAAATTCCGGTACCCGAAGTTTGGCGAAAAGGGGATGGTCGCGCGCTGCGCGTGATGGGCGCTCGCGAAAACAATCTGAAAAATATCGACGTAACTTTTAAACTGGGGACGTTTAACTGTGTGACCGGTGTGTCCGGTTCGGGCAAGTCGTCACTCATCAATGAAATCTTATATAAGAAGCTTGCCAACGTTCTTAACCGCGCGCATACGCGGGCGGGGGCGCATACCGCGATTGAGGGTTGCGAACACCTCGACAAGGTCATCAATATCGATCAGGCACCGATCGGGCGCACCCCGCGTTCTAATCCGGCAACGTATACCGGTGTGTTTAACGATATTCGCGAATTGTTCGCGTCTACCACCGATGCCAAAATGCACGGGTACTCCGCGGGGCGGTTTTCGTTTAATGTCAAGGGCGGCCGTTGCGAGGCGTGCCAAGGCGACGGTATTTTGAAGATCGAAATGCATTTCCTGCCGGATATTTACGTGCCGTGTGAGGTGTGCCATGGAGAGCGGTATAACCGTGAAACCTTGGAGATTCGCTATAAGGGCAAAAACATTTACGACGTGTTGGAAATGACAGTGGAGGAAGCCACCGCCTTTTTCTTCAGCGTTCCGAAAATTGCGCGGAAGCTGCAAACGCTGGTGGACGTGGGGCTGGGCTATATTAAACTTGGTCAGCCCGCCACGACTCTTTCGGGCGGTGAGGCACAGCGCGTGAAGCTTGCTACCGAGCTTTCCAAACGCGCCACCGGACGGACGGTGTATATTTTGGACGAGCCCACTACCGGTTTGCATACGGCAGATGTGGCACAGCTCATTGAAGTGCTGCAAAAGTTGGTGGATGCCGGTAACACGGTGATCGTTATTGAACACAATCTGGATGTCGTCAAAAGTGCAGACCACATTGTGGATTTAGGGCCGGAGGGCGGTAATCGCGGCGGCACCTTAGTCGCCTGCGGGACACCTGCCGAGGTCGCGGCTGTTCCGGAATCGTATACGGGACAGTTTTTGAAAAACGTGTTATCTTAAAGAAAGGAGGAACCGTCTATGCAAACGGTGTATCGGATATCGTACTATGCGGGTGTGCAAACCTTGCGTTTGCTTCACCGTTTAGGACGGTTTCTGACCCTTCTGTTTTTACCGATTCGTCTGCTTATCAGGCGTTTATGCGAGATGTTGCGACGGCATCGTGGCCGCACACTGCATGCAAAGCTTGTTACCTTTTGGGGGCATTGTACCAGTGCATTCAGACGAGTCCTGGAAGCATGGCAAAAAAACTTTCTCCTTGGCGTACTGCAGGTGTTCCTCTTACCGGTTGAGGCGATCAAACGATACCGTCACGTTTTCAAAGGCGCGGTGACGGCGTTAGCAATTGTGGCAACTGCGTTTTTGTTGCGAGAAACACTCCGTTACTGGAACAACATTACGTTTGCGTTGGCGTTGACCGATTCTCAGGGGGATACCATTGGATACGTATCCGACGAATCGGAATTACAGGCCGGCATCGCGATGGCACAAGAACGCCTTGGAACGACTGACGTTATACTGGAAGCGGCACTCAAGCCGGACGTGTCACTACATATGATTCCGCAGGCAAGTGTATTACAACGAGAAGAGATTTGTGATTACTTACTATTCCGCACGGATGCGGTGTTGCTTTATGCGAGTGGTGTGTATATTGACGGTGTGTTTTGCGGTGCTGTGGAGGATCGCGATGCCGTCGAACAGTTGTTGGAGGAAATTTTAGAGGAAAGCTGCGACGGACGGGAGGGTGTGACAGCTGCCTTTTTTGAAACGGTGGAGCTGATCGACGGGCAGTACCCGCAGCCGTGCATTTTGCCGCCGAAGGAAATGAAGGAATTTTTGACATCCGATTCCCGCCTGCAGGTATTGGTATCCGGCACCATTCAGTACGAGGTCGAGGTGCCGTATACTATACAGCGCGTGGCGGATGCCTCGTCCTACGAGGGAAGTCAACGGGTACGGACTAATGGCAAAAAAGGAATCAACCGGGTAACGGCAACGGTTACCTATCTTAATGGTGAACAGTTGTCCAGTGTGATCACCTCGTCTACGGTGATCAAGGAGCCGGTCACGCAGATTGTAGCGTACGGTACCAAGAAGATCGACAAAAATTATAAGGGCGGTGCGAATGCGACCGGTCATTTCATCTGGCCGGTACCCGAAACGCGGTTTATATCGCAATATTACAAGGCGGGCCGGCACAACGCCATTGATATCTGGAGCCGCGATATGACCGGTCAGGATATTGTGGCGGCTGACGGTGGTACGGTTATTGTGGCGGAGGATCCGAAGGGAACCTCGTATTGGTCGTACGGCAAATATATTATCATTGACCACGGTGGCGGATATCAAACGCTATATTCGCACTGTCACGAATTGTTCGTCAAAGAGGGCGATAAGGTGCTTCAAGGGCAGCGCATTGCGACGGTCGGCAATACCGGCCGCAGCACGTCGCCGCACTTGCACTTTGAAGTGCGTGTCAACGGCCGCCCGGTCAATCCAATGAAGTTCTATTGATATTAAGGGGAAACAACTATGGCAAAGCAAGAACAATTACGCAATATCGCGATTATTGCACACGTTGATCACGGCAAAACGACACTGGTGGATCAGTTGCTCCGACAAAGCGGCATATTCCGAGAAAACGAGCAAGTGTCCGAACGCGTGATGGATTCCAACGATTTGGAGCGCGAGCGTGGCATCACGATTCTATCCAAGAACACGGCGGTGATGTACAACGGTACCAAGATCAACATTGTGGATACGCCCGGTCACGCGGATTTTGGCGGCGAGGTGGAACGCATCTTGATGATGGTGGACGGGGTGCTGCTGCTGGTGGATGCGTTTGAGGGTTGTATGCCGCAGACGCGATTTGTGCTGAAAAAGGCACTGGGTCTCGGAAAGCGCCCGGTTGTGGTTATCAACAAGATCGATCGTGACGGTGCCAGACCGGCAGAGGTGATTGACGAGCTGCTGGATCTATTTATCGAGCTCGGTGCGGACGAGGATCAATTGGATTTTCCGGTGGTGTATGCTTCAGGGCGTGATGGCTATTCTTCACTTGATCCCGAGGTGCGCGATGGGGATATGAAGCCACTGTTTGAAGCCATTTTAACGCACGTGCCTGCACCCGAAGGAGATCTGGACGGACCGCTGCAGATCTTGTTTTCCAATATTGATTATGACGACTATGTCGGCCGCATCGGTGTTGGTCGCGTGGAACGCGGTCGCGTGAAAAACGGGCAAGCGGTTACGTTGTGCAAGAACGACGGCACCACTGTGAACGCGCGGATCGGCAAGCTGTATCAGTTCGAGGGGTTGCGCCGCGTTGAGCATGATACGGCGGCGGTGGGTGACCTGATCGCAGTGACCGGCATTACCGATCTCAACATTGGAGAAACCGCCTGCGATCCCGAGTGTGTGGAGGCGCGGCCGTTCGTACATATTGATGAACCGACCATTTCCATGCTGTTTATGGTGAACAACAGTCCGTTTGCCGGCAAAGAGGGTAAATTTGTGACCTCGCGAAACCTGCGGGAGCGCTTGTTCAAGGAGGTCGAGACCAATGTGAGTATGCGGGTGCGTGAAACCGATTCCACTGACGCCTTTGAGGTGTCCGGTCGCGGTGAATTGCATCTTTCCATCCTGATCGAATCCATGCGGCGGCAGGGATATGAGTTCGCGGTCAGCCGTCCTCAGGTTATTTATAAGCACGATGAAAATGGCGGTTTGCTGGAGCCGATGGAGTTGCTCATGATTGAAGTGCCCGAACAGTATGTCGGGGCCGTGATGGAGAAACTTGGCTCACGCAAGGCGGAACTTTTGAACATGGGTACTCGCGATACCGGTGCGACACATTTGGAATTCCGTATACCGTCGCGTGGGTTGATGGGATATCGTCAGCAATTTCTGACCGATACCAACGGCAACGGCATCATGAACAGCATTTTTGACGGGTATGAGCCGTACAAAGGCGATATCCCGCAACGTGTACAGGGTTCACTGGTGGTGTTTGAAACCGGCGAGACCAGTAGCTACGGTCTGTTTAACGCGCAGGACCGCGGGATGCTGTTCGTCGGTCCGTCGGTGCCGGTGTATGAGGGCATGATTATCGGGCAATCGCCCAAGAGTGAAGATATTACCGTGAACGTGTGCAAGAAAAAACACGTTACGAATATGCGCGCGGCGGGATCGGATGAGGCGCTTCGCTTGACTCCGCCAACGGTGCTCTCACTTGAACAATCACTGGAATTTATTAACGATGACGAATTGGTAGAGATAACCCCCGAGAACATTCGTCTTCGTAAGCGCATTTTGTCCAAGGAACAACGCATGAAGGAGTATGCGAAAAAGAAATCATGATTCGCTACCTGCTCCGACCATTGTGGGTAATCGGGATGGCGTGGTTTGTGACCTTGTTGGTGTGTCCGTGGTTGCCGATGGGGTGGCTCAAGCTTCTGATGGTTCTTTGTGCGGTGGTATTCGTACTTGCTTTGTGTATTCCCGTGTGTCGGCGTATTCATGCAATCCCGCTCACGGCGGTGGTGTGTTTACTTGCGATCGCTGCGTATTACGTCACCTATTTACAGCGCGTGCAGCCTACCGAGGTGACAGCCGAACAGTCGTTGTCGCTTGACGTTCAAGTGATCGAGACGGATCCGAAAGTCGTATTGCAGGTGCAGAGTGGGGAGTTGCCGCGGGGAACGCGGTTGATATGGTATTCGCCGGATGAAGAGTTGGCACTCGAATTGTATGATCGGTTTTCTGCCGTATTTACCGTGGAGCCGATTGCGGGTGATTCGATGTTGTCTCGGCTCATGCGCCGCGCAGACGGCACTTGGCTCAGAGTGCGTACCGTGCAGACACAAGCGGTCGAACAAACACTTACGGAGGGGCCCGTCCCGTGGAAGGCACGCTTTTTGAGGGTGCGTGGACAGCTTATTGCCGCAATTGAACAACGCTTGGACGGTGATATCGGTGCCGCGGTAGCCGGTATTTGCTACGGTGCAGACGAGCATTTATCCGATCAAGCGGAATCGAATTTTCGGGGATGCGGTGTATCGCATCTGTTTTCGGTATCTGGGTTACACATGACGGTGGTGCTGCAGGGCGTAGTATATGTGCTGCGTCGGTTGCGCATCGGACGCGTTTGGCGCTCCGTGCTGGGAGCAGTATTCTTGTTTGGCTTTATGGCCATCGTCGGTTTTTCTCCCTCGGTGGTGCGTGCCGGTGTGGTCAGCTTGGTTACCTTGCTCGGTGGTTGTTTTCGGCGACGTGCCGATGCGCGAAACTCGTTGGGGTTGGCATTGCTGATATTGCTGATCCCGAATGCGTTTGCGGTATACGATGTGGGGCTGCTATTATCCTTTTTTGCTACTTTCGGGTTGGTGTGCTGGACAGAGCCGATCGCGCAGTTTTTATTACGCGGTCGTAAACCGAAGTCTTTTGCCGGGCTGATAAATGGGGTCGTTTCTACAGTGGCGGTCAGTCTGGCGGCAACGCTGGCAACACTGCCGGTGCTGGTCCTCTATTTTGGGCGCGCATCGTTGCTGTCGGTGCCTGCTAATCTGCTCACGACCTTACCGGCAGAGGTAGTACTGATCACCGGTTGCGTGGGATCCCTCTTGTCTGTGTGCGGAATATCGGTAATCGCACAGCCTTTGTTACTGCTTGCAGGATTGATGAGTCGATATTTGTTGTGGGTTTGCGAAAAAATTTCTGCTTTTTCGCTGGCAACGGTTGCCATACGGGCCCCGTTTCTGTTATTATGGTTAACAGGAACGTATTTTTTGTTTTTGATGGGGCGTCGCGTATTGGGACGGCAGGGTTTGTCGGTACTGTCCGGTGTCTGTGTTTGCATCTTATGTGTGGGGTTGCTGCTTCATCGGGGTGCCATATACAATACCCTGCGCACCGAGAGTGTGGATGGTGAAAACGGTCTGTCGGTGGTGGCATCCTATCGTGGCAACACGATCTTGGTGACAGCACCCGATAGTATCACACCGCTTTACGGCGCAAAGGATGCCTTGGCTGAGTTAGGCCTAACGCGAATTGATGCGGTGTTTGTGATCGGCGGAGAGGAATCTGCGGTATTGTATGTTCCTGTTGTACTAAAGGAATACATAACCGACAATACTCGGATGCTTTACAGCGATCCTTCTGGGGACGGTATCCCACTTTCACAGTATCGGGTGAGGCTGGGGGAGTCCTTGGAAGCGCAGTGGCAACAAGATGAATTATTGCTTAATTGGCATGAGAAGACCTTGTTATTTACGACGCGGTCGGAACCGATTGGCGAAGCAGATACCATATTTTGCGGCGGATAAAGGAGTTGGCGATATGGCGTTCTCGGAACAAGACCTTAAACTGCATTTGAAAACCGAAGAAGTCAGGCGAGTGTATCTGTTGTATGGTGAGGAAAGCTATCTGACCATGCATTATATGCAGCAGCTGGTACGCAAATCCGGTGTGCGACAGGATGACGAGTTGAGTGTCTTCAATTTTCAACGATTTGACGGACAGGAATGTTCGTTTGATGCCATCGAGGCAGCAGCAGAAGCGCTGCCGCTGATGGCGGATAAGAAATGTGTAACCGTCAGCAATTGCGACGTGACGGCTGCCGCCTTGTTTGACAGAGCTCTGGCACTGGTCTCCGATCCGCCGGAGGATACGGTGTTGATATTTTGGATGACCACCGTGCTGTCAGATGGAAAATTAAACGCTAAGTGGAAGCAGTTTGCTGATGCCATCGATCAAAACGGCGGTATGTGCGTGTCATTTCCACGCAAGACAAACGATGAGATTGCACGGATTTTGTGTGCGGGGGCCGGTCGGCGCGGCGCGCTGATGAAGACAGAAATCGCAAAAAAATTAGTGGAGCAGAGCGGCAATGATCTGAACTTGTTACTCAATGAATTGGACAAGCTGTGTGCGCTTGCCGGAAACGGCGAGATCACAACGGAAATTTTAGAGCAAGTAGCTACTAAAAACCTCAACGCACAGGCATATGAATTGTCCAATGCGATCCTGCAAAATCATTATGAAAAAGCCTATATCATCCTGCATCGGCTGTTTGCCTGCAGGGCGGAACCGGTTGCGATACTTGCCGCATTATCGAACGCTTACGCGGATATGTACCGTGCCAAGGTGGCAGCCATCGGAGGCAGACAAGCAGAGACGCTGGTGGAAGAGTTTGATTATAAAGGTAAGGCGTTCCGCCTTAAATACGCGGCACGCGATTGCAGCAAACTGTCGCTGGAGTCGCTCAGAGAAAGTCTGGATATGTTAGCGCAGGCGGACCGCCGCCTCAAATCCACTTCCGTGGACAAACGCACCGTATTGGAAGAGGTCGCCGCTAA
>JAZRQG010000198.1:0-4672 GCA_045649625.1 Acutalibacteraceae bacterium
CATTTCACCATCTACGATACCGATGACAGTCGTCGACTCATGAAAGAGTGTATGAAGTCGTTGAACATCGAAGAGCGCGTTATCGGGCACAAGCAGATCTTAAATGAGATCAGCCGTGCCAAAGATGCGCTGATATCACCGGAAGAGTTTACCATCTCAGCCGGCAGTGATTTCCGCCTTAAAAAGGTAGCGGATTGCTATGCCTTGTATCAAAAACGTTTGCACGAGGCAGATGCAATGGACTTCGACGATCTGCTTTGCAAAACAGTCGAGTTGTTTGAAACCAATGAGGCTGTATTGCAAAAATATCAAAACCGTTACCAATACCTAATGATCGACGAGTACCAAGACACTAACCATGCGCAGTACCGTTTTGTGAGTCTGTTGGCACAAAAAAGTCAAAACCTATGCGTGGTCGGCGACGACGATCAAAGTATTTATAAATTCCGCGGTGCAACAGTCAAAAATATTTTGGAGTTTGAAAATCAATTCCCCAACTGTACCGTTATCCGCTTGGAGCAAAATTATCGTTCAACGCAAAACATCTTGGATGCAGCAAACGCGGTGATTGCCAAAAACATTAACCGCAAAAGCAAAACCCTGTGGACGCAAAATGCAAAAGGTGATTTGTTACAATGGCATGCGCTCGAAAACGAAGACGAGGAAGGCCGCTTCATAGCACAAAAGGTCTTTGATAAAGTAGCAACCGGCAACTACCGATACCGCGATATGGCAGTGTTGTACCGTGCTAATGCGCAATCTAATGCCATTGAACGCGCATTGGTGAAAAGCGGTATTCCCTACCGTATCATCGGCGGACATCGTTTTAATGATACTAAGGAAGTGCGTGACATGATCGCTTACTTACGTGTCATCAATAATCCGGAAGATCGCGTGAGCTTAAAGCGTATCATCAACGAGCCAAAACGCGGAATCGGCGATACCACCATTGATAAGGCAACGCTCCTTGCTGATCAGCAAGGGATTTCCTTATATGAGGTGCTGTCAACAGCAGATACCTATGCGGATCTCAGCCGTTCTGCCAATAAAATCCTCCCCTTTATTCAAATGATGAACGCCTTACGCGATGAAGCGGAAAGCGGTGTGATTTCATTGCATCAGTTATATGCCAATGTATTGGAACGCTCAGGCTATCTTGCCATGTGGCAGGCTGCCGGTGATGCTGAGGCGGATCGTGTGGACAATCTCAATGAGTTAGCTTCTTCCATTCAATCCTATGAAAAGTCCTGCGAGGATACTGAAGCAACACTTGCAGGCTTTTTGGAAGAAAATGCGCTAATGACCGATATCGACAACTATGATGCCGGTGCGGATGCCATGGTGCTGATGACCATGCACGCCGCCAAAGGATTGGAGTTTCCCGTGGTATTTCTTCCGGGGTTTGAAGACGGCATCTTTCCCGGTATGCAAACCATGTTTATACCCGAAGAGGTGGAGGAAGATCGCCGTTTGTGCTATGTCGCAATCACACGCGCTAAACAAGAGTTGTTTATTACAACAGCCGGTAGTCGTCTTTTATACGGCTCTACCACGCGCAACCGTCCCTCCCGCTTTTTACAAGACATTCCTGAGGAGTTAGTTAAGTGTCATGAGAACGTGTCTGTTTATCGTCCTCGATCGTTTTCTTACTCTAATTCTTCATCCTACACCGCTCCACGTTCCGCATTCGCTGCTCCAACAAAATCCTCCTATCACAGCAGCTCTACGGGTGGCGGAATCTCGGTCAGTAAACCCGTTGCCAAAACAGATCAACAGCAATGGCAAGTCGGTGAACACGTCAGTCATAAGGTGTTCGGCACCGGTATTATTCAAGCCGTACAACCGATGGGCAATGATACGCTCTTAACGATTACATTTGATATCGTGGGTCAAAAGAAAGTGATGGCAACCTTTGCGAAACTGACTCGACTGTAAAAAAATGCGTGCATCTATGATGCACGCATTTTTATATATGATTCAGGATAACATCATGCAGATGCTCCGGAGCCAGTTCGCCGTTTGTACATCGCTTTGCAAGTTCCGCTACCATTTGTTGATCCGTAGAAATATCCGATACAACCGATACCGTCTCCCCCGCTTCGTTTTCAACCCGAATACCGAAACTTTGATATGATCCCATTTCCGGTGTAGTAAGCTCTTCCTCGATCGGTATGTAGAAAAACATCGCATGGCCCCCAAAATGACAGTTGAATCCTTTGCTTTTGCGTGATATAATATCTATATGTATCATTATTCTTGCAAATTAGTTCAACCATTTGATCTATCTTGCATTATAGTTTAATTTATTGAACTTGTCAAGTGCTTTCTGCATTTTTCCGGGAGGTGTACGCGTGTTTTTTGAAAAATTTGAGTTTCTTTGTAAACAAAAAGGAATTTCGCCATCAAAAGCAAGTAAAGAAATCGGTTTCAGCAAGGGATCCGTTTCACGTTGGCGCAAAAGTTATATGCAAGGCGTCAATCTCAAGCCCGGTATAGGAACCGCCCAACTGATTGCTCAATATTTTGGCGTTTCTCTGGACTATCTATTGGGAAGCGAGATGGTGAATCCGCTTCAAGAACTCCTTAACACGCGCAAGCCACAACACGTGTTGCGAGACAGAACGCCTATCGCACTCGCTCAGAATCCTGTACTAACCGACCGCGAATTACTGCTCGTTGACGCCTATCGTTGTCATCCGGAACTGCAAGCGTTGATAGATCAAGCACTCGGAATAGCTGACCCAATCGAGGAAGAAGACGAAAAAGCATAGCACACAAAACTTCCCATGTCATATGATGGCAGTGAAGGGTTACCATTGTACTAATGGCATCCCCTATCATCATAGACATAGGAGGATTTTTAATGGCTGATAACAACAAGTACATGCAAAACAGCGGATGTAAAGAAGCCGTTTGTGTGGATGCCGGACGAGTATACGATTCTTGTTCTGATAAAGATTGCCTGGAAGATCTGCGCGTATTTTTTACAGAACGCGATCAAATGGTGATTGACCATGCTGTCAGCATCCGCGCAAAAAAAGCCGAGGTCTTATCCACCTACATCGATGTGGAAGCTCTTCCCTTTAATCGCGGCTATTATTCCTGCGACCTTACCTTTTTCTTCAAGGTGACGGTAGAGGTATACGCGGGTCACGGCTCAGGATGCTGTTTGATTGACGGTGTTGCTGTATTCCAAAAGAAGGTTATTCTCTTTGGCAGCGAGGGCAACGTAAAGGTATTCACCAGTGAATTCTGCCCCGATCACCGCGACCGTCAAGAAATGCCGACGCGCAACATGCCGCGTTGCACGGTTCAGGTTGCGGAGCCGGTCGTGTTGTCGGCACGGCTAGTTGAAAAATGTAACTGCGGTTGCCGATGCGATTGCTGTGCATCAAGTATCCCGGTTAACGTCTGTGAGCGTTTCGGCGGTTGTTTTGTAGACAATGACTGCGAAAAGGTCGTGCTGGTCACGTTGGGCATTTTCACCATTGTTCAACTCATTCGCAACGTGCAAATGCTGGTACCCATCTACGATTTCTGTATGCCGACTAAGGAATGTTGCCCCAACACCGAAAATCCCTGCGATATGTTTAAGAAAATGTGTTTCCCGGTCGATGAGTTCTTCCCGCCGAAGAGCGACGACCACTGCGGTTGCTAAACAAAAGAGCTGAATGCTTCGGCATTCAGCTCCCTTTTATTTTGCTTAAGGTGCGTACGACTTCGCCCGCAATCATTAACCCTGCCGATGCCGGCACGAATGCCACACTTGCGGGAGTACGAGAGGGGTTATCCGATTTTATGGGTTGTTCCGTGGAATACACAACCTTCACGTGATGAACGCCCCGCTCACGTAGTTCGCGGCGCATCACGCGAGCAAGCGGACAAATCGACGTTTTGGAAATATCCGCAATTTTCAACTGAGACGGGTCCAATTTGTTTCCCGTACCCATACAGCTGATCACCGGTACTCCCGCTGCTTTGGCGCGCTCAATAATCGTCAACTTTGCCGTAACCGTATCCACTGCATCTACAACGTAGTCATAACAGTCAAACGGATACTCTGTGGCATTATCCGGCATATAAAAGCAACGGTACGTTCGGACCTTAACAGCCGGTACAATGTCGGCAATGCGCGCTCGCATGGCATCTACCTTATACTGACCGATGGTACTGTGTAAGGCAATGATTTGACGGTTTAGATTGCTTTCGCACACGGTGTCATTATCAAATAAATCCAGCGCTCCCACCCCGCTGCGTGCAAGCGCCTCTGCGACATAGCCACCAACACCACCTATACCGAAAATGGCGACTCGTGCCGCTGATAGCAGCCGCATGGCATCAGCACCAAGCAACTGCTCTGTACGAGAAAATGCCTCGCTATTCATTCTTGCTCATCCACAGGCTGTTGTTCATCGTTTACAGGAGATTCCTCATCAAATCCCTGTGAAACAAGCACCCCATTTTGTTTTTTCTTGTTGTTGAAATAGACTGCTGCAGCTGTAACCGCAGCGGCACCGGCTAAAACTGCCCAAAACTTCTTCATACTTACGCATCCTTTCCTTTGCTTTTGCCTCGCAACAATTGTTCAAGGCGATACACCGTATCGCGCCGTGCATCGGATTTTGCACGATCGTGTCGGTAGTGCCCGTCACACCATGTCACGACATCACCT
>JAZRQG010000199.1:0-6477 GCA_045649625.1 Acutalibacteraceae bacterium
GGCGATTGCTTTTATTCCTTATCTAACGCTTCTTGTAAAGCCTTTGCTAACTGATCGGGGCAAGAGGTGGATTTGAAACCGCAACGGATACCGGATAAGCGGCGGATCGCTTCCGTAGCTTCCATGCCCTCCACCAACGCGCCGATGCCTTTGGTGTTGCCGTTGCAGCCGCCCTCGAACTGTACATTGTGTACACGGCCGTCCGTCATGTCAAAGGTGACCGAGCGGGAGCAGACACCGCGTGTCTGATAGCGGTAAGCCAAATGGATCAACCTTTCTTTGTTAGCTTTTGTTTGTAATGGAGCAAGGTGCTCACACAGTCATCCGAAACCGCGGTGGAGCCGAGTGGGCGCGCGGTACGGGAGTACATACCGTGAAAATCCGAGCCGCCGGTGGCAAGCAGCGCGTGCTGTGCCGTAAACTCCAGCAGTGCTTGCTGCTGTTCTTCGGAGTGGTTGGGATGCCACACCTCAACACCGTCCAAGCCGAGCGTCACGAGCTCCGTGAGCAAGTCCTCACTTTGATATACGTGCGGGTGCGCCAGCACGGCGATACCGCCCGCTTCGTGAATGGCGGCGAGCACGTCGCGCGTGTCGGGATATTCGATCGGTACGAGGGCACTGCCGTCTTTACCGAACAGCTTGTGATACAGCTCACCGTACAACGAATCGGTATAGCCGGCATCCAGCAATGCATGCATAATGTGTTGCTTGAAAATATTGGTGCTGCCGGTGGCGCATTTAACGACCAGCTCCGGCGTGATGGGATAATACCGCATCACCTTGCGCACCATTTCCATACCGGCGGCACGACGACCCTCACCGATACGGCGACACAGTCCTTCCAAACGGTCGGGGGAATCACACAAATAACACAGCAGATGCGCTTTGCGACCGCGTTCATGATCCATCGTGGACAGCTCCACGCCGTGAAGCACCTGAACGCCCAACCGCTTGCCCAAAATGACGGCACGGGTAGCGCCGGCCGTGGCATCGTGGTCGGTCACCGAAATGGCGAAAAGTCCTTTCCGCTTGGCGATGCTGATCAGATCCTCAATGCCGAGCGAT
Source organism: Acutalibacteraceae bacterium (assembly GCA_045649625.1). Taxonomy (GTDB): domain Bacteria; phylum Bacillota; class Clostridia; order Oscillospirales; family Acutalibacteraceae; genus RGIG3009. The sequence goes on from JAZRQG010000199.1 coordinate 1,068, forward strand.
CCATCCGATATTTTCGTGTGACAATGCAAATCGACAGCCAATGTTCTGCCCTCCAATTTATGCCGAAAACCCCTCTTACAAAAAGGTAGTATACAACTTTTCTGCTTTAAACGCAAGGTGTTTTCCTCAAATCAAAAATTTTTCTTGCAAATTTGACAACGTTTTGCTAAAATAAAAACGATTTGTGAGCAATATGATAATGATGAAAGGACAGTGAATGCTATGGATACGGGCGACCCTCGACAGCGTAACAATAAGATGCCGGCGTCGGCGGTTCATAGTGTTTGCAAACAGGGATAAGGCATCCCTGCCTTTTTGTGCGCACTCAAAGCCTCCCGCCGGAAACGGACGGGAGGCTTTTTGATATGATAAACAATTGGGAAGAGAATCGGGAAACGTTGGTACAGTGGCTGGAAGAACGGCGGTTTTCCGCGATACGCGCGTGGCTGAATGAGCAAAACGCCGTCGATATTGCCGAGCTGTTTGAGGAACTGCCGAACACGCAGCAACCAACGCTGTATCGTTTACTGCCGAAAGCGCTTGCGGCGGAGGCGTTCGCGTACATGGAGCCGGACACGCAAGAGGTGCTGATTCACGCGTTCACGGATCACGAATTGGCGGCAATGCTCGAAGAACTGTATTTGGACGATACGGCAGACCTGCTCGAAGAAATGCCCGCAAGTGTGGTTAAACGATTGCTGAAAGTATCCTCGCCGGAGGATCGCAGGGCCCTCAATCAGATCTTGCGATATCCGGAAAACAGTGCCGGCAGCGTGCTGACGACTGAGTTCGTGGATCTCAAAGCCGATATGACGGTCGCGGCGGCGCTGCGGTACATCCGTGCGTATGGACCGGATAAGGAAACCATCTACACCTGCTACGTGACCGATAACGACCGCCATCTGCAGGGAGCGCTGAGTGCCAGAGAGTTGCTGCTCGCGCGCGAGGATGACCGTATCGGCGATTTGATGAACACAAATGTTATTTCCGCGGTCACGACTGAGGATCAGGAGCAGGTCGCGGATCTGTTTGCCCGCTATGACCTCATTGCGTTGCCGATCGTGGATAGCGAGGGGCGTTTGGTCGGCATTGTTACGGTGGACGACATTGTGGATATTATGCGGCAGGAAACCACCGAGGATATCGAAAAAATGGCGGCCATTATCCCGACGGATAAGCCGTATCTGCGCACCGGCGTGTGGGAACTGTTTCGCAACCGTATCCCGTGGCTGCTGCTCTTGATGGTGTCGGCGACCTTTACCGGTATGATCATCACGGCATTTGAATCGGCACTCGCGGTGTCGGTGGCGCTCACTGCCTTTATCCCGATGCTGATGGGTACCGGCGGTAACAGCGGCAGCCAATCCTCCGTCACGGTCATTCGGTCCTTGGCACTTGACGATATTCGGCTCGGTGATATTTTCCGCGTGTTGTGGAAAGAATGTCGCGTGGCGCTGTTGTGCGGCGCCGTGCTGGCGGTGGCGACCTTTCTTAAGATTTTGGCGGTGGATCGCTGGATGCTCGGAATGGCTGTGACGCTGCCGGAAGCGGCGGTGGTGTGTGTCGCCCTGTTTATCACGGTGCTCATTGCCAAGCTGGTGGGATGCTCGTTACCGCTTCTTGCCAAGCGTGTCGGCTTTGACCCCGCGGTCATGGCAAGTCCGTTTATCACCACCATCGTGGACGCCATTTCCTTGTTGGTCTATTTTGGCGTTGCCTCGTTCATACTTTCTGCTTGACGGGGACGCCTGGCAGGTATATAATAAAGGAAAATCAATACTTCGGGGCGGGGCGCAATTCCCCACCGGCGGTAAGCCATGGGAATATGGCAAGCCCGCGAGCGCGTTTGCGTTGATTTGGTGAGATTCCAAAGCCGACGGTATAGTCCGGATGAAAGAAGACGGTGTATCAAAACAAGAACGCCCCACAGATGGTATCTGTGGGGCGGTTTTCGATTGTGAGGGATACTGGATGAATAAAGCAAAACAAATCGATACAAAACAACTGGTGGTATTGGCCCTAATGGCGGCGTTGGCATATGCTTGTGTGGCATTGTTTCGCATACCGGTCGTGTTGTTTTTGAAATACGAGCCGAAGGATTGCGTTTTAGCCATTTGCGGTATGCTGTACGGGCCGCTGCCCGCCATCGGGGCGGCGGTCGTGGTGGCCCTGCTCGAATTGGTGACCGTGAGCGATACGGGTCTCATCGGACTGTTGATGAACGTGCTGTCGTCGGTGTTGTTCCTGTTGCCGTCAGCGGTGCTGTATCAGCGCAAGCGCAGCCTAAAAAGTGCGGTGTGGGGGCTCGTGGGCGGCACCCTGCTGATGACAGCCGGGATGCTCTTGTGGAACTGGCTGATTACGCCGCTCTATATGAATATGCCGCGGCAGGCGATCGTCGAGCTGCTGTTGCCGGCCTTCTTGCCTTTCAATCTGCTCAAAGCCTCGCTCAATGCCGTGCTCACCGTTCTGTTGTATAAAACCGTTGTGAGCACGCTGCGCAAGGCGCGGTTAGTGCCGCAAGCCGTGAATGTGCACAATCGCAAGCTTGGCATCAGCGTATGGGCGGTTGGTCTGGTACTTCTGGCAACCCTGATTTTGATTCTGCTGGCTTGGCAGGGGGTTCTGTAACACGGCTGACGGGTTGCTGTGTACGAATGCGGCTGTCGGGGTAAATACGTGTCGGACGTTTATCTTTTTTCGGCATCGTGCTCCCTCCTTTCGTGTTAGTATCGGGTGCTGCACGCGTAAATATACCAAATTTCTATTGACAATCCCGCTATCAGAATGACATAATAGAGGCAGAATATGAAAGAAGGGCTTATAATATGAGTAAGTATACAGCTGCGGATATCGTGCGTATCGTAGAAGAAGAGAACGTACGCTTTATTCGGTTGCAGTTTACCGATATTTTCGGCGCATTTAAAAATGTGGCGATCACGGCAAGTCAGTTGAAAAAGGCGCTGAATAATCAGTGCATGTTCGACGGCTCTTCCATTGAGGGATTTGTGCGTATTGAGGAATCGGACATGTACTTGTATCCCGATTATGACAGCTTTTTGATCTTCCCGTGGTATGAGGAGAACGAGGGCAGGGTCGCTCGTTTAATCTGTGATGTCTACAAGCCGGACGGCACACCGTTCGAGGGCGATCCCCGCGGTCTGCTCAAGCGTGTACTGAAGCAGGCGGAGGATATGGGCTTCTCAGCATTTAACGTGGGACCGGAATGCGAGTTTTTCCTGTTTGATAACGATGAAAATGGCTATCCCACCACCCGCAGTAAGGATCGCGGCGCCTATTTTGAACTGGGCCCCACCGATCTCGGCGAGGCGGCGCGGCGCGATATGTGCTTAACGCTTGAGGATATGGGATATGAAATTGAAGCCTCTCATCACGAGTGCGCCAACGGTCAGCATGAAATTGATTTTAAGTACACCGATGCGCTGCGCGCGGCGGATAACATTGTCACGTTCAAGCTGGCGGTGAAAACCATTGCACATCGTCACAATATGTATGCTACCTTTATGCCCAAACCCGTTTTTGGTAAGGCGGGCAACGGCATGCACGTCAATATGTCCTTAATAAAAGAGGGCAAAAACGCATTTTACGATCCCGACGGTGTGATGGGGCTGAGCAAAACGGCGCATCAATTCATCGCGGGTATTTTGGAGCATGTGCGCGGCATGAGTGCCGTCACCAATCCGCTTGTCAATTCCTACAAACGGTTAGTGTCCGGTTATGAGGCGCCGGTGTATGTCGCGTGGTCGGCAAGCAATCGCAGTCCGCTCGTGCGTGTGCCCGCGTCCCGCGGCATGGGTACGCGCTTGGAATTGCGCAATCCCGACCCGTCGGCCAACCCGTATCTCACGTTGGCGCTGTGCTTGGCGGCAGGCCTCGACGGCATCCGCCGTGAATTAACACCGCCGCCTGCTGTGGAGGAAAATCTGTTTGAGCTTGACGAAGACGAGCGCGAGCGTCTGGGTATCGTACACCTGCCCTCCAATCTCAAAGAGGCGGTGCGTGCAATGAAAGCGGACGCACTCATCCGTGATACGCTGGGTGAGCACATCTTTACCCGCTACGTACAGCACAAGACCAACGAGTGGGACGAGTACAAGGTGCGCGTCACACAGTGGGAGCTCGATCGGTATTTGGCCAGATATTAAGGAGTGTGACCTATGAGCGCAAACGTGATTATTACCATTGCCCGTCAGTTTGGAAGCGGCGGTCATGAGATCGGTCGCCGTTTGGCAAAACGGCTGAACGTTCCGCTGTATGATAAGGAATTGATCACACACGCGGCACAGGAAAGCGGTCTGTCCGAAGAGGTGCTGCACTATTTCGATGAAAAGCCTACGAACAGCTTGCTGTATTCCTTGTCGACAGGCGCCTATTCAATGGGTGGCGGCGGCATTGTCAATTATTCGTTGCCGGTCAATCAGCAGGTGTTTCAAGCGCAGTTTGATGCCATCCGCTCGCTCGCAGAAAAAAGCTCTTGCGTGATCGTGGGTCGTTGTGCCGATTATGTGTTGGAGAAAAACGAAGGTCTTGTAAGCGTATTTGTGCATGCCGATCTTCATGACCGCATGGAGCGCGTTTCGGAATACGATCACATTACGTTGCCGGAAGCCAAAAACCGTATTGCGAAAAGCGATAAACGTCGCGCGAATTATTATAATTTCTATTCCGGCAAAAAATGGGGCGTTGCCGGTACATATGATCTGTGTATCAACACCAGCACCGTCGGATACGACAATGCGGTGGAACTGATCGCTAAGTTCGTCGAAATGAAACAAGCGCAAAGTGAATAACCACAACTGACGCACTCGACCCCGCCTCAAACGGCGGATTTTCGGTGCTTTGTGGTTTGTTATCATCGCAAGGCTTTGCGGATTTACGAGTATTTTAACGCAGCAGACGCAGCTTGTCCCCAAAATAAATCGGGTTCGAATGCGTCAGTTGTGGTTAACCGACCAACGGGTCCTGCCGATCGCGCAGGACCTTTTTGTTAAAAAATTCCTTGCAACTTTTATCAGACAACGGATACCCTAATGGCAGAAAAGGAGTGGTAACTGTGTCAAAAGGTCTGATGAAATTTATGAGGGGCATGGGCATTGGCCTGGCGGTGGGTTGTCTTGCCGGCGCGGTGGGTAACCAGTATATGCACAGCGGCAAAAAAGGCCTCAAGAAAAACCTCGGCAAAGCGCTCAAGAACATGAGCGATCTGGTCGAAGAAGTCGGCGAAATGTTTTAAATCGACAGCACCGCACGCGGATATTCCGCGTGCGGTGTTTTTTGTAAACGAAAACCACGCGATAGTCGCGTGGTTGGATAAAGCTTTAGCGATGAACAGTAATTGTAGAAATGAAATGTAAACGCAGAAATTGATTTATGCCTTGCCTCCCTCTGA
>JAZRQG010000200.1:0-6375 GCA_045649625.1 Acutalibacteraceae bacterium
TCAACATTTGCAAAATGAAACTTGAAAACAAAAAGTTTGAAAAAGTGAAGCATTTCTATTTGTTGATGCTCGCTCGTTCTTACTTTGAAATAGGCGATTTAGAAAACTTGAAAACAGTTAATGAAATGTTTAAAAGTTTTACAGCAGCAAACAAGAACGGAGATAAAATAAAAGAAAAATTGATTTATTTTAGGTTCGTTGATTTATATCTGTTAGGCGATTTCTCTACTGCAAAAGAACTTTACGAAAAATTATATTCAATTCAAGAAGAAAACCAAAGCAAAGTTAAATTGAATGATGTTTCTATAACATTTACATTTGCTATTTGTTGTTATAAATGCGGTGAGCTTGCAAAAGCAACTGAATTGTTTAATGATGTAATTACTCTTGCACCCACTTTTCATTATGCAGAAATAGCAAAAGGATACTTAGAGGCGATTAACAATAACACAGATTATATCCCCGAACAAATAACTTTTGATACGGATACGACAAATATTCCTACACCTAAATCGAGAAAGAAATTTAAAATCATTTATGCGATATGTTTTTCTTTGATATTAATTGGTGTAATCGGTTCTGCAATAATTTCAGCAACGGCTCCGAAACAACCTATGCATTTCAAAGGAATTGACTATTATTCAACCAAAAGCGATGTTCACTCTATATATGGAAAGCCCGATGAAATAAGAGAGTATGATTCGTTTGAAGGTCAATATTATGATTTTTACAATGTTGAGTATTTGGGAGTAAAGGCAACCTTACATTTTACATATTATTTTGATAGCGATATACTGCACAGTTCGTGGTTTACTATTGATTCAACAAGGTTTTCAAGTTATGATGAATATAAATCGGCTGTTAACAGAACCTATAACTATTTTGAAAAGACACTTGCGAAATATAGAATCGAAGATGAAAGTGACGAAAATGGACGATACATAACTTGGTTCAATGACAAAGGTGGATGTTCTTATAGTATGTTTGAAACTGAATTAACCTTTTCTAAAGAAGATAATGATATTAGAGAATGTACTGTTTTTGAGTTCTGCAAATGCAGTGAATAATACAACAAAAAAAGATGCGTAGGAATCTACACATTTTTTGCTTTGTGTTTTGATATAACAATAATTATGTCCTTTAGAGTACAACCCTTACGCCCCGTGTTTTTTGTTACTGCTTTTCAAACCCAATCAACAATCCGTCGCGTTCCGCCTTCCGCACGATCTCCCCTCCTTAATCCAAAAGACGAACAAGGCTTCTGCCTTCGATACAAGTAAAAAAGCTGTGTAGAAAAATTTTCTACATAGCTTTTAATTTTGTCTTATACCGTAACAAGCGACATTTCGACGCCCATGTGTCACTTGTTAGGCGAACCTAAAACCCATTAAACATTTTTTATAATACATGAATAATGTTTTACGTTCCTTTATAGCATAATCCAAGGCGGTTTTTGTGCCGCTTTTGCGGGTGGTAGACATGCTCTGTTCGTCATAATACACAACGCAATAGTGGATTTTATCTATCATCTCATAATTACGCTCGACATAAGATGCTCTGCCCGAGTTTATTATCTTTTTGAGGTAATAGGTATCCTCGTAACTTTCCAGTAAATAATTTTTATAGTGCTCACTAATGTACGGATATTCTGCACGCACATAAACTCGTTTTATGTGCGTGTGCTTTTCTTTTATTTCGGTTACGACTTCAAGACACAGGCTATTAAAACGACTCTTACTCCCGAAAAAAACATGTCAACTTTTTCATCTATAATCAGTTTTTCAATTATCTCAATAAGTTTTGCTTTTAGCTTCTCGGTTTCATTTATCTTTCTATGTCCAAAGAAACAACAGACAGTTTTATACATAAAAAATCTCCACCGTCCCAAGTTCACCATATATGGCCTGAAAAGCCCATATATAGTCGGTGTTGTTTTCCTAAAAAGCATAAACTATATATAAAGCTTTTTAGAGGTGATATTATGGACACAAGAAAAGCTATAGCAAATAGATTATTAGAATTATGTGAGGGAAAGAGGTTGTCGGTAAATGCTCTGGCAAGAATCTCTGCAGTTCCGCCCTCAACATTGAAGAATACAATCAACGGCGGAAGCAAGAACGAAGGGGTTGTTACGCTTAAGAAATTATATGACGGCTTAGAAATCTCTCTTTATGACTTTTTCAACACCGAAACATTTAAAACTTTAGAACAGGAAATTAGATAATTTCCCATTAAAAAACTCTCTGCTGAAATTCAGCAGAGAGTTTTACTATCCTCGAAGGTTTTTCACATTTCAAGTCCCTCATAGAACGGGGAAGAATCGGGGGTGCGGTACGCGTGTTTTTCGTAGTAACCGATCAAGGTGCCTTGGTCATCACGCAACGCAATCATATAGACGTCCTTGTTTTCGGCGGCAGAGTAGGCGGTATGCACCGCGCTGTTTGATGCGTCCGCTAAAAACCACTTTAGCACGCCCTCAATGGCGCGCTTTGACTGTGCGTTGTGACAATCCATCAAATTTTTACCGAGTAACGCCGCACCACCGTACCGTTGATACCGTCGAATCGCCGTCGCGTTCATATACACGATGCGGTGTGCCGTATCACATACCACGATCGGTGCGTCATCTTGGTCCAATACGCTTTTCAGCAACCAAAACATCATCGTATTCATTCTTTCACACCCCATCCGCTGATCTGCGCTTTTTGCAACGCTTCGGTGATCTTTCGGCTAACGTCGCCATACGTTTCGGACAACTGTTCGATCAATTCCTTGGTGCGCTGACGGTGTGTGGCACCGTCTACAGGACAGCGAGATTTAACAATCGGCAACCCCTCGCGCAGCACGAACGCCGCGATCTCCCGCTCGGTTAAGAACACCATCGGACGAATCAGCGTAATGTCGCTGCGATCGAGATAGCTTTTTGGCGAAAAGCAACCGATGGTCGCACCCGACAACAGGTTCATCAAGAACGTTTCGGCGGCATCGTCCTGATGATGCCCGAGCGCCACTTTGTTGCACCCCGATTCTTTTGCTACACGGTGCAGCGTACCGCGTCTGAGACGCGCACACAGACTGCACGGGATCTCATCGCCGATATGCTCATGGACAGCATCCCACAATTTCGTGCGTTTGAGCACGTAGGGCACCTCTAACCGCTCGCACCACGCCGCAACAGCGGAATAGTCACCCTCCTCGCCGTTAAACGAGGGGTCAAGTGTAATGGCGGTAAGTGTAAACGGATGCGGATAAAACCGACGTAGCTCGGCAAGCAAGGCAAGCAGCGCCATACTGTCTTTCCCGCCGGAAACGCCGACGGCGATGTGGTCGCCGGCTTCAATCAGCCCATACGTATCCACCGCCGCGCGAAACGGCGCCGCCAGATCACGATTACCGGACACGCCCATTCTCCCCTTTCTTTTGAAAAACGGCGGGAAGCCTTGCTTCCCGCCGTTTGGTGTTACAACTGATTATTGCGGTCTTCTGCGAAACATGTTGAGGAGGTCCTCATCGTCGTAATCGCTGGAATCGGTGCCGCCCTTACCGTCTTCCGTGGGCGGGACGTACGAACCGTCAGCCGAGAAACCGGTGGCAACCAGCGTGATGCACAGCTCGTCCTCCAAATTCTCGTCGAAGGTCAGACCCCAAATGGTATTCACATCCGGATGCGCCGCTTCGGAAATGAGATTACAAGCGATATCCACATCTTCCAGCGGGATATCCGGCGAAGCGGTAACGTTGATGATCAAACCGCGAGCACCATTGATGGTGGTCTCGAGCAGCGGGCTTGCGATCGCCTCGCGAGCAGCCGTCTCTGCCTTGTCCTTGCCTTCTGCACGGCCGATACCCATGTGAGCATAACCGGCATCCTTCATGATGGCGGTAACGTCCGCGAAGTCAAGGTTAATAACCGCTTCCGCAGTGATCAACTCAGAAATGGACTGTACGCCCTGACGCAGAACACTGTCTGCCGCCTGGAAGGCATTTGCCAGCGTAATGCGTTGCTCGGTAACGAGCTTTAAGCGCTCGTTGGGGATAACAACCAAGCTATCCACATGCTCGCGCAGGATGGCAATACCGTTCTCCGCCTGCTCCATACGGCGGCGGCCTTCAAATGCAAAGGGCTTTGTAACGATACCAACCGTCAAAATACCCATTTCGCGTGCGATCTCCGCCACAACGGGAGCAGCACCGGTACCGGTACCACCGCCCATACCGGCAGTAATAAACACCATATCCGTGCCCTTGAGCGCGGCAGTAATCTCATCACGGCTTTCCTCGGCAGCGCGCTGACCCTTTTCGGGGTTTGCGCCCGCGCCCATGCCGCGTGTCAGTTTTTCACCAATTTGCAGTTTTATTGTCGCCTGAGAGCGCAGCAAAGCCTGGTGATCGGTATTGATCGCCACAAATTCAACGCCCTTGACGCCGGCGGTAACCATGCGGTTGAGCGCGTTTCCGCCACCGCCGCCGACACCGATTACTTTAATTTGAACGCCGGTATCCAAGACTTCATCATCGTATTCAAAGTTCATGGAACATCCTCCTACCTTTTATTTCGCAACAGTTAATCTTTATTTACAGAGTCACTGTACATTATACTTCTTTAATTCTATCATGTCAACTCCACGATTTCAACACTATTTTTAGAAAATTTTTTGTTTTTTTAATTATCTGTTTCCGGCTCGTCATCCGCGGGCTCTTTTTTGTCCTGTTCAAGCAGCGAGGAGGGTGTGAAAATGATGGTGGGCGTTTCCACCGTGGCATCGGAATACTGACTGACGTTCAAAAGCCCCGTTGCTGTTTCGCCGTGGCGCGCCAAAATTTTCGGGATAGAGGTTGCCGCAACCGCAATCTCATAGGTCAGGTTGGAATCGTTGCCGAGTGCAATGTCAATTTGATTTTTCCAGTTCACGCGGATGTCGGTGAGGTTTGTCATATCAATCTCACTGACATCACCGAGCTCGTACAGCTCAAATGCGGTGCAGATCTCCGCAATAATCGAAAGACTGCGCTCATTGAGCACCTGCTTGCCCACCTCATCAGTCAGCGTACCCGCCCCTTTCAGATACATGCGCCGAAGCGGTCGTTCACTTTCGATCGGAAGCTTTTGCAGGCCGATGCCGTTTTCATCCACCACGACCCAGCCACCATTCGCATACACCGCACCCATTTCCTCGGCTTCGGTAATGCGGATGGTCACCTCACGCTTAAAGCTGATATCAATATCCACATCCCGCACATATACGAACTCTTTTTTGAGCCGTTTGGCGGCTTGTCCCTTATTGACCGAAAACACACTTTGGCCAACCTTAAGACCGCTCACACCAACGATAGCTTCGTTGTCGTACTGCGTGTTCCCCAACACGGTGATACTGCGGATGCCGAGCGCAGAAGGCTTGTCCTCCCCATCAGTTGTCGGCTTTCGAAGTGCCGCCGGCAACAACAATACCGTCAACACGAGCAGAAGCACGTTCACCACCGACAGCACGACAAACAGCCGGAAGCGGTTTTGTTTCCGCTTCTGGCTGTCCTTTCGTTTCGGTTGTGAGCGCTTTTTTTTCATACATCCGCTCCGTCGTATAAGATATGCGCGCCGACCCCTGCAAGAGTCTGCGCCATGGCTTCGTAGCCACGCTCTAAATGCTGTAATTGTGTAATTTCCGTGGTGCCTCCTGCCGCCAGTCCTGCCAGCACCAATGCTGCACCGCCGCGCAGGTCCGTACATTCCACCGCCGCACCCGACAAGCCCTGAACACCTTCCACCACGGCAACTCGTCCTTCTACTTTGATGTGTGCGCCCATACGCATCAGTTCACACACATGCTTATAACGGCTTTCAAAAATCGTTTCAATAAACACGCTGGTTCCTTCCGCCACACTACTGAGCGCCATAATGAGCGCCTGCGCATCAGTTGGAAAACCGGGATACGGCAGGGTGCGTACCGTACGGATGCGGCGCAACCGCCCCGGCGCATTTACAAGCAATTCGTCCCGCCACGCCGTGACCTGACAACCGGTTTCTTCAAACACAGGTATCAGTGCTTGCACGTGTTCAGGATAGATGTCTTTAAGAAGAAGTGATCCGCCGGTGATCGCCGCCGCACCCATATAGGTCACGGTTTCGATACGATCGGGTATCACACGATGACGGCACCCATGCAGACGGTCAACGCCCTCAATGACAATGGTTCCCTCACCCGCTCCGCGGATGCGAGCCCCGCAAGCACTCAAAAAGTTACACAGATCCACGATCTCCGGTTCTCTGGCGGCATTAAAAATCGTGGTAGTACCGCGCGCCGTTACCGCCGCCAACAGAATGTTTTCAGTGGCGCCCACACTGGGAAAGGACAAAGTTAAAGTCGGATCGTAGCCATG
>JAZRQG010000201.1:0-5094 GCA_045649625.1 Acutalibacteraceae bacterium
CTCCGACTCGATGATCGAGTCGGAGGTTTTTGCTATGTCTTTCGAACGATCTCGTGGCGGCATTTCGGGCAGGTGATATGCACCTCACCTCCGCCTTTCGGCACGCGCAGATATTCTTTGCAGCCGGGGCATTTGTAAAACCGATGCGTTTTGCGGTCGCGCCAGCGGCTTTTGATCAGATTCTTACGCCGCTTCAGCTTGTGTATGAAGCGCAGATAAGCGTCACGCTCTTTGGTACGGCCGTAAATGTTTTTGGAATATGTACGGAACGCAGACCATACCAGCAAGCCGAGCGACAACGGATACAAAAAGGAGATAAATAGCGAGAGAATCAGCAGTACCAATGCCGCGATATTCAGATGCTTGGACAGAATATCCGTGCCGTACCGACCGTACATAAAGCCTTGTAATCGATACACAAGATTTTGCAGCCAATTTCGCATAAAGCCGCCTCCGTTTCCCTTATAGCCTACCACAAAAAAGTGACGGGATCGTGAACAAATCGTAAAACAAAATCAAGGAAGAAAGAGGAAGTGTTTCTCCGATAATTTATATTTTTTTCGGAAATGCCGTTCGCCTTCCGCCAAGATGGGCGTCGTAGCCGACCTTACACAACCGAAGAGCGCCTTGCTCACATTCGACCACGGTGACGGACGCATTGCTTACCCAGGGGACGGCTTTCATATCGTCGAGCGGTTTCCCCTCGCAGAAGCATTGCAAAGAACGAATAGGGGTGGCATGCGTGGCGATCACAACGGTTTGTCCGTCGTGATCGGCGGCAATGCGCCGTAAAGCGGTTAATACCCGCTCTTGTAGGTGCGCAACCGATTCACCGTGATCACACACAGCGTTGCCGATATCGGTGAGCCAGGTGTGAAACGATGCGGGAAATTGCTTCGGCAGATCATCGTAGACGGCCCCCTCCCAGTCGCCGGCAAAAATTTCGCGCAGGTCGGGATCGGGAGTTGTCGGCAGACCAATACGATCGGCAACCGCCTTGCCGGTATCAAAGGCACGGGCAAGGTCACTGGCATATACGGCATCCACCGCGTAGTGTGAACGGATATACTCGGCGGTCATCTCCGCTTGTGCACGTCCCGTTGCGGATAGCGGGGCGTCTAAATGTCCGGCAAAACGTCCTTCTACGTTTGCCAAGCTCTCTCCGTGGCGGATGAGTAATAGTGTAGTCAATAGTATCAGTCCTTGGTATTGAAATCAAGGAAGAGTATACTACATCAAGCAGGAGAAATCAATGGCACGTTTCTTAACGGCCTTTCGAGTCCCTTCGGGCAAAAAAAGAGAGCACCACCTTGCGGTGATACTCTCTTTTTGGCGCGCCCGAAGTGTTTTGTACAGTGCGGTAGTATGATCTCGTTTATGAGTTTCGGTACAGCGAATAAGGGCGGTGCAACGCAACGGCCTAAAAACAGTCCACCGGACTGTTTTCTTAACGGCCTTTCGAGTCCCTTCGGGCAAAAAAGAGAGCACCACCTTGCGGTGATACTCTCTTTTTGCGAAAGACGGGCAATAAGGTGCGTAAACAGGGGTAAAAACGAAGAAAAGGTGCACACTGTACTGTTCGACAATTCGGAATTGGATTACTTGGGTTCACTATCTGTAATAATATAAACCCCTTCTTGAATTGCAGAAAGTGTTGCAATGGAGCATACAGCTATGGCAATGTAATTCAATTCCAAAAAAGGAATTGTCAAAGGCAATAAGAACAGAAGGAGTCCTGATACTTTGTTCATAATCGTATGGAAGGATATAAACTGTTTTTTAGAAAAATACCCCCATATAATATTGCTGATTTTGATAACCGCAATCACACCACCCCATATCCACAGCCATTGTGGAATATGGATTGCTGGCAACAACTTAAACAAAGATACCACTACAAAAATAAGGTCGGCAATCGTGTCCAGTTGGCTTCCAAACTTGCTGGTACTGTTTGTTTTTCTTGCGATTGTACCATCTATCATATCACTAACACCGCAGAGGAGATATGTGATATAAAACTCCAAGGAAAATGCGGGAAAGAACAGCAACAAAATACTGCCGAAAATACGACAACCCGTGAGTATATTTGCAATATGCTTCGCCATCTGCTCACCTACAAATTCTTATTTATCAAATGAATTATATCATATATAATTGTATGTTTCAATGAAATCGTGCTCCGCACGATGAAATCCTCACTCCGTTCGGATGAAATCTGCTTTGCAGATGAAATTAAATCCGTCCTTATCTCCCGACGAAGTCGGATTTCATCACAAAGTGATTTTATCCCACTGAGGTGGGATTTATTCCGTCCGTGAGGACGGATTTAGTTGAAAAGAAACAACCTTTGTCTGGTAGACAAAGGTTGTTTCTTTTCTGGCGCGCCCGAAGGGACTCGAACCCCTGACCTCTTGATTCGTAGTCAAGCACTCTATCCAGCTGAGCTACGAGCGCAGATGTGGACAACGAAATAGATTATAGTGGGTTTATGGACAAAAGTCAAGGGCTTTTTGAAAAAAATTTAGGCTTTAGCGATGTTACATACTTGCGTGTGCGTTGCCACAGCGTGACGGGTACGGAAAGGAGGGGCACGAACGGTTGACGCAGATAAATATGGGCGATCGTGTCCGCCAAACCGATGGTCATTAAGAAGTTACCCACCAGTTTGGGCGAGAGGAACGGATAGTCGACCATGCCGTACACCACGAAAGCGACAACGAACATGACGATCGCGTTGCCCAGCCCGCTGCCATGGCGGTTGCGATTGGCAAGTTCAAGACTGTTTTGTAACATGCGGATGGCGACCATACACAGGATGAACAAGGCGATGAAGCCGCCCTCGACCAACACCTGCAGCACAAGATTGTGCGAATGAGGGGCCCCCACACCGGCATTTTGCAGTTGTTCCCAAAAATTACTGACACCGGGACCAAGGCCGAAAAGAGGACGGTCGATAATGGTGCGAATGGCAACGTCCCATGCCTCAAAACGTTCAGAAATGGCGTGATCGCTTCCCCCTTGGCCAATCGATAAAAAGCGACTCATGATCGCCTCGGGAATCAGCGAAATGGCGGCAACCAAACACAAGGCAAGCGGAGTGATCCGTTTTAGGTTGGAAACAAAGATCATTAACAGGATGGAAAGCATGGCGATGTACGCACCGCGCGAAAACGAAACCGCTGCGCCGAGAATCGCAACGAAGAGAAACAAGCGAGACAGCAAAGATCGGCGGGTGCGCAACTGAGAAAATCCGCAGTAGCCGATCAACGGCAGAACCATTGTCAAATACTCACCGAGGATGTTGGGATTGTTAAAGGTGCCGCTGGCGCGATCGTCAGCCATGTGCAAGTCGATGTCCATCGGGAAATAGGTGTAAAAAAACTCGTCAAGAGGCAGCCATAGTTGGTTGGACACCTCTTTACCAAGAACGGTGATGAACAAATATTGCGCGCAGGCCACCACTCCGATGAATGCGGCAACCACGCCTACCAAAAATAAAGCGGTGTGCAGGCGGTGACGGGTATATATCACGGTGGTGACGGTCAGGTAGCCGCAAAACATGACCACCCACATGGCGAGGGTGGACAGGCTGTTGAGCAGGTGCGCGGAATAGAAAATGCCGATGGCGGTATAGAGCAAATACACCAACAGAATCTTGCCCAGCGTGCCGATCTGAATGTCCTCACCGCGTTTGCGGGCATCCGCTCTCGCGATAAAGAGCGAGACGGTCGCCAACACGGGGGCGCAGTATTCCGGAAAAATCGGAATAGCCGTGAGCAGCAGGATAGCCCACATAAACGCGTGCTCGTGATAAAACAGACGGTGCCATTCTTTGCGCATGAGTTATCCCCTCCTTTCATTCTGCTTACCTGTTTATGAGTATAACCAAAAGTTAGTTATTGTTCAATTATTGTTACAAACTTGTTACACTTTTCTCTTTACAGCGGCCTACGGGAAATGCTACACTAAGAATAGCAAAACATGGAGGGGATTCGATGAAACGGATTGCGGCGATCCTAGCGATCGTGTGCGGTGTACTGTCACTGTGTGCGTGCGGCGTCGAGACCCCCCTGCCGTCCCGCACGGGATTTGCATTGGACACGGTGGTGGCCATCACGCTGTATGATGTCGGCAAAGCCAATTCGGCAGAAGCGCTTTCGGGAGCTTTCGCAGAGATCGAACGATTGGAAGCGTTGCTCAGTGTCACGCGGGAAAACAGTGACGTGGTGCGCATTAACACAGCGAACGGTCAGCCGGTGACGGTGGCGAAAGAAACCGCCGAGGTAATCGCACTCGCGCTGCGCTATGCACAGTTATCCGACGGCGCCATGGACGTGACCATTCGTCCGGCGTCTGTGCTTTGGGATTTTACGGCGGGGACGATACCCGACACAGCGGCGCTGCGGGAGGCCCTATCGTTGATCGATTATCGCGGACTGCAGTTAAATGGGCAGACCGTTACCCTGAAAAAGGGAGCTGTCGATCTCGGCGGTATTGCCAAAGGGTATATTGCCGATCGAGTGGCAACCGTGCTAAAAGGAAAAGGCGTTCGGTCGGCACTTATTGATCTCGGCGGTAACATTGTCGCAGTCGGCGATAAAGAGGGTGAGCCGTTTCGTATCGGTATCAAGGATCCGTTGGCGACAGACTCGCTGTGTGCTGTTGTCGAAAAAAGCGATATGTCGATCGTCACGTCGGGGATCTATGAGCGCGGCTTTGACAAAGACGGCGTACGTTACCACCATTTGTTGGATCCCGCTACCGGGATGCCGGTACAGAACACGCTGGCATCCGTCACGATCGTCTGTGAAAAGTCGGCCGATGCAGACGCGTTGTCTACCGCGTGCTTTGTGATGGGCGAGGAGCGGGCGCGAACGCTTGTCGAGTCACTGGATGGCGTGGAAGCGCTGTTTGTGCGGCGGGACGGAACAATTGCGGCAACAACGGGGCTTACTTACGAAGCCCCGTAGAAAATAACGCGTTTTTGTTGCTTTTCTGAAAGTAATATGGTATACTAGCTCATAGCGCCGTGTACTTTGGGGCATACGGGCTGATGGGTCCTGTGCGACGGTGGCCCGTGAACCATGTCAGGCG
>JAZRQG010000202.1:0-10637 GCA_045649625.1 Acutalibacteraceae bacterium
TTCATTGAAAAGTATGTTCATTACTTCAATAACGAAAGATTGTCATACAAACTTAATTACAAAACCCCTGTCCAATATAGAATCGAACAAGGGTTTGAGTAATTGGTGGTTTTTACTGTCTACTTTTACTTGACAAGTTCATTGTGTGTGCCGGTGGTTATGATTTTATTACTCCCCCACCCTATTACACAGTGCTTTAGCCGTGATTTTGGTCCCCAAGCAAAATCCGTCGCAAAAGGCTTCTTCTGCAATCAATGAGGTATATTCATTTATGCAATCTGTGTACGCTTCAAAAATTTGTGCAGGAGGTTCATCAAGTATTTTTTCAAGTTTTTCTGAATTTCGCTCTTTTAATTTCTCCAACCGCTTTATTTCATAATTGTTTTCTCCTAAATACCGAATGGGGTCTATATTCCCATTCCCAAGCGTTGCTATTGTTTTTGTCATATTTTATCACCCTTATAGAAAGTATTGTTTAACAGTGTTATAGAACCGTATGGTGTTATTCGTCAACACCAAGTGGTGTTTTGCTGTATACTGTTTTTACAGTCTACATTAGGAGTGTGAGCCTATGTTCATTTGCCAACATATCCGCGATTTAAGAGAGGACCATGAAAAAACACAGAAAGAGATAGCCGCCCTGCTAAATATGCAACCTACCGTTTACCAACGATACGAGCGTGGCGAGCGTGAACTCCCTTTGTGGGCGGCTGTCAAGTTAGCGGATTATTACAAAGTGACCCTCGATTATTTGGTCGGTCGGAATTTCCAATAATTGTTGTATGCAAAACACCGGAATTGTCGGTGTTTTGCTATTCGATACGGGACGTCGTGGGCACCGCCCCCTACAAGGCACTCCGAACGTATAAGGATGTTTCTCCCAAAAGTTTTTCTCCCGTTCACACTTTTCTAACATTCGCGTTGTAAGATAATAGAAAACTCTTTGGAAAGGAATACCCGGATGAAGTCAACAAAACCAACACGGTTGTATACGTTTCTCAAGTGGTGCTTGCGGGTGTGTTATCCCAAAACCACCGTCGTGGGTGTGGAAAATCTGCCGGACGAACCGCTCTTGATCGTGGGCAATCACACGCAGATGAACGGACCGATCGTCTGCGAACTCTATATGCCGTTGGAACGATACACCTGGTGCGCGGGCGAAATGATGCATCTTAAAGAAGTATCCGCCTATGCCTATCGTGATTTTTGGTCACAAAAGCCGAAATACAGCCGCCCGTTTTATAAACTGCTGTCGTACCTCATCGCACCACTCGCGGTGTGCATTTTCAACAATGCCAACACCATTGGTGTGTATCACGACGCCCGCGTAGTGTCCACCTTTAAGAAAACGGTTGCGCGTCTGCAGGAGGGGGCGAGCGTAGTGGTCTTCCCGGAATACGATGTCCCTCACAACCATATTGTCAATGCCTTTCACGATAAATTCATTGACGTTGCCAAGCTGTACTATAAGAAAACCGGCAAGGACCTGTTATTTGCACCGCTGTACATCGCCCCGCGTCTGAAAACAGCGTATTTCGGCAAACCGATTCGTTTTTCCCACGATGCACCCTTGGACGAAGAGCGAAACCGCATCTGTTCCTATCTGATGAACGAGATCACTGCTATCGCGTGCAGTCTGCCGCAACACACGGTCGTCCCCTACCGTAACATACCGCGACGGCGGTATCCGTCTAACATCCCGAGTGAGGTGTCCAAACATGAAAAAGCCGGTCGTTGATTATCGACAATTTCGATTTTCCAAATTAAAAGATCCCGCGTTCTCGCACCTGCTGTTACTGCTCGGTTGGGTCGGCTATTTTATACTGTATTTTTTAACCGAAAACCTCATCCCTCCCGAGCAATGCACGCCCGTACACTCCCCGCTGGATGATCTCATCCCGTTTTGCGAATGGTTTTTAATTCCTTACGTGTTCTGGTACGCGCTCATCGTGATCTCGCTCGGGTATTTCCTTTTATACAATGTAGAGAGCTTCAAGCGACTGCAAACCTTTATCATCATCACTCAGATCGTGGCCATGGCAGCGTATATTTTCTTTCCCACCCGTCAAGACCTGCGACCGACAGCATTCACCAACGACAACCTGTTGACACAAATAACCGGTATGCTGTATACGTTCGACACCAACACCGGTGTATGTCCGTCACTGCACGTGGCGTACTCCTTGGGCATTGCCTCCGTATGGGTTAAGGAAAAAGATGTTTCCCGCCTTTGGAAAGCGTTTGTGGTGATCGCGGTAATTCTGATCTGTCTGTCTACCGCATTTGTCAAGCAACATTCGGTTGTGGACATCGCCGCCGCTCTACCGGTCGGCTTGCTCGCGGAAGGTATTGTATACGGCAAGGATCACCTGCGTATACTGCGGCGACAGAAACAATCGGCATAATTCCCAAAACAGTCCTCTTGTGAAAAAACAAGAGGACTGTTGCTTTTTGTAATCGTCTTATGGTATAATATTTGGGATTTTAATGCTGTGCCGTAAAAACGGCTCGGCAGAATGGAGGAAACATG
Source organism: Acutalibacteraceae bacterium (assembly GCA_045649625.1). Taxonomy (GTDB): domain Bacteria; phylum Bacillota; class Clostridia; order Oscillospirales; family Acutalibacteraceae; genus RGIG3009. The sequence goes on from JAZRQG010000202.1 coordinate 2,531, forward strand.
GACAAGCAAACGGAATTTAAGCCCTATATTCCCGCAGAGCGCGTCACGCCGGAACTCACGGTCACATCCATCATTGTCGGCGTTTTACTGGCGGTCGTGTTCGGTGCGGCGAATGCTTATTTAGGCCTGCGCGTCGGTATGACGGTATCGGCATCCATACCCGCCGCGGTCATCGCCATGGGCGTCATCCGCGTACTTATGCGCAAAAATTCGATTTTGGAAAGCAACATCGTCCAAACCATCGGCTCAGCCGGTGAGTCGCTCGCGGCGGGTGCCATTTTCACCCTGCCCGCACTATTCATCTGGGCAGCCGACGGCAAGGGCGAAAACCCCGGTATTTTAGAAATCACATTGATCGCCCTCATCGGCGGTCTGCTCGGCGTGCTCTTTATGGTGCCGCTGCGCAACGCCCTCATCGTAAAAGAACACGGCGTTCTTCCCTATCCCGAGGGCGCAGCCTGCGCCGAGGTACTGCTCGCCGGTGAAGAAGGTGGCTCCAATGCCTCAACCGTATTTGCCGGTATGGGCTTTGCCGCACTGTTCAAGTTCATCATTGATGCACTCAAAGCCGTATCCGGCGAGATCACGCTGGCCGTCAAGGGCTTTGCCGGTGCGATCGGTACGCAGATCTATCCCGCGGTGATGAGCGTCGGTTACATCTGCGGTCCGCGTATTTCGTCGTATATGTTTGCGGGCGGTCTGCTCAGTTGGGTGGTCATCATCCCGCTGATCGTGCTGTTTGGCTCCGGCATTGTCATGTATCCCGGCACGGTCACCATCGGTGAACTGTTCGAAAGCGGCGGCGCTTCGGCCATTTGGAGCTCGTATATCCGCTATATCGGTGCCGGCGCACTGGCAACCGGCGGTATCATCAGCCTGATCAAATCCTTGCCGCTGATCATTAAAACCTTCAGCGGCGCGATCAAAAGTATGATCGGCGCGGGTGCCGCATCCGATAAGCGTACAGATAAGGATATCAGCCTCATCGTCATCATTCCGGCAATCGTGGTGCTGACGCTGCTTGTATGGCTCATTCCCGCCATCCCCGTCAGCCTGCTCGGCGCGTTTATTGTGGTGCTGTTTGGTTTCTTCTTCGCCACGGTCTCCTCGCGTATGGTCGGCTTGGTCGGCAGCAGTAACAATCCTGTTTCGGGCATGGCAATTGCCACCTTGCTGTTCACCACTTTAATTCTCAAATTTACCGGCGCAACCGGTATTTCCGGCATGACCAGCGCCATCGCGATCGGCTCCATCATCTGCATTGTGTGTGCCATTGCCGGTGATACCTCACAAGACCTCAAGACCGGCTTCCTGCTCGGTGCCACACCGCGCAAACAACAGATCGGTGAGATCATCGGTGTAGTTGCATCTGCCTTCGCCATCGGCGGCACGCTGTACCTGCTGGCAAGCGCTTGGGAATTTGGTTCCACAGAGCTTCCCGCTCCGCAAGCGGGCCTCATGAAACTCATTACCGAAGGTGTTATGGAAGGTAACCTGCCGTGGAATCTCGTCTTCATCGGTGTCGCCATTGCGGTACTGGTCGAAGTTCTCGGTGTTCCGGTTCTTCCCTTTGCCATCGGCGTTTATCTGCCGGTACACCTCAACGCGTGCATCATGGTCGGTGGATTGGTTCGTCTGGTCTTGGATAAGATCCGTTACAAGGACGAAAAGACCAAAACTGCCGTTGTGAATGACGGTATCCTGTTCTGCTCCGGTATGATCGCGGGTGAAGGCTTAGTCGGTATTCTGCTGGCAGTATTCGCCGTGTTCGGCCTGGATAAAGCCCTTGATCTGTCGGCGCGCTTGGGCATCCCGCAGGTCGCGTCCGATATTGGCGGCTTGGTGCTGTTTGCGATCATTGTTCTGACGCTTCTCAAATTCTCACTTTGGAAGAAGCGGGATTATAAAGCATGAGACGTAAACAAGTAATCCGCGAAAATTATCTCGAAAAAGTCCCGATGAAAAACCCCGACATCGGTTGGACAACGAATGAAGCGGGCATCGTCACGCTCGAGATCGAGAATAAAGGACTTGCCAATCGCATCGCCCAAAAACTGCTCAAAAAACCGAAAATCACCTATATTCATTTGGATGAAAACGGCAGCTTTGTCTGGCCGCTGATCGATGGGGAAACCACCATTCTCGATTTGGGAAAAGCGGTTGACGAGCAGTTCGGTGAGGCGGCACATCCGCTGTATGAGCGGCTTGCCACCTTCTTTCAGATCCTCAATCGTTACCGGTTTATTACGTTTAAACAGTAACCAAAACATGCCGCTGAGCAAAAGGCGCTCAGCGGCATGTTTTATAATCCGAATGTAAACTCCTGCAAGGCTTTGATGTATCCATCACCGTCGAGTATATAGCTGAGTCCGTGTCCTGCACCGGGGACGATCACAAGCTTCTTTTCCGCGGTGCACGCCTCGTAGTTCAAACGGCTCATGTCACAGGGAACGAACGCATCGTCTTCACCGTGAAAGAAAATGATCGGCAGTTTGCAAGTCTTCATCACCTCAATCGGCGGTGTGTCCTCCACATCAAACCCGCCAAAAAGCTTGCCACCCAAACGCACGAACGGATATACGAGCAAGTCAGGCAGCTTCCTGTCACGAATTACCTTTTTGATAATATCCCGTGCCGAGGTGTAGCCGCAATCCGCAAGCACACCCTTAACATTCGGCGGAAGCGGCTTGCCGGCCGCCATCATCACAGTAGCGGCACCCATGGAAATACCGGTCAGCACAATCCGAACGTTCTCACCAAACCGACGAAGCATGAATTCCACCCACGATGCGCAATCGCGGCTTTCATACACACCGAACGTGATCACACGACCCTCGCTGCTGCCGCTCGCCCGCTGATCCACGATCAGCACACTGCGCCCGAGCGCGAAGCTTCGCTGTACCCCGCCGCACAGGTCGCGTTCCGCCAAGCCGCGGTAACCGTGAAACATCAGCTCAATCGGTGCGCCCGGCGCGTATTCGTAGTATTTACCACATAATTTGAGCCCGTCGAACGAGGTGATGCTGACCGTCTCAAAGGTAAGTGCGCGCACCTCTTTCATCCACTTCACCATCGTGTCACGATACGGCTCATACACCCGCCCCGGCGGGATGGGATACTCCTCATCGGGCTTTTCCCGCTTCGGCACAAAAAATGCCATGTAAAAGCACCCAAACGAAACAAGCAAGATCGCGGCGATCACGCTGAGTGCGATCCATACAACTGCCATGCCCTATCCTCTCCATTCAGGGTAAGGTGACACGACCCACTCGAACTTGCCGCAAAGTGGCTGCTTTCGGGTCTTTTCACCCCATTCGATCTTGCAAGGCGTAGTATGACGGGACTCGAATCCTGTCACACTTAACCTTGCTTCGCCCGAATGAACTTAAAATCCCTCGAAGCCCCCTCGCTTTGCGGTCGGAGATTTTAAAAAGAGGCGATTTTGGTTCAGTCAAGGCAAAAACGCAGCGAATACTATCGTATTCGCGAGTATTTTAACGAAGGATGCGCGAAAATCGACCTTTTTAAAACAAAGTTCGAATGAGTCGCGTCACCTTATTGTAGCACTCTCATTCCCGTAATTCAAGAATTGGCAGTCGAATTTTCTTGCTTTTTGTCCCCTTATCCAGTACACTTAACACAGAGGGTATGGAGGGATGGTATGAACATCGACGTTAATTATAAAAACAAAAAGCGCTACAACACCGCAAAATATCCCATTCGGCAACCAAAGTTCATCACGTATCTGATCTGGCTGCTGTGCAAGTTTATTTTGATCGGCAAACACTACAAAGTGGAAAAAATCAATATGGACGGCTTAAAGCCGCCGTATATGATGCTCAGCAACCATATGTATTTTATCGACTTTGAACTCGCGGCAATGGGAACGTTTCCGCACCGTGTCAGCAATGTTGTCAGCATTGACGGCTACTACCGCCGTCCGTTCCTCTTAGAACTCATCGGCGCGATCTGTACCCGCAAATTCACGATGGATCTGCATCTTATCAAATCCATCAACCGCGTACTCAAGCGCGGGGATATTCTCTCCATGTATCCGGAAGCGCGGTATTCCCCCTGCGGCACCTTATCGTATATGCCGGAATCGCTCGGTAAGCTTATTCGCATGAACAAAGTACCGGTGGTCGCGGTGGTCCACCACGGCAACCATCTGCATTCGCCGTTTTGGAATTTCCGCAAAAAACGCAAGGTGCCGCTGCATACCACCATGACGCAGATCCTCACCGCCGAGCAGGTTAAAGCCATGTCGGCAGAGGAGATCAACGCGGTGGTGCGTGAAGCACTCGCGTATGACGATTATAAGTACCAGAAAGATAACCACATCCTCATCACGGAACCGTTCCGCGCGGAAGGCTTGCATAAGGTGCTGTACCACTGCCCGCATTGCCTGACCGAATCCAAAATGGCATCCAAGGGAACCGAGATTTTCTGCACCGAATGCGGCAAACGCTGGAACCTAAACGAGGACGGCACATTATCCGCCCTCTCGGGCGAAACCGAATTTTCCCATGTGCCGGATTGGTTCGACTGGGAACGCGAACAAGTCCATCAACAGATCGAAAGCGGCACCTATGCCTTTGAGGATGACGTGGAGGTCTATTCCCTGCCGCGCTGCTGGCGGTTTATGCCGCTCGGCAAGGCGAAACTCACCCACGATCCCGAAAACGGATTCGTGCTGACAGGGCATTACAACGGCGAGGATTACCGCATCCAACGCACTCCGGTAATGACCAACAGCCTGCACATCGAATACGATTACTGCTACATCAAGCCGTTTGACTGCGTGGATATATCTACCGAAAACGACTCATTTTACTGTTATCCCACCAAACAAAACGTGGTAACAAAACTCGGCTTTGCCACCGAATATCTGTATCAAACAACTGTCAAGCAGGCAAAAGAAACCGCAAGCAAATAATTAAAAAAGCGCCCTGCGGGCGCTTTTTTAATACCGATGTTTCATTTATCTGCGTCTACCGAAAATACCTGTGTAACTCAAACCGATTACGGAATTCAAACAAGCGTTCCAGCAATTTGGTAAACCGCCCGATCAAAAAGCCGTTGATGAGCGCACACAAAACGGTGCCCCATTTGACGCCCTCGAAAACACCAAACCCGAAAAAGCAAAAGGACAACCCGATGCCGAGCACCGTGCTCAAACAATCGTACGTCGTTTTCACTTTGTTGATATTCCAGCCGAATTTGGCGGCAACCTCTTTCACGATCAGTTCGTATGCTTCGGGAGATAAGTACGTGTGGAAAAACAGCGATACCGCAAACGAGCACAGCACCGTCCCCAGTACGTACCACACCGCCCGTATAAAAAACGTTTCGTCGGGCAACGCCGCGATCACCGTCATCGCGCCGTCCAACAAGGTGCCGTACACCACCGCCGTCACAAACGAAAAGAGATAGGAACGTTTGAATTGCCGCATGAGCGCAACCGTCAGCAGCAAAAGTACCCCCTGAAAGACGTACTCAGCCACACCAAAGCTAAACCACGGCAACACCTCTGACACCTTGAGATGCAGAATATACGCAGGTGCCACCACCATCGACATACCAAAATTCGCTTTTTCAGTAAAGGCGGCGGCAAACGCCATGATAATCAGCGCCAGCACGTACGAAACTTCCGTATAAAACACGCGTTTTTTCATCAGGTGATACACCCCCCTTTGCAGAACAACTGGCATCATAGCACATTTTATACCACCCGTCAATCAATTCATTGACAAACGCCGGTATATTTGGTATCATGATATAACAAGTAACATGACAAGTGGCTGAGCCGTGACCCCCTTAGGAGAAACCTTTCATGAAAGAAAAACTGAAAATTGAATATAAATGGTTTGTTTTGGGTGCCTGTTTTTTGATGGTGTTTGTCTGCCTGGGATTTTGCAGCAGCAACAAGGGCCTTTACCTCACCGCCATCACCGAAGCCGTTGGCATTCCGCGCGGACTGTTTTCATTTAATGACAGCAGCCGCTATGCGGCGACCGCCGTCGCCAACCTCTTCTTCGGTCTGTTGTTATCGCGCCTCGGCGCCCGCAAACTGGTGGCCATCGGCTTTGTGGCAACGATCGCCTCCACGCTGCTGTATGCCTTTGCAACGGATATCGTCACCTTTTGCATCGGCGGTGCCTTGCTCGGCATTGGACTCGCTTTCACGACAACCACCATGGCGAGCTCTATCATTCGCCGTTGGTTTGTCAAAGACATCGGCAAATATACCGGTATCGTCTTCGCGGCAAACGGAATCGGCGCCACCGTCGCGTCGCTCATCGCCACCCCGCTCATCAACGAGGCGGGCAACCCGTTCGGTTACCGAAACTCCTATCTCTTGGTAGTCGCTGTCTTGGTCGTAACGGGAGGCACGGTGGTTGCTCTGCTCAACCCCCCCTCAGAACCGCTATCGGCACCTTCTGCCACAAACCCTAAGAAACAAGAAACGGTATATATTGGTGTCCCGTTTCCACAGGTCCGTCATAAATCGTTCTTTTATATCAGCGGCATCATTGTCTTGCTGACGGGTTTATGCCTGCAAGGCATTTCGGGAGCCTATGCCGCTCATTTACAAGATGTCGGTTTAACACCGCAACTGATTGCCGTCGTCGTCAGTATCAGCTCCCTCGCCATGACCGCCAGCAAGATCTTAACCGGCTGGATGTACGACCGTTTCGGCTTATCTATCGTGATGATGATGTGCCAAATTGCGTCAGTTGCCGCCTTTTTATGTCTGGCATTGGCCGACCCCTCCGCTTACGGTATCGTGTTAACCGTCGCGTTCGCCATTCTGTATGCGGTAGCGCTTCCCCTGGAAACGCTCTTGGTACCGTTGCTTGTCAACAACTTCTTCGGCATCATCGCCTATGATAAAATATTAGGTCTCTTTGCCGCCCTCAACTATGTGGGTTACGCGCTCGGCGCGCCGCTCGTCAATGTGTGCTTTGATATGACGGGCTCCTATAAACCGATATTGATCGCGTTCGCCGCACTGATGGTGATCATCACCGTGGTATTCCGCTTCGTGCTGCGTTCCGTCGAAAAATTCAAACAACAAAACAATTCTGTCAAGGAGTGAACAATATGTGTAATATTGCAGGCTATGCAGGAAACAGGCAAGCAGCACCCCTTTTGCTCGAGATGCTGCGCCGTCAACAGTACTTTGATGGTGCCATGAGCACGGGTGTTGCCACTATTCACGCGGGAAAACTGTATTACCGCAAGGCAATCGGCGACGTCGACACCTTGATTCGCGAAACCGATGTGCTGAGTCTTCCCGGCACAGTCGGTATCGCGCACACTCGTCCCGCCGGCGGTGATCCGGAAAAACCGTTCCACCCCTTTATTTCCATGGACGGCAAGACCGCCCTTGTCACCAATGGCAACACCCCCCGCTCAAAGTACAGCCCCCTGTGGGACGAGGCGGCAAATTTCTTAAAGGACAATGGTGTCAAGTACCTGCACGAAACCGCAAACCCCAAGCATGAAAGCCCGATGCTCGCAAACGGCAACTATATCACCCCGGCCGAAGTACGTGTGCATTTGGTGGACTATTATCTCAAGCAAGGCAAAAGCCCCGCCGAAGCCATGGCACTCACCAGCACCAGAATGTACGGTGATAACGTGACGGTGTTCCTCACCGAGTACGATCCCGATCACATTCATCTGTTGCGTACCACCCGCGCCATGACCGCGGTGATGGAAAACGATGAAAGTTATATCGCTACCACCCGCTTTGCGTATCCGGAAGCCCTCGCCGCCAAAGCATTTGACCTGCCGCTGTTCCACAGCGTAGCGGTGTCGCAAAACGGCATTGATATTAGTCCGTATAAGATCGACGTCGAGCCGGTCAGCGAGCTGACTCCCGCCATCTACCGCAAGAGCTACGAATACCTTGAGACGCTGCTCCAATCCGACGAAGCACCGGTGATCTTCGATAGCTTAGAAGGCAAATTAGGTGACCTTGCCGATCTGTGGCCGGGCGGATACACCTATTCGCAAAAAGCACGCCTCGCATACGACTTAGTATGGCAGCTGCATACCGAAGGTCGGTTGCAGTGGAAAACCGTTGATCAAGTGGTGGGAG